>PLPI01000113.1:0-22473 GCA_003159495.1 candidate division FCPU426 bacterium | reverse complement strand
TTCTGCCTGTTTCCGTTATCCATTTTATTAGATTTATATCCTCTATCAATTACTGTTTCACCATATCCACGGGCCGTATTTACGTTAAATTTGCCATGGGTTACCTTCATTTTATGTTCATCCACGGCAAGCGATTTATATCCCGCGGCTTTAAAAAATTCCGGCCTTTTCCCCTTTGCCTCGAATTTAACCGAAATCCTGCCATTCCCGTTTACCGAAAAACTGCGGTAAGGCCTGCCATCCTCATAGTAGTCATTCCACAGCCCGGTTCTCATTCCGCCCCTGTAAAGGCCGCGCTCGCTGATTTTTCCATTCGGGTAATAATAAACATATGCGCCGTCCCTGACGTCGTTGACAAAATTCATTTCACAGGCGACCACACCCGGCTCATAAAATACTTTTACCGGCCCGTTTATTGCAATTCCACTGCGTTCCACGGTTCCGTCTGCCATATAGTACCATACAGCCACAGGCTCGCCGCCGCTGTAAAATATATACCTGTTATCCGAGATTATCATGGAGTAATACGCCGGCGGGGCCGGGCGCACATAGACATCACCGGGTGCCCTGTCTGTTAAATAGACCGTACACGAAACAAAAAAGAGCGGAGCGAGCAATAAGACAAACAACAATAATTTTCTTTTCAAGTTAAACCTCCCTGAAATTTTTATTCATTCTTTAGACGCGTTAAGGACCCAAATAGTTTACGTGAAAATTATAGCACAATAAGGGATTAAAGAAATTTAAAAGTGCACGGCAAACAGCCTGGTTTGAGCCGCAGCAAGCAGCGGCTCTACAACATCAATATTCTTACCGGGCATTTGCTTAAAACAAACTTGGACGACGGCATTAAAAAAATCCCGCATGCACGGCAAACCCGGGATATTACGTTTGGAGCTGGCTCGGGCCGCCACATGGGGCGGCCCCTACAACGGCAAAATAAATTACGGACAAAACAGCCACAGTTTTTTCTACTTTCTCCTGTCTACTATCTGTGAGTTCTTGTTCTAACAAAAAAAAGCCCGGAGAGTTTCCCCGGGCTTTTTAAATATATGCGTAATGATGAAATTATTTTTTCTTGCCGGCCTTCGCGTCCGCCGCTTTCTGAGCCGCGTGTTCGGCTTTTCTCTGCTCTTTTGATTTTGCCTTTTCCGCCTCTATCTCGGCGGCTTCCTTATTGACTTCAAGCGACTCGTTCGTAAGGTTGTCTGCGCCGAATTTTTTGGCCTCTTTTTTTGCCTTGCGCCCGAAAGCATCCCTCAGGTGATAAAGCTTGGCTTTTTTCGAATCGCCCTGCGATAGCACCGTGATTGACTCGATCATGGGAGAATGGAGCGGGAACGTCCTTTCAACGCCTATGCCGCCCGCGGAAATTTTCCTCACGGTCAACATTGCGTCAAGTTCGCTTCCCCTTTTCGCTATGAGGATTCCCTCGAATGCCTGTATCCTCTCTTTGCCGCCCTCAAGAATCCTTGTGTTTACCTTGAGATTTGAACCGACAGCCAGACGGCTGTTGTCCCTTCCTTTTTTCTTGTATAGTTTGTTGACTATTTCCTGGATATTTGCCATTTTTTAGCTCCTTTCGCTTCTTAATTCATCAAGAATTATTTTATCTTCCTTTGACAACTCCATATTTTCAAGCAGTTCCGGCCTGTTTCCCAGCGTCTTTCTCAGGGCCTGTTTCCTGCGCCATTTTTTTATCTCCGCGTGGTTGCCCGACGTCAGCACCTCCGGCACATTAAGACCCATGAATTCCCGCGGCCTCGTGTAATGCGGGTAATCAAGTATACCGTGCACAAAGGACTCATTTGTCGCCGAATCGGCGTTTCCCAGAACACCGGGAAGCAGCCTGATTACGCCTTCTATGACCGCCATCGCCGCGAATTCCCCGCCGGAAATGACGAAATCTCCGATGCATATTTCCTCGTCGATAAAATTAAGCACACGCTCGTCGACCCCCTCGTATCTTCCGCATATCAAAACGAGTTCATCAAGGTGCGAGTACTCTTCAACCTTTTTTTGCGTCAGCCTTGTGCCCGACGCGCTTAAAAGAACAAACCTGCGTTTTTCAGAGATGCTTTTTTCCTTAACACTTTCAATCGCCTTATAAAGCGGCTCTATTTTCATCACCATGCCCTCGAGCCCGCCGAAGGGCACATCATCCGTCGTCTTATGCTTATCCTCCGCAAAATCCCTTATGTTTACCACATTAAAGGAAGCGGCTCCCGACTCCCTGGCTATCTTTATCATCGAAAAATCCAGGGTTTTCTCAAAAACCTCGGGAAATATCGTAAGTACCGTTACATCCATCCGTCTTCGTCAACTATCTCAACGGGGGTTTTTTTCTTTATCCCCTTATTTATGGAAGCCATCGATATCAGGCTCCTGATCGCCTTGATAGTTTTGCCTTCCCTTCCGATAATATTCTTCGTATCGTTCTTCGATACCCTTACGGTATATTTCCTGATCATGCCGTCATCCGTCTCGCGCACGGCTATCTTCTCTTTTTCATTCACGATAAGCCCGGCGACGTAGCTTAAAAGCTCTTTCATTTTTTTACTTCGCGGCCTTTTTTTCTTTTTTGACTTTGGGTTTTTTTACCCTGGCCGGCTTTGCCGGAACCTTAACGCCCTGGCCCTTCATTATCGAGGCGATAGTCGGGGATGTTTTCGCACCCTTGCTTATCCAGTAAAGAACCCTCTCGCCGTTCAGTTTAATAGTAGGCGGATTTTTAACAGGGTTGTAATACCCGAGTTCCTCAATATAAGGGCCGCTCTTCGCGGATTTCCTCTCGTCTGATACCACTATCCTGTAAAACGCGGAATTTTCCTTGCCCATCCTTTTAAGCCTGATAATTACTGACACAATAAATACCTCCTGAAAAATTTCAGATTGTTTTTTATCTTTAAATATTTCATACTAAATTCAAAAACCAAAACCGACAGCCGACAGCCGATCAACCGGCCGGTCAACCGCCCTTTTTAAAAATGGAGCTGATGACCGGAATCGAACCGGTGACCTACTGATTACGAATCAGTTGCTCTACCAACTGAGCTACATCAGCCCTTTCGATCTTGCGCTTCATCTTTATCTTTAAAAGAACCTTCTTAAATGGTGCCGAGAGACGGAATTGAACCGCCGACGCACAGATTTTCAGTCTGTCGCTCTACCGACTGAGCTATCTCGGCACCTGCATTAATATATCGGTAATTAAACAAATGCAAAAGTTAAAAATCAAAACCAAAAAGTGAAGCAAAAAATAAATACAATAATACGCAAATAGGCAAAAGCGCCGTATGCATAAAACGAATTAAAAGTATAATAAAATATGGTTTTATTGTCAACACAAAAACAACAGTATTTTACAGTATTTTATAGACTATTTATCTCTTTATGGTGTATTTATATAAACAATCTTTCTACTAAAACATCATACCGCCGCTTATCCCGTAAAACTGCAGAAACCCTATTGACGACGCTTTCATATTCCCGAATCCGGCATCCCCGCTCAAAGATTCCGAGGCAAGATCCAGGCAGCAAAATCCGGTTAAATTGAACTGGTCGTTAAGTTTATAAGTATAACCCACCTGAACCCCGCCCATTATCAACGTGTCCCCTAAATTATATGTTGTAGTCGTCGCAGTGCCATAGTAGTAATCCGTGGTGGTTTCCTTGTACTGATAACTTATTGGCATGAATGCCAGATTCGGCCCGGCAAATAATCCTTTTTTAATTTCGTCCAGGTGCCAGTTAAGCTTTCCCTGCACCATAAATCCGCCGCCGGAAAGCGTAATTTCGTCACCGGATACACCGGCGCTCTGGGACCCTCCGTAAACGTATCCAATGCTTCCAGATATGCTCAGCTTGGGGCCGAGATATCTTTCATAACTTGCCGCAAAAACCGGCACAAATGCGTCCCCTCCCGACGATGACATGCCGCCGGAAAAGATAATTACCTCCATTTTTACCTCGTTGCCCTTCTGTCCGTCCGTTGTTTTTCCTCCCGATAACTTATCTGCATAATCATGATATTTTTTTGCCGCGGCTGTGTTTCCCGTCGCTTCAAAACAATCGCCAATGGCATTATAATATTCGGGGTTCTTGGGGTCGCCTTTTGCCGCA
The DNA here is from genome assembly GCA_003159495.1 of candidate division FCPU426 bacterium. Taxonomy (GTDB): domain Bacteria; phylum Oederibacteriota; class PGYV01; order PGYV01; family Palsa-1178; genus Bog-1181. The sequence continues at coordinate 18,351 of PLPI01000113.1, read as the reverse complement.
GCCGAAAAATATTTCAAGGCGTTCTTATAATCTCCCTTGTCCATGAGCTTTTTACCGTAATCATAGTAATCCTTTGATGACGCAGAAAAAGCGCTTGCGCAAAAAAATGACACAAGAAACAAAGAAAGAAGAATTATAAACGATTTTTTCATACTAAAACCTCCCGTTATTATAAGAACTAATATCCCGCATTACTGCCGTGGATATTGTGATTATAAACCCTTAATCAATTTTATTATACTAAAAATTAAATTTTTTTCAATCAATTTTGAGTCCGGCGAAGTCATATTTAATGATTTACATCAAACCGGCGGTTCGATTAAACGGATGCATATTTTCCCACGCAGATCATAATAATATTTACACCTCCCGGGTTATCTGCTAATATATGCCAAACAATAAAGCAAGGGAGTATAAATGGATATAGACATAATAATACCTGTTTACAACGGCGAAAAACATATAAGAACCTGCCTGGATTCGGTCAAAAGACAGGTTTATAATGGAAAGGTTAATATTTATATCATAGATGACGATTCTTCCGATAAAACCGTCGAAATTGCGCGGGATTACGGCTGCATAATATTGAAAAACGGAGAGCGCCACATAGAGCGCGGAAAATCCATAGGCATCGCAAACAGCTATTCCGAACTGGTTCTTTTCATGGATATAGACAATTATTTTATCGGGGACGACTGGCTCGCGCGTGCCGCCGATAAATTCATGCTTTATCCCGAAGCCGTGGCAGTGGAGTCCTGCTGGTTCAATTACCGGGCAAGCGACCCTGCCGCCAACAGATATTGCTCACTGTTCGGAATAAACGACCCGATAGCTTATTACCTGGGAAAACGGGATAAATTCATGGCAACAGAAAAAAAATGGGAGATTTACGGCGATGCAGAGGACAAGGGCGACCACTTCCTTGTGACATTTTCCCCCGACAGGGTTCCAACCATTGGAAGCCAGGGCTTTTTGATACGCAGGAAAATGCTGGAGCTTACCGAAACCGAGCCTTATTTTTTTCATATTGAGGGCAACATGGAAATAATATCAAAGGGCTATAACAAATATATTTTTATGAAGAATTCAACCGGGCATAACCACGTTTCGTCAACCGCCGAGTTCCTGAAAAAATGCAAAAGAAATATATACCTGTATTATAAGCACAACCATCTTAGAAAATACAACTGGAATACCAAAAACAGCGGCTTTGTTTTTCTTATTCTTTCAATGGTTACAATCGTCAGGCCTCTTTACGATTCTATAAAAAATTATTTTAAAAAGCCGGATCCGGCATGGTTTTTGCACCCGTACTTGTGCTTCATGGTGCCGTTCATTTACGCAGTGGAGACTGTTAAAGTGAAATTAAAAGTTAAAATTAAAAATCAATAAGTTCAGCCCTACTTCTTTTCCCGCTTGAAATCCAGTATGTGGCCCAAAACAGCCTGGCCTGCCTTGAACAGGAACGTAAAATCCTCCCACGACCTCATGGAGGCCACCTGGCGTATCATGAACTTCGGCGTCATAAAAGACTTGTAAATGTCGTCGCATATTTTCATCACATCGGATGGCTCCATGTCGGGAAATTTGAATACCGGCATGGTCATATCGAACTTTTCCCATTCGCCCGGCGCGAACCTGAGCCAGTTGTTCTCTACCGCCTGTGTGTAAAGCGGCGTCCCGGGATATGCGATGACCACAGTGGCCTGCAGCATGTCCGCGAGCCCTTTGTCCAGCAGCCTTTTTGCCAGCGCATATGTGCGCATGGCGTCTTCCCTGGTCTCCCACGGGTATCCGACCATTATCGTAAGGTGCACTCCCAGGCCGGCGTCCTTTGCTATTTTGCACCCCTTTTCGATGTCCTCAACCTTTGTCCCCTTGCAGAGCCTGTCAAGGGTCGCCTGGTTCGCCGATTCAAGGCCGAATTTTAATAGCCTGAACCCCGCTTTTTTCATAAGCGGCGCTATTGTTTCATTAATATAATCGAACCTGAAATTCGCCATCAGTGAAAGCTTGTATTTTCTCTCAATGATGCCGTTGCAGAATTTTTTGAGCCATTCCCCGCGAGGGAAGGTGCCGGTGTCGTCGAATATCTCCCTTATGCCGTATTTTTTTACCAGAATGTCTATCTCCGCGAGGAGTGATTCCGGTGTCCTGGTGCGGAAAGTCGGAAAAAGGGTCGTCCATGAGCAGAAAGTGCATTTCGCCCACGGGCAGTCGCGGCCGGTCATTGTATAGGTATAGGGGCTGTATTTAAAAAATTTCTCGCCGTACATTTTCCAGTGCGTGAGGTCCCTGTCTATGAAAGGCAGGCTGTTGAGGTCGTGTTCGAGCCTGAATTTTCCCGTATTTTTTATTCCGTTATCAGCCCTGAACCATATTCCCGGCTCAAGCGCGCTTTTTTTCTCCGCGAACTCGAGGATATTAAGCAGAAGAAAATCATAATCACCGCCGGTCAGCACAAAATCAACACTTGAATTTTTCATCGTCTCTTCCGGCATGGCCGTCACATGGTCGCCCATTAATACGGTTTTTAAAGCCGGAAGTTTTTCCTTTAATTTTGAAATTATGCCCCAGTGCTGTTTGACGACCGGGGTTTTTGTCTCAAAAGCAATAAAATCCGGATTTTCTTTTATTACGTTCTCTTCCCATTCCTGATAGGTGCGTTTTGCGGCAATTGAGTCGTCCCAGACAACTTCATAACCCTTTGATTTCAGCAGTGTTGCTGCCGAGGCCGGCACCATGGGATATATAAAAGACGGATTGTGGAACCACTGAAACTGCCTGTTCTGCCCCAGCGTAGGCGTTCCATCCCCTGAAAGCGGCGGATAAGATATCATTATTTTCATTTTTTTTCCCCCTTTTCCTCATTTAACTTCGTTGAAAAAAGCCCTTTTAAAAAATATAACCCGTAATAAATATGGGTAAGCAATATGCCCGCCATCGTCGGCGCGGCGTAAGCCGGCCCGGCCGTCTTTATTGAATCCGCAAAAAGCAGCAGCACGTACAGCTCAAGCGGCATGGACCAGACAGAGAGCCACTTATGGCAAAAAATCAGCGGATACGAGAAACTTACAAGATACAACGCGAACGCCGATGGGACAAAATAGCCCGCCTTAAGCGAGGTTTCCGGAAACCTTTTTACAAAATATCCCCGGTGCATGGCGTAGCTTTTCACCTGTTTAATGTGCCCCGAAAAAAACTCCCGCCTGTGGTGGTAAACAAAAATATCCGGATCGTACGCTATTTTTAACTTAAGATCCCTGACTATTTTAAGGCATAAAACAGTGTCTTCTCCGGGCCAGAATTCCGTGTTGAACCCGCCCACTTTTTCAAGGACATCCCGCCTGACCAGCAGGTTGCATGATGGGTAGTCCTCCACAAAACGCGCTTTCTCCGGAATGTAACGGTAACGGTAACCGCCGCCGCCCAAAAATGAAGAATAGATAAATCCGCTCACCTTGCGCAGGAAAGAATCATTTTCCGGCGTAACGGCCGGGCCGCACGCCGCGCCTATATTTTTATCGGACCCGAATATATTTACCGCCGTTTTAAGCCACTCTTTTTTCGGAAAAACGTCGTCATCTATAAACGCGACAATCTCACCGGCCGATTTTTTTATGCCGATATCGCGTTTCTCTCCCGGATATATATGGCCCGTCGGTATAACTTTAAGCTTAAATTTGAACTTACCCTTTATCCTGGATGGCGAATCGGGCAGTACAATTACCTCGACCTTTTTGAGGCCGTAATCGAGCTTGTTTATTTCGCCGAGCGATTCGGCTATATAGTCGTTGACCTCTTTCACCGGTATTATTATGGAAACTGTTTTCAACATTTCTCTCCTGGCGGCAATATTGCGCAATTTTATTCTCAGCTTATTTTATCGTAATATTTTAAGATGTAAAGCCTGTAAAATACCGCCAGCGTATCCCAGAGCATTTTAAATATGAGTTTCATGGTAATGTGGCCGTATTTTCCCTTATAATCCACAACAACAGGCGCTTCGCTTATCTTATATCCGCTGTGGTGGGCCAGTATCAAAAGTTCGAGGTCAAAGGCGTATCTTTTTATAAGCACCTTATGAAATGTCTTTTCCAGCACCTCGCGCCTGAAAAGCTTTATCCCCGTCTGGGTGTCCTTTAAAGGCAGGCCGAACAGCAGTTTAACTATAAAAAAATAACCGGAAGAAAGTATTTTTCTGTTCCTCGGGTAATTGAGAACCGAGAGCGGATGGCGTTTGGACCCGATGACAACGTCCGCCCCGTCTTTTTTCATTACCTCAAAAAGCGCCTCAAACTGACGCGGGTGTATGTCAAGGTCGCCGTCCAGGAACATCACAAGGTCGCCGGAACTTTTATTGAAAGCCGTGCGCAGGGCCTCGCCCTTGCCCTCATTTACCGGCAGTTTAAATACTTTTATATGTTCTTTGCCGGCTTTTGCCGCGCTGTCATAGGTCAAATCCTTTGACCCGTCATCCATCACTATTATCTCGTATCCAATCCCCCTGCCGCTGAAATAGGCGTCTGTTTCCATTATGTTACGGGCGGCCGAGAGTTCCTCGTTATACATCGGCATAAGGATAGACAGCTTTTTAAACTGCATTTTGCACCATTTTACCCTCACCCCGCAGGGAGAACATTGTAAGTATAAAAAGCACCGATGTTACGCCGAAAAGCATGCTTATAACCTGGTAAAAATCATTATGAAAAAACCACAAAAGCGCCGAATAGATTATTATCGCCGCAAACGTAAAATAAATAAATGCATACCTGTGAACGGCAAGCGCGTAGTTCATGGCGACATTAAAAAGCACCAGGGGGAATATAGCCGCCCCGAATAATTTCACGACGCCGTCTATGGCGTAGAATTTCTCTCCGAACATAATCCCGATGATGATTCTGGGAAAAAAATAACAGAATATTATTCCGGCGAAACTTATCGCGGCCGTGAGACCGAGGCTTTTGTATAAAAGAGCCTTTGTCCCCCTGTTCAGTTCGTGGCCCTCGGAAACCTTGGGGAAGAGCGTCATGGCTATGGCTGACGGAAAATACAAAAAAGCCTTGCCTATCATTGATGTTGCGGAATAGAGCCCGGCATCATGGCTGTTAAAAAAATGCTTGACCATAAAGACGTCTATGTAGCTTAAAAAAGCGAAACCCAGCATTGAAAAAAATACCGGAAGGGCGTATGAAAAAAGGTCTGATTTTTTAATTACTTCTTCTTTATCTTCCTTATACCTGAATATATAGGCTATAAGGAAAAACCCGACTACATAGGAAACGAATCCGCCTGCAAGCGTCGTAGAGATGGCGCCCCTCACACCCCCTGAAAGGGCCTTCACAAGCACATAAAGGGCGAGCAGCCTTGTAACCGCGTCAATAACAAGCGATATGCCGAGGCCGACAAAATTCTGCAGCCCCTGGAGAATGCCGCGCACCACCGGCAGAACCAGCATCAGAACAGATATCACTCCAAGAATATAATAGAGCGCGGGGTCTTGTATATGAAAAAAGTTCTTCAGCCCGCCGGGCAGAATACCCACAGCCGCAAAAGCAAGAAAACACCCCAGTCCTATCACAATGAACCATACCGATGTCATGCGGAAAAGCTTTTCAATGCTTCCAGGCCTGTCATGAGCCCTGAATATGGATGTTTTTTTTACTATAGTCATCTGGAGCGCCTGTGATGGCATGGCCACAATGACAATAAAAGCAAGCAGCGTCACCAGCACCCCGTATTCGTCCGGGCCGAGCATCCTGCTGGCAAAACTGTGGAATACGAAATTTGACAGGTTTACCAGGGATGATGCGGCGAATAATATGAAAGAATCCCTGATAAGCCCGTCTTTACCGCCTTTACTCTCCATTTAATGCAAACCTGAATGTCACTCAAATACCGGTTTAATTTTCATAACCCTGTTCCTGGATATCTCGGTTATGAAAAGATCGTCCTGCGCGTCAACGGCAACGCCAAGCGGATTCGTGAACATTGGTTTGTCCCTCATATCGCTTTTGATTGTGCCTATATATTTAAAGTTCTTGTCCTTTGTGTCAAAAACTATTATCTCCTGTGTGCCGGATGATACGGCATAAAGCCTGTCCTGAGAATCGATTGCCAGCATCGGCCATAACGGAAGGTTCGCGTCCCATGCCTTTACCTTTATCTGCGCCTGCGGCACCAAATCCGGTGAAAATACCTGTATGCGCCTGTTGCCCGCGTCCGCCACATATATCCTGCCTTTCGAATCCAGGGCTATGCCGAAATCTTCCATGAATTTTCCCGGCGCCTTGCCCGATCCGCCGGCTGGATTGCCAACCCTGTTGCCATCAGTGTCAAACCTGTGAATACGGCTCGTCCCGGTGTCGGCGACGTATACAATTCCAAACTTATTGACCATTACGTTCCTGGGGCTGTAAAACCCGGCCTTCTGCCCGCCTATCTCAAGTATGAACTTTCCCGTATCGCTGAATTTTTGTATCCTGCCGTTCCATGCGTCGGCCACATAAACATTCCCGTCCTTATCCGTGGAAATCCCCGACGGCTCGTTGAACTGCCCGTCCTTGGACCCCTTGCCGCCCCATTCCGTAAGGAAAGTCCAGTCATCCGCCGGATTTGCCGGAAGCTTGAACTTTGCCACCGAGTTTGTATTTAATATGGTCACATAAACGTCCAAGCCGTCCGGAGAGAGCGCAATGCCGCGCGGCGAATCCAGCTCGCCTTTTTTATCGCCGGAAACCCCCCATTCTGCCAATACCTGGGACTTAATAAATTTAACGGCCGGCCCGCTTTTTACCTTGGACACTATGATAACCAGCGCTATTATGGCCACCGTGATTATCAGCACCCCGAGGCTTCCCCTTTTCTTTTTCGGGGCCTTCCGTGATTTTGATTTAGCCTTTGTTTTGGACCTTAACTTTTTCTTTGCCATGTTGCCCTCCGACATTTATTTAAATATTAATATTCGAGCGTAAGCACCTTTGATGTGGCCGAATCGGTCGCAAGTATGGAGCCGTTATAAAAAACAACCCCCAGCGGGCACATCAGCGCCGCTTTGTTCTTATCCGCTGTAATGGTTTTAATAAGGCTGCCGGACTGGCTGTAAACAAGCACCCTGCGGTTAGTCGAGTCCGACACAGCTATTTTCCCGTTTTTCATATCTATGTCCAGGTACGGTTCCATCAGGCATCCGTTCTTGGTTATCTGTTCCGCGGACCATCCGTTTACCGGAATGGAACGCACAAACTTTCCCGATGTCGTTATTACCTGTATCCTGAAATTTTTCCTGTCCACTACGTACATGTTGCCGTCAGGCCCCTGTTTGATGGAAAAAGGCTCCTCAAACTGCCCGTCTGCTTTGCCCCCGCCTTTTTTCCCAAAAGTAAGAAGAAGCCTGCCCGCCTTGTCATATTTATAAATCAGGCAGTTGCCGGTATCNNGGCGTAAACATTTCCGTCCCTGTCGGCTGCCACATCGCGCGGCCCCCAGAGCCCCTGGTTCTGTCCCATCATCTGTATAAAGCTTCCGGTCGGCGAAAATTCCTCTATCCTGCCGTTCCAGGTATCGGCCACATAAACATTTCCGTCGGGCCCCATGTCTATGCCGCAGGGGCCGTTAAAATCACCGGGTTCGTTGCCTTTTTTTCCGAATGAAAGTATAAACGCGCCGGAATTGTTATATTTCTGCACCCTGTTGTTGTTGGAGTCGACAATATAGATATCACCGTCCTTATCCACAGCCATATCCTTCGGCGCCTGAAAAAATCCCCTGTCAGTTCCAGGAGCGCCGCCCTGCGTAAGTATATTCTGCGGTTCCGCTGCTATTTTCCTGTCATTTTTTACGTTGTCCGGATTGAACATCAACAAAAGCAGTATCACTATCGAGAAAAAGAGCGCGGCTATCAGTATCTTTTCCTGCTTTGACATTACAGTTAAATCAATCATTATTCAAGCCCTCCGGTCCAGTATTTCATCAGATCCTTCCTGACGTATACCACAAAATCGTACGAACCAAGGTCGTTCCAGACTTCCCTGTACATGTAACGGTTCCAGAGCATTTCAAGTTTTCCCGGAACGTTTGTCTGGCTGAAAAGCGGCGCATCCCACCACTTTTTTTCATCAGGCGCCCACCATTCCCTGAGCTTATACCGCGTGCCGACGTAGGAAACAATGGAGCCGTCCGGCATTTTTGTGTCTTTTGTAAGCCTCGCCCTTACGTCGAGGTCATGGCCCGGCGCGGCTTCCTCAATCCCGGAAAGGATGACAGGCTTGCCTATCTCGCTGTCAGGGACATTCTTCGGGTCATACGCGATTTTGTTATAATCGCGCAGATACCAGGCAAAGGGCCATGTGCAGTAATCCTCGCACACTATCTCCATATTATGCGGGTCAAATGCCCGGAAATCGGTTGAGTCGAGTTTCTCGCCCTTTAAATCCTTTGCGAGCTTCATTATCTTGTCCGAGACCAGCGGCACGTCCGGAGAAGTCTGGACATAGACCATTGATTCCTTTGGATTGGCGCCTTTTCCGTAGAAGCAAAGGTACATTGTGCTGTGGATGGAATACATGGCAAGGATGACGAACAATGCTATACCTGCTCCGCGTTTCCATCCCATATCCCTGCTTTTGATAATATCCGCTATCATCTGGGCCGCCAGTATAATCATTGGCAACAGTATATGTATGGCCATCCAGGGCATTTTTTCGCCGGCCCATGAGTAAACAATAAGCGACATAATCCACCAGTATATGCAAAACATGTTAAAAAATGTCCTTTTTGATTGGTTGATGATAAAATAAACCGACGCAATCAGCATGAAAACCACTGCAACCGGTTCGTAAAGTGGTATGAGCAGAGCGTAAAAATAGAGCGGCTGGCTCCCGCGTTCGACGCCATGCTGGCCTATCCAGTAAACCAAACCGCCCACATATCCGTCCCAGATAAGTTTCAAATTGGACAAGAAATTTGGCCAGAAGGGTCCGTTTTTCCCGAAGTAAAGGAAACCGTGTATAAGCACAAAAAGCACCAGTGCCTTTATAAAATCCTTTTTCCCGTCCTTTAGCCAGTACTCGACGGTCCTGTACACAACACCCTCTTTTTCAAATTTTTCAGGTATTGAACGGAGCGAATATTCCCAGAACCATCGGCCTATAAGGAAAGTTCCGAAAACGAACATTGTTATGTAGTTTGCTTCCTTTGTGGCCCAGGCCAGCGCAAGACCTGTTGCCGCCAGGTAAAGCCAGTTCAGTTTCCTCGAATCAAAGTATCTCATCAAACCGATAAAGATCATAATGGTATCCACAGCCATAAAAATATCCTCGCGGATAAACCTCGCCTGATATGTGAACATCGGCGATATGGCCATCAAAAGGGCCGCTATCAAAGTTCCTGTTTTTCCCAGATACGGCCTGAATGCCATTAAAAGAAATATTCCAAGCATTCCCCATATTGCCGGGGCCACCCTCGCCGTATAATCAGAAACGCCGAATAGAAAATATACCAGGGCGTTGGCGTGATAGTGGAAGGGCCCGTGCATCATCGGATTGTATGAATACCCCTCGCCCTTAAAAAGTTTCCAGGCGTAAAAGGCGTGCATTGATTCGTCGTGATGGAGCGGCTTGTCTCCAAGGAAAGCAAAACGAAGCGCAAAAGCCACGATGACTATTATCACCCATGCCACGATTTCCCAGTTTATGAAGATGGTACCGGGAGCGGCCGGTATAACAGCCTCGCCGAAATACGCTTCTCCGGTTTGTGTTTTAGCCTCTTTTGGTTCCCTGCCCGGTATTTTTATCTTCTTTTTATCCGCCGGCTTTGAGGCCTCTTCTTTTATAGGCGCCGCCGCCTGGACAAGCTTCGCCCCGCAGCTGTCGCAGAACCTGTTGCCGGACGGATTCTCTTCCCCGCATTTGGGGCACTTGATAGTATCAGCCATTTTTAATCCTCCTGAAAAATAGTTAATCCCTTAGTTTATATATTACGGTATCCATCTTGTTCGCGTAAACTATGTCGCCCATCCCGGCAAATTTTGCCAGCCCCTGCGGGCTCGCCGCGTATTTATCCTTTTCAAGGGCGCCCATATATACATATTTCACATTGTATTTTTTCAAAAGTGTTTCCGCAAGGTTCACATCCGGCGTCTCATAAATCGTCCGCACGTCGTTTTCCCTGCGCGAAGCCTCGTCTCCTGTGCCGCGCCACTGCGTTTCGTGCCACGGCCATCCAATCACAGTCGGCAGGCCGGTAAAAGAAGATACCCTTGCGTATTCGGTGTAGGATCCGCCGCACGCCTCAAGTATTACCGGAGTATCTTTTATGTTGCGCTTTATCCAGTCTATCGCCTGAAAGTCGCCGTAAGCCGACATCCTGCCGTCATATTCGAAACTGCGCAAAAAATCGGTCCCGTCAAGGGTCATGTAATTCCGGAAATTATCCGTGCGCACGGCAGTGCCGCCTATGGTATAAAGCAGCCCGCAGGCTATAAGCAGTCCGAAAATCGTGTTCCACAGGTAACGGATATATTTTTTCTTGAAATTCAGGTAAAAATGGTTTACCCAGAAAAACGAATAAGCCGCGGCAACGGAAAGCATTATCCATGCCTGATAATAAAATTTAAATACGGTGTTCATCCTGCGCAGTTTCACATTGTCATTAAAGCCGTCCACAACCCTGAATATTTCAGTGCCCCACGTCGCAAAAAGCGCCGTGAAAACAAGTATCAGGATAAACTGGTTTTCCTTCAGCTCGGTCCTGGTGACCAGAAGCAGTATCAGCACAGAAAGAATAACCGTGAGTATTCCAGTGGTCAGCCCGAGGTTGACCTTGTCGATTACGGATTTGTAAACTGTCAGCGCAAGGGCTATGCCGGCAGCCGTGAACGAGTAAACATAAACCCTGTTGTCCTTGTGAGCGGCCGGGTCCGAAAGAAATTTAAAGAACGAAGATGCCGTTTCATTGGTCTTTTTCGGGGCCACATCAAGCCCTCCCAGGTAAAGCTCGTCGCCGGATATCACATAACCGCACTGGCCGCAAATGTTCTTGCCTTCCCTGAACTGGGCCCCGCAGTGCGGGCAGAAAAGTTCGCGTTTTTTTGATTTGGAGGAATTTATCCTGAAAGACTCGACCCAGTTCAATATCCTGGCGGTAATAAAAGAAAGCACCGGGAAAAGCATTATCCCGAAAATTATTATATAATCGGAAACCTTCGTGTTTACCATGACTAGGCCGATACCCTTTACCTGCGACTTAAACAGCACGGTGAACGGCAGGTATGCGACGATTCCCACGCCCAGGATAAGGCCGAGCGTATACAGCATATCCTTATATGATGATTCAAGTTTTTCATCCCTGGAATACTTGTTTGAAATAACACACAGCGCCGTCACAAAAAAGTATGTCGGGAAGTCCCAGGAATTCAGGAACCAGAGGCCGCCGAGCACCAGCCCGGCAAAAATTATAAAACCCAGGTTTTCCACGGTCGCCCGGAACANNGAACATTTCCTTCGCTTCGGTCTTGATGAACGTCAGGCCGATATTAAGGGCTAAAAGCACAAACGGTATGGCCATCTGGTGCGGGTGCATATCGCCCAGCAGGAACGAAAAAAATGGAAATTCCGTAATGGTATAGTCATAATTTTCATAGTCCATTATCCTTGTGGAGTTCCACCAGTTAAAGCCGGAAATGAAACCGCCCTTGAGATGCATAAGCTGCCGCAGCCCGTCAAGATTCCCGAGCAGAAGCAGGAACGCAAAGGCAAAAAATCCCACCACATAATTTTTTGTCAGGTTAAAAAGAAGTCCCACGATGCCGATTGCGGAGAGCGCGTAAAGGTACGCCAGCGCCACGTTGTAAGCCATGCCATTTGGTATCATGGAAAGTTTTTCAATGAGCCCCATCATGACATAGCCGAAATAATAATAGCTGACGTACAGCCCGCTGCCCGCCATCCAGGGGTCATAGGGCGGCATATGGCTTGATTTTCCCACCGCGTTCATAAAGGCGAAGTCCATGAATTTTTCCTGTCCCTGTATGTCCGGGTGGTACATCTTCGAAAAAGCGTAGCTGAAAAATACCAGGAAATAAAATAGTTCGGTTATAATTATCATCGCGAACTTTTTGGAAAAGAAATCCATTATCTCCCCGCCCTGCTTCATGAATATCCATGCGGAAACGCCCGCGATGAGCAGCATGACAAACAGCACGGAATAAACAGAGAAATTAAGGAAGCCGATGAGCCAGGAAAGGTATCCTATTAAAAACAGGCCGATTATCTTGGAAAACATGTACCCCCTGTCGTAGGAATTCCTGAAGAGAAAAAAACTTATCGGGAACGCGATAACGCCGATAATTAAAGACATGAACCACCAGTAAATCAAATGGCCGAAATAAAGCCCCACAGTCCACCTCCGGTAGAATTACAATAATATATATAGTGTTTTTTATTATTACGCAGGATAATAAAAAATATGGAAAATTATAACCAAAAGAGGGGTTTTTGTCAACAAATACGAATAGAAATTATACGCGGAAAAAGTTTAATGCTTATTTATTCCCGCCTGTTTTACCCTCAGGCGTTCTTGTTTTCAGCCGTAATTTCAGCCCTTTTGCGCTTATTGGCTTCCAGTATTTTTTTCCTGAGCCTAATGGTCAAAGGCGTTATCTCAAGGAGTTCGTCCTCGGCTATGTATTCCATTGCCTGCTCGAGCGAGAATTTGCGCGGCGGCTCAAGTTTTATGGCGTCATCGGAGCCCGACGCCCTCATATTTGTAAGCTTTTTTTCCTTGCAGACATTCACTACCATATCGTTCTCACGGCTGTTTTCGCCGGCAATCATCCCCTCATACACGTCTGCGCCCGGATTTATAAAAAACTGTCCCCTGTCCTGGAGCTTGTCCATGGCATAACCCACAGACTGCCCTTCTTCCATGACCACCAGCACACCCCGGGTTCTGGTCGGAACATCGCCGCGGTACGGCCCGTATTCATGGAAGGAATGGTTTAAAATCCCCGTCCCTCTCGTCTCGGTCATAAATTCGTTCCTGAAACCAAGCAGCCCGCGTGTCGGTATCATGAATTCAAGCCTCGTGTATCCGTCGCCGCCCTGTATCATATTTGTCATATTGCCTTTTCTTATTCCCATTTTTTCTATAACCGTGCCCACATGTTCCTGCGGCACATCCACTATGGCGTGTTCAATCGGCTCGAGTTTCTCTCCGTCCTTATCGTGAAAAATAACCTGGGGCTTGGATACCTGCAGTTCAAAACCCTCGCGCCTCATATTTTCAATCAATATGGCAAGCTGCAGTTCGCCCCTGCCCTTTACTACAAAAGAATCCTGCGTCTCGCCGTCGGAAACCACTATTGAAACGTTGGTCTGAAGTTCCTTGTAAAGCCTTTCCCTGATGTTGCGGGAAGTGACGAACTTTCCCTCCCTGCCGGCAAAAGGAGAATCATTTACGCGGAAGGTCATGGACATCGTCGGCCTGTCAATATCTATGGTCGGAAGTTCCACCGGATTTTCCCTGTCGGCCACAGTTTCTCCTACGTCTATGGTTTCCATGCCCGCCAGCACGACTATGTCGCCGGCGAAGGCTTCCTTCATTTCCACTTTAGCGAGACCCTCAAAGCCGAATATTTTTGTTATTTTATAAAGCAGCCTGTCGCCGCCGCGTTTCATGAGCACCACTTCCTGCCCCTGCCTTACGGTGCCGTTGTGTATTTTTCCGGTTCCCATTTTACCAAGGTAATTATCATAGGAAATGGCGGACGTCAAAAACTGGAAAGGCTTTCCGTCGTCGCCTGTTGTGTCTTCCACATGATTGATTATCATTTCATAAAGCGGTATCAGGTCCATGTTCGTGTCGCTCAGGCGGTACCTGGCATACCCGTCGCGTGCCGAAGCGTAAACTACCGGGAACTCAAGCTGTTCGTCAGCAGCGTTCAATTCCACAAAAAGGTCGAATACCATATTCAAAACCTCGTCGGGCCTGGCGTTGGGCCTGTCAATCTTGTTTATCACCACTATCGGCATCAGACCTAGCTCAAGGCATTTTTTCAGGACATATTTTGTCTGCGGCATCGTACCCTCAAAGGCATCCACGACAAGCAGAACCGAATCCACCATTTTTAATATACGCTGTACCTCGCCGCCAAAATCCGCGTGTCCCGGGGTGTCCACTATGTTTATTTTATAATCCTTGTAACGGAATGAGGCGTTCTTTGAAAATATGGTTATGCCGCGCTCTTTTTCTATGTCGTTGGAGTCCATTACCCGCTCTTCGAGCTTCTGATATGATTTAAAGACCCCGGCCTGCCTGAGCATGGCGTCAACCAGCGTTGTCTTGCCGTGGTCTACGTGGGCCACTATCGCGATGTTTTTTATCTTTTCCATTGGGTAAAATCTCCTGTTTTTAATAATGACAAAGGGCTGCAAGGCAGCCCTGAAAATACTTTTACAGTCTGGTGAACGACAATAAAAACGAAAACCCGGGCTCCTTAAATTTCATGAGCCCGGGTAAAAGCAGAAACTGTAGAACCACTTAAGAAACAATTACCTTGCGAAAACTGTTCCAAGCAAGTTCTCTTTCTACTTCTACCACCTGCAAAACTCTTTCTGTTACTTCCATAATATAGCAAATATTACGCTGGAAATCAAGGTAAATATGGAAGTGTAGTTGCCGGCCAAACATTGTGCCATAATCCCTATTTGTTTACTATTTTCAAACTGCCGAATACCGTATCCGATTTTATAATCAGGCAATTTCCGCCCTCTTTATAAGAAAGAGAAAGATATGTCAGATCCCCTATTGATACCAAATTCCCGTCCGCCATTTTAACGCCTGAAAAAACCGCCTCCGCCTGAACTTTAACCGGCATATTTTTGTCCACATAAATGGTTGTATCCCCGAAAACAGTATGAACCCTGACGGTCACGGACTTGTTTTTAATGTCGGCATTGGATAAATCCATTGTACCTTTCGCAAAAACAACGCTATAGTCTCCCTTTATATCCCCGGGCGCAATGGAACAGTCCGAAAAGACCGCCGAATTTACCGATGAAAAGCCGTGCCAGCCGGTCAAAACTTTTAACCCGAAATAAATTATTATGAGCCCCACAAGTATCCTGAATACGGGAATATCAATGTGGAAAACAGCCTTTAACAGAACCGATATCCCGAACAAAACCAGAACCGCACCCCAGAAAATTCCGCTTGATAAAAAACTCATCTTCATGTTTACCTCCATTTTTATTTTATTGCCTCTGAATGTATTTATACTGCCGGAAAACCACGTTCTATACCATGAGTTTAGCGGTATAAACGGCCGCCTCCTTCTATATTTTTCTGCTCTCCTTTACCTTTGAACCCGGCGCAGTTTTCAGGCTGTTCTTGTATTCAACCAGCATTATTTCACATCCTTCTCCAATCGTCACGTCGGTGGCGCGCACTATATTCGCGTTTGTGTTCTCTATTTTCACCGTATCTCCCTCGATTGTTCCGGCGACAAGCCGCCCGTCAAGGATGTTAAAACCGGGAAAAATATTTTTCAGCCAATTGTTTAGCCCCCGCCCCTCCCTGATTGTTATTTCCCGGCCGCCTATCTCCTCAGCGTAGCTCTTGCTGTAAAGCTCGCAGTTTATATTTTCCGCATTCAGCAGCCCCTCAATCCTGAACCTGCCCGTGGCGGTAAATTCCTCGGCGTTGCACCCTTTTTCCGACATAAAATGGCCCCTGACGGTTATTTTATCGGCCTCCACGGCGCCTTCCGCGTCAAGCGCCCCCTCTATGCGAATCTCGCCTATTTTTGCATCGCCTTCAATGTCTGTTTTTCCCTTGGTATCGAGCGATTTTGCTTCCATATTGCCTTCCACGTCGAGCCTGCCGCGTATCACCGCGGATACGGCATGCAGATTCCCGTTCACGTTGAGCATTCCGTTAACCGCAAGCTCCCTGCACTTAAGCGCGCCGTTTATTTCCAGCGCTCCGTTTACCGCGGCATTGTCATAAACGCCGCCGGATAGCCTCATACTTCCGTTAACCTTAAGGTCGTTCCCTGATTTCGGCATAAAAAAAATACCTCCTTTAAAGTTTAAGTTTTAACTCCTGGGCGCAGGCGCCTATAGATTCCCTGAAAATTATTTTTGCCCCGCCCTCAAAACGCACTTCCCCGGCGGCCGCCGCGATAAGACAGACCGCCACGCCGAGCTTTCTTAGAATGACAAGTTCACAGTTTTTTCCGCTGAAAGCGGTATAATTGTCCTTCATGCAGCCGACAGCCGCGGCGCATTCATCCGCGGTAATGTCGCCGGAAGACAAAAGTCTCTGCGCCATGTAACAAATAAGCGCCCCGTCAAAATCCATTCCATCGCCGGGAAAACTGTGAGAAAAAATTTCCAATGCCGCCTGCGTAACAATCTTTCTTTCCACAAGTTCCGTTTTTTTAATCTTCATCCCGGGAATCCCCGGGGAAAAAACCCCTGCCAGGTCGTTGAGCGAAATATCCTCTTTCATATCCATTATCTTTTCTATCCGGCCGAGTATCATGGCCCTGGGGAAAAAAGTTTCCTGTCCTGTGAAGGTTGATTTCCTGATGAACCACTCCTCGGGGATAAGGTTCTTTCTTTTCCACCTGTAGAGCTGGCCATAAGAAATTCCTTTCAATTCAAGCAGTTCCTTTTTTGATATCAAATCATCATCCATTTTCTATCCTTTCTGCGTAACATAACATTGTTACGCTATTAAATTAAAAAAAATTCCCGTGTACCGCCACCACTTCAAAACCTTTATATTACACACATACTTTCTTATGAATAAAGCATAGCGTAACAGTGTTCTGCTGTCAAGTAGTTATTTTATTCAATTTCCAGTGTTTCAATATCCATTGTTTTGAACAATTCGAGAAGGGCCTTTAATTCCGCTTTTGAAAGGGTTATTCCCTTTCCCATTTTTCCGTGTTCCCCGGACCATGAACGGATATCAATTTTCCCGGGCCTGTCGTTCCATTTTATTATATTTACCTCTTTTTTCCATCCCTTTGAGCCTTCCCCGAGTGCGCCCAGCGTTTTAACAAGTTCATACTTGATTTCGTCAGCCATTGTTTCCTCCTGATAAAGAATATCCCCTAAAAAAGTTCCATCTGCCTTGGAACGCTTTTTTTAGCGGGGTCATACTGGATAAATCCCTTTTCAAGGTTAAAAGAGAGAAAACCAAGCAGCTGGTCAAGAAACTCCCTTGCGCCCGGTGATATTTTATATTTTGTTGAATCAATAAACCCGGTAATTGCCGGAGCCAGCATGACCGCCTTTTCCTGGCTGAATATGGCCGGATCATTTTCCATGAGATAATCATAAGCGGCCCCAAAAGCCTTCAAACCTTCGCATGTACTTTTTGCCGCATTTTTTTTATCCTCTGTCTGGCCGCCATATTCCCCGGAAAAATATTCTGAAAGGCTTCCGGTAAAATAAAGCAAAAAAGCCGCGGTGTCCTGTGGCAGTTTGGGGTTGTGCTTTTTTACAGATTCCAGGATGGCAACAGGCAGTTTTTCAACATAATCTTCATCCAGAAGGGCGGGCGACGTTTTTTTTATCCTCAAAGCCGCTTCACCCGCCAGTTTAAATCCCTGATAAGCCGTTAAAGCCTCTTTTTTCATGACCACCCCGCGTTAAACTTTCTTTCAAATACAGTTTAATACACAAACCGGCGCTATGCAAGCGGAAAAGGCAAAAGTTAAAAGGCAAAACCAAAAATTACAGCTTGTAAGCTTTTAAATTGAGGGCAAAACAAAAAAAGACGGCAAGTTGCCGTTGGTTTATAATTTTAAGTTATACTTCTTGGTTTTGCATTTTAACTTTTAACTTTACCCCTGATACTCACCATGTTTAACTGATTCCTTCAAAAAATCCGAGGGCAGCAGGCCGTCATCATCCGCGCCTTCTATTATAATATTCACATTTGAGGCGTCGCATACAGAAACAAACTCATCAAATATTTCCGCATACTCGGGGTGTTCATCGTCAAAGAAGAGGACTGTATTCGTTATTTTAAGACTGCGNNCCGGAAATCGCGCAGCTTTTTACCATACTGCGCATATTTTGCCTCCGCTTTATTATCAGCCCGGCATCAACAAGTTCACGCAAATTGGAGCGTGCCATGTTATTCTCCTCGCAAAATTTTTCTTTAACGGCTACATAAGAAGATATAACACCGGAACGGCCTTAAGTCAAATTAAAGGCATGTATATTTTCATATTATGGTGAACTGGTTAACTGATTAAAAAAAAACAAAAATGGATAAATCACGGCCGCCGCGAAGCTTAAAGCGGAATATCCAGTCGGCTTATTTTATAATCCTGAC
>PLPI01000114.1 GCA_003159495.1 candidate division FCPU426 bacterium | reverse complement strand
GGCCGTCTATATAATACCGGGCGGCAATCCAATAAAAATGCCGTATACCCCGGATAAAACCCGTAACGGATTTCCGACAGTGCAATATGAACTGCATTAATTTTAATACAACACGGCAGCCTTTGCAATTGCTATTGTTTTATGCCCTGTTTTTCTACGAAAAACCTTCCTATCTCCGATGTATCGGATGTGACCCTCGCCTCCGGCAGAGCCTGCACAAATTTTTTCCCGTACCCTTTTTTTGTTATCCTGCTGTCCAGTATGGCCACCACCCCGTAATCGTCCTTTGACCGTATAAGCCTGCCGAACCCCTGCTTTAACATGAATATCGCGCGCGGAAGGGCGATGCCGGAAAAATCATCGCCGCCTTCCTCGCGCGCATGCGAATAAATCGCCTTTTGCATTGGGTGCTCTGGCACCTCAAATGGCAGGCGTGTGATAACGACGCATTTTAAGGCGTCTCCTTTTATATCGATGCCCTGCCAGAATGACGACACGGCAAAAAGGACCGATGGCTTTTTCCTGAATACCTCAATGAGTTCCATGGCCCCTGCCTCGCCCTGCATTAGCATGGGCATACCGGGGAATTTTTCCTCCATGGCGGCCTTTGCCCTGCGCATTAGGTCGTTGCTTGTGAAAAGGACCAGCATGCCGCCGCCCACCGCCGATATAAGTTCCCCTATCTTTTTTATCACCTCTTCTTTGTACTCCGGTTCCTGCGGCATGGGGAGGTGTTTTTCAAGGTAAAGCAGGGAATTGTTTTTATAATCAAATGGTGATTTTAAGAGCCCTGTAACAGCGTCCTCAAGGCCGAAACGTTTTACGACATAATTGAAATTGTCCCCCGCGGAAAGGGTGGCAGAAGTGAATATCACACACTCGTAATTAAACCTGACATGCTCCTCAAAATCCTTTTTAAGGTCATAAGGCGTCACATAAAAAGTGGTGTCCTTATCGCGCCCCAGTTCGGCCCAGTAAAAATAAGCTCCGTCCTTCCTGCCAAGCCAGCGCGTTATTACCTCGGAGTGCGAAAATATGGATTCCATGAGGTATTCGGCCAGCTTTTTTACGCTGTTATCCCCGCCTGTAAGCGCCTCCTTCAGGCAGGAAATTATATCACGCAGTGAATCGTTTATATTCGTGTATGAATCAAGGGGCGTTGAGTGGATTGTAAAAAGGGCGGTCTGGCTGGACAGTATGCCGGTTTCAGGCTGGACCGACGCGAGAAATTCCTCAAAATCCTTTTTCGCCCTTTTCAGGCTGTTTTTAAGTTCCGTGGAATCCTTTATCCCCTGTTTTTTCCTGAGTTTTACAAAATCCTCCAGCTCCTTTAAAAGCCTGAAATATTCCTTCACGGAAAATTTCATGGAGAACATGCCCCGCATGGTCTCCTCGAGCCTGTGCGCCTCGTCAAAAACAACGGCCGATGCCTCTGGCAGAAGTTTTTTATTTACTATTAAATCCGAAAAAAAGAGGTGGTGGTTGACCACAATCAGGTGCGCCTTCCTGAGCCTGTGGCGCATGGTCCAGTAATGGCACTTTTTGAAATGGCGGCACGCCTCCTCTTGGCACAGGTGCTTTTCCCTGTTTATATTTTTCCACACATCGTCGGGTATGTGAAACTTCGTGTTCTCGCGCAGGCCGCCCGCTTCCCTGATAAATTCAAGCATCTCGTCTGCCGAGGCCGCGCCGGAAAAAAGGGAACCCTTTGATGAATATTCATGGAACCTGCGTATGCAGGCGTAATTCCCGGCGCCGTATATTATCTCATATCTTAAATCAGGGAATATTTTCCTCACCACCGGCAGATCTTTTTTGAATATCTGCCCCTGCAGTGCCTTTGAATATGTGGATATTATGACGCGTTTTTTGTTTTCCAGCGCGTATTCGGCCATGGGTATAAGGTAGGCGAGTGTTTTCCCGACGCCGGTTCCGGCCTCTATTATAAGGCACTCTGAATTGTCTATTGCGGAGGCGACCGCCTCTGCCATCTCAACCTGTTCGCCGCGCTGTTCATAGCCGTCGATTATGGCCGCGAGGTCGTCTGAGAAATAATCGGATATGGACATGAATGCTCCTGTCAAGCCTGGACATCGTGCTTTAAAATATTACCAGTCCTTTTCGTCGCCGTTGCCGCCCTGTTGCGGCTGTTGCTGCTGCTGGTTTGGGTCCATCATCTGCTGCATCATATAATTTTGGATTTGCCGGGGAGACATATTGAAAATATCCGGCATCCCCTGGTTTTGTTTGCTACGGTACTGGTTTCCGAAATAATTCCTGTACTGTTTTTCCTGATTCTGTACCTGGTTCATAAGGGCCTGTACCTCGTCCGGGGTCATGCCATTTGGCGGCTTTTTGGCCTGTGAGGCCTGCGCCCCCTGCCCGTTTTGTCCCTGCTGCGCTTCGCCATTCTGCCCCTTCTGTTGGCCGCTATTATTTTGTTGTCCCTGTTTGTCCTGGTTTCCCTTGCCGGATTTTTGATCCTGCCCGTTCTGTCCGTTGCCTGAATTTTGCCCGCCGGAACCCTGTCCGGACTGTCCGTTTTGCTGTTGGTTCTTTCCATTCTTTCCGTTTTTATTCTGCTGTTGATTTTGCTGCTGTTCTTTTATTTTTTCCTGCGTGACATCGATATTGGCCCGTGTATCCTTGTCTTTCGGCGCAAGCTCCAGGCTTTTGTTGAACATCTGCAGGGCCTGCTCATACTGCCCCTGCCTGAAAAGGGCGTCGCCGGCGTTATAATACCCCTCGAACTTTTTTGGTTCCTGTTTTATGAAATTACCGTATTGTTCAAGGGCTTTGTCATACTGCCCGGCGGTGTAATAGCTGTTTCCCGTTTTAAAGCTGTCACCGGCATAAAGCGCGGTGAACAGGCATGCTGTAAAAACAAGGATGAAAAATATTTTTTTCATGGTAATTAATTATAAGATACTTTTTGATTTTTTTCAAGTGCGGGATAAACAACGCGGTTGGGAGCTGGTTCGGGCCGGCATATGAGCCGGCCCCTACAGGTGCAAAAACAAATGCTTATAAACTTTGTGCCGGGCGGGCAGGGCTTTTTTATGGCTGGTGCACAACAATCAGAAGTGTGTAAATCAAGCGGCGGTAAAACTTTAATAATACTTCATTTACTGTGTATTTCCCCCTCAGCTGAAAACTTGTGCGGCGGCCGTAAAAAAGTTCCGCCTGCCCGGCAGACAGGCCATGGCACGGTCCGGCACCATGAACCACAGTGGTTCATGGCATGCATAAGCCGACCCCTAAGGAAACAAAACGAAAAAAAACAAAATGGCTAGTTGCCCGGCAATCCTGCGATTTCCAGATCCGGGAAATAAAACCTCAGAATCTCCCTGTAATTTTTTCCCATAACCGCTAGCTGATGCGCTCCCTGCAGGCACATCCCCACACCGTGGCCGTGGCCCCTGCCCCTGAAAATGAAAATATCGCCGCGCTTTTCAACCTCAAAAAATTTCGACGGTATCAGCGCCCAACCGGCCTTTTTACCGAAGACTGAAAAAAACCTGTTGGCGTCCACGTTGATGTTTTTCTGCGCTCCGCCAGCAATATATCCGAATTTAAGTTCTTTTGCCCTTCCGGACTGCGTCCTCGCACTTATTGTAAGCGACATGACATCCGGATATATGCCGCCGGTAAATTCCGCAAGCGAGGCTTCGATGTCGGAAACGTTGACGTTTTTTACCCACCTGAAATACCTGTGGCCCTTGCAGAGCTGAACCCCGTTATATACATCTTTGATACTCTGCCCGCATTTTCCCGCTTTACCATAGGCGAATTCACCGGCGTTTTCCGTAATGCCGCCGCAACATGCAGAAAAATAAGCCTCGTCTTTGGCGCACCCGCCGGACAAAATCATCCCGTTTGTATCCTTCGCCGCCTTATACCATTTTTTTCCGTTTTCAGGGACGCCCTTAAAAACCTCGCAGTGGGTCAAATCACAGAAATCATAATGTTCATGACGTTTTCCGTTAAGCGCGGCAAATGTCCTTATCACAATCGCGTGGGCCTTTGTGAATTCGGGAGAGTATAGCGCGTCATCCTCCTCTGCCGAAAGAACGCAGGGGACGTAATCTTCGATGTCAATTTTTGTTATGAGAACAATTCCCTTTTCGCCCTTTAATAAACATGCGGTTATTACGCCGGGTATTATACGTTTCTGTCCGGCGGCTTCTACTTCATAATTACCGTAGGAGCCTTTAAAGAGGGTAATTGTCCTGCTTTTTTGTGCATCATGTCCGGGACAGACGGCTTCTATTAAGTTTCCTGCCAGTTTAAGCTTACATTGCAGATGCCCGCCTGAAACGGAGGTTATTACGCCATTTTGAATGTCGTATTTTGAGAAAACCCTGACAGTTACATACCCGGCAAATACAGGAAAAACTCCAAGAAAAAAAATAACAGCCGGCAAAAACAGCCTGCGTAAAAGGTTGAATGTTTTATTATCCATTAGGATATAGTAGGTCTGAGCAACAATGAAGTCAATATAATTTCACGGTATTAATACGCGATTTATTAAACAAAGACCCTGCTTCAGGCCAGTTTTATGCGGTGAATCCACCATTTTGTATAAGCGGCTTTCTCAGGGGCGCTGACGGCTGATATGATTAAATTACTTTCAACTCTACCGGCAGGCGGTGTTTTTTGGTTCTTCTGCCGGCATATTACATTCTTTACAGCGTCCTGATAAATTTGAAGGGGAATACACTCAGGCTCTTCGATGTTTTGTACGGTGTCAGTATCAGGAATGTCTTTCATTTTTCATCCTCCATGATGCAAAATATCCGGCATCCTTGCCGGAAGCGTTCATAATATAGTGTCGGTTAAAGGGTGGTTTTACTTAAGAAACCATTGGTTCAGCATACCAGGGTTACAACGATGAAGTAACCTCTCAACGCAATAACCTTGAGCCGTGCCGGCGGGTTCACTGCTGTTCAAAAACTTTGAAACTGACCATGTCGCTTTCGCCAAGGTTGTCCTGCACAGCTATCTCGTATGTGCCCGGTTCGGGCTTGAAGAAATAGGTTTTATCCGCGCTTCCGGAGGCTATCACCTTTCCGTTGGCGAACCAGAATATCTTGTTTTCCATGCCGCCCGCGGCTGCCACTTTAAGCGGGATGCGCTGGTACTCTTCCGGCATGGCCGAGTTAATAAAATAGGTGTTGCCGTTCACCGGGCTTGTAATTTTCGGCTTCGCGTAGGAGCCGTCCGGCGCCTCGTTTTTTGAGTACGGTGGTATTATGGAGGTCAGCCCGCCGTTTTGCCGCAGAAATGCCGCTGCTTCGGGCGGCCAGTCCTCCACTATTTCCCTGGTATAATATGACGGCTGGTGTATGAGGTGCGCCGGGTCCGCCCTTAAGCCGGTTGCCGGGTCCACATAAATCTGTTTATGCACCCGGCATGTAATGTTCTTTGTAACCCCTTTTATGTATAAATCATCCGTCGTGTCATGGCAGAACGGCCCGGGAACATCCCCTGTCATTGGGCAAACTTTGCGCGTCCCCACGCCGTCCGGCGCGGTAAACCAGCTGTCCGTATTTCTTGTCAGGATGTTGAATACTTCCATAAGAAGCGGCGCGGCTGATTTTATCCCGACCAGTTCGTGCGACGGCGAACAGTCGGCGTTGCCAAGCCAAACGCCGACCGTATAATCCGGGTTATAGCCCACACAAAGCGCGTCGATAAGGCCGAACGAAGTTCCTGTCTTAAAAGCCACTCTTCCCCTGTAATAGGTGAATTCCCACGACTGCGGCAGATCGGGCCTCTCCCCCTGTGAGAGCATCCGGGAAATTATGTACGCGCTCTCTTTTGACATTATTCTGACGGGTTTATCCCGGATTTTTTCCTGCCCGGCGGTGTAGGAGAGCCTTTTAAGCTCCCCGCCGTTTGCGATTGCCGAATAAATTGTAACCAGTTCCTCGAGAGTCATAGGGTAAGTGCCGAGCACCACTGAGAGCCCCGGGGTTATGTTGTTCCTTTTGATGTCGGTGAAACCGTATTTTTTAAGGGTATAAAGCAGGCCTCTGCCGGCCAGCTCGTGCTCCAGCATTACCGCAATGGAATTTATCGAGCGTGTCAGCGCCTCTTCCACCGTTATCATGCCGTTGAATTTTTTCTGGGCGTTCATCGGGTAATAGCCGTCATAATCCCTGGGTATGTCGTAGACCACTTTTTTCGGCGTTATGATTCCGGCGTCCAGGGCAAGTCCGTATAGCAGGGGTTTCAGTGTCGAGCCCGGTGAGCGGAATATGTCCGCGCCGTCAATTTCCCCGCCGTGCGCCTTGTCGTCAAAATCCGGGGAGCCCACGTACGCAATCACCCTTCCGGTTTTGTTCTCCACAACCATTATGGCTCCGTTATGGACCCCTTTTTTTGAGAGCCTGCTTATGGCGTTTTTCAGCTGATACTCGCACGCGGCCTGGATGTTATTGTCGATGAAATAATTCCTTACGAACCCGCCGCCGGTAAATTTCCTGTTCACCAGGTGGGGCAGTCTGCCGGGATTAATAAAACGCCTGCCCGGGTATTTTTCCATCTCCGCCATTTTTACCATCTCCGGCGGTATCTTAAGGCCCGGCGCTATACGCTCCAGCACCGCGTCCCTGGCTCCGTATGCCGCCTCAAGCATTTTGTCCGGCCTCAACCTGCCCGGCTGTTTTGGAAGCGCGATCAGGGTCGCGGCTTCGCCCAGGGACAGCTGTGACGGCGGCTTGTTGAAATAAAAATAGGATGCCGCGGCAACCCCCTCGATATTGCCTCCCATGGGTATGGTGTTCAGGTAAATTTCAAGCAGTTTGTCCTTGGGATAGCGCAGGGTCAGCTGGAGGGCGCGGAAAGCCTCGGATATCTTCGCGGAAAATGTCCTCTTTTTTTTCGGCTCTATGAGTTTTGCTATCTGGAGTGTTATTGTCGAACCGCCGGAGACGACCCTGCCTTTTTCCGTGTTAAGGTATATTGCCCTGGCAACGGCAAAAGGGTTTATTCCGGGATTATAATAAAACGATTTGTCCTCGTATTCGACAAACCCTTTTTTGACATATTCGGATATGCCGTCGAGCCCCATTTTAATCCTGTACCTTCCAGAATCCGACAGGGTTATCCTGACAAGCCTGTTCTGCGCGTCGATATGCAGAATGGAAAAATCATCCTCTATCCTGTAAAGCGGAAGCGGAAAAATCAGGTTCAAAATCAGCCACGCAAACAAAATAAAGGCGGCTGCCGCACCGGCTCTGATTAAAAAAATCCTGTGGCGCGCAAAATACGGCCTTATAATATCCAGTAATTTCAAGTATGGCCTTTCTTTTTACCCGTCTCTTAGAATTTGTTCGGCGCCACTATCAGGTAATCGCCCTCAAAGCTCTCCGCCTTTATATCCGGGTCGTACATGGCCTCGGCGTACGCGTTCGGGATGACGAACTTTCCCGGTGTGACAGCGCGTACTGTATATGAGAAGGTCATGGGCGAGGTGAATTTTCCCGTGAATAAAAGCATCCTGTCGTCCCTTATGTCCTCGTACACGGCGTCAAAATTTGAGGCCGGAGTAAATTTAAGAGAGCCCCTCGTTTTCAGCCTGGGATTTTCTATCTCAAAACCCGCCGGCAGCATGTCCTCCACCACAACGTTGTCGAGCTCCCTGCCCGACTGCGGCTCGAGCGTGAGCGAAACCACCACAAGCTCGCCCTGCGTGATGGACGAAAGGTTTGCCTCGCCTCCGTTCTCATTATAATATTTCCTGTAAATTTTCAGCCCCCTGCTTGTTCCCGACTTCGCCTTTTCCTTCGGCGTGCCCTCAACATAGATATTGTAATAAAATTTTGAGGCGTCCTTTGACTTTATCATTATATCTTTCCATGCGTTGTTGCTGTCGCTCATGACTATTGTTTCCTTTCCGCCTGTTGCCTGGTTAAGCGCGCCGTTTACATAAATATCCGCGTAAAGCGGCTTTGCCTTTGAGCGCGCCTGTTCGGCGTAATACAAACCTATGAGCGACCATGCGGTGTCCTGGGTATTGCCGAAAGAGCCGTCGTCTTTGAGCTGTTTTAAGAGCAGTTCCTCGTCGTATTCCATCCTGGGGGTGTCCTTTCCCCCGGCCCGGGCCAGCGCCGCGAGGTACATTCCCAGGTTCCTTGCGTAAGAGTTGAAAAAGCCGTTAAGCTCCCTTACCATATATTTTGACTTAAAATCGTCGAATATCACCATGCGCGCCGCCGCCTGGTTGTCATGCTGTGAGTACGCCATGGAAAGCAGGAACTTGTCTGTCTCTGAAAGGCCGTTGACAAAATCCGCGGCGGTCCTGTTCATAAGGCTGCCCTTTAGCAGGTACTGCTTTTCGAGCGAATTTTGCATTTCAATTATTTTGTCCGGTGTGTATCCGTCTTCGCCCAGCGCCTTTTCCCTGTTAAGATTTTTCTTCTCGTACAACGAATAGAGATCCTCATAATATTTCATGGTGTTGTCGTCCGGCGTGTTCAAAAGCGTTTTCAGGTACAGCCTGTAAATGTTTGTCTCAAAATTGTAGGCGTTCCTGTTCAGGCTGCGGCGGTCGAGCCTTGGTATGTCCGTCGGCGCCGGAGTGGGCTCCACCGACCCTGAATCAGAATCCCCGCCGTCTCCGTTGTTTTCCTGCGCGTCCCCGCCGTCCGAATCACCGCCGTTGTTATAAGCGTTTGCGGAAACCACGGGTTGTCCCGCGGCCGTTGTTACGCCGGCGGA
This sequence comes from candidate division FCPU426 bacterium, assembly GCA_003159495.1. Lineage (GTDB taxonomy): Bacteria > Oederibacteriota > PGYV01 > PGYV01 > Palsa-1178 > Bog-1181. The sequence continues at coordinate 13,044 of PLPI01000114.1, read as the reverse complement.
GATAAGAATGGAATTGTAAATATCATCCGGGACAAAGTAACCCTTAAGTTTCGCCTCAATAACAAAATTTGCCGTGTAAAGTTTCACCCAGTCCGGGGCGTCATACGACCCGCCCGGCCAGAAAGTGAGCCTGTTGCCCGGCAGTACAAATTTTCTGAGCCGTTTTATGGCGTCGTTGATGTAATTTTCGGTGTTTATCCCCTGGTTTTCCATGAGCATTTTTGTTATCCCGAGGTCCTTATAAAAAATAAGCGGAAAGGCCGATGATGTTGTCTGCTCAATGCATCCGTAGGGATACTGTATGAGGTAATCAAACGCGCCCGCGTATTCCGCGGCCCTGCTGTATGACAGGCACACCCTTGCAATTTTTCCCTGCGTGATGTAATTTGACGGCACGCTGAATTTCAGCTCCCCGCCCGGCGCAATTTCACCCTTTATAACCCTGGTCTCGAGATGCGCCGCCGGCCTGACCGCCAGCTCGCGTTTCACATTCATTGTGACGCCCGCGCCGTCCGCCGTTATGTCAAATACGGCCTTTCCCGCGTCGGCCGTGGCCCTGCCGCGGAACATAAACAGTTTTTCGCCCTTGCTTTTTATCCCGTCCGCGGACTGCACTGATTTTTCGAACTCCACCGGCCCGTCAACCGATACTTTTACACTGAAATCCGACGTGACAGCGGTGTTGTTGTAAATACGCACGGGCATAAAAAATTCATCTCCCGGCGCCAGAAATCTCGGCATTGTCGGGGTGATAACTATCGGGTCCACGACGTTCACGTGCCTGCTGTCGGAGCCGAATTTGTCCCTTTTGACAGTAAATATCATAACCCTTACCTTGCCGTTGAATTTATTTGTGTCGAATTTGTAATTTATATTGCCCGCCTCATCCGCGAAAACTATCCCTGAAAATTTCGCGTATGACTCGTTGCGGGCCTGCACCGGGTTCAGATGTTTGCGCATCGGGCCGCCTTCCATATCGCCGCCTATGGCCAGCTTCTGCGCCTTTATATCGGTCAGAAGCTTGTTGAATATTGTATATGTCACCGTCTGGAGCGATTTTTTCGCGTAGAAAAAGGAGAGCGGGTCCGGCGTCTCGAACCTTATTATCTGCAGTATGCCCTCGTCCACAGCGGCTATTACCGCGGCGGTGCCGGCAGGCATTCCCGCGACCGAGACGTTGATGCCTTCGGTGGACATCACCTCGTCTTTGCACGATATTTTTGGCTTCAAATCCCTGATGGCTTTGTCCACGGTGAGATTTTTTATCCCGTAAGCCACAAAAGGCAGGGACTCATATTTTTCCAGGGCCTTTCTGAAGGCCACAACGGAGATATAAACATTTGGCAGATACTGCGCGTCGACCGGCACGTTGAATGACGCGCTTCCGTTTATAATCTGTACATATTTTTCAAAGTATACTTTATCGCGGTCCAGCGAAACGTACGCCATGCCGTCAAAAGGGGCCTTGATGGTCACCACTGCCGTGTCTCCGGCGGAATACTTGTCCTTATCCGTGGAAATTGTTATCTTGTCCGCGTTCGACATATCGTAGGTTGTAAATCCGGGCCCCGATACTTCGACTGTCAGCCCCGTGCGCATCTTCTCTTCGCTTCCTATATATACTGAATACTCGCCTTCCACATCCGCTGTAAACGAGACGTCTGTCAGGCCGTTTATGTCTATTGTCTTATAAAGCACCGCCTCCTCGTATGCCGAGGAATCATACTGTTCCCTGTTCCAGCCGGTGGTGCGGAATATCGAGTACCATACCTTCCTTTTTACCACAACCTCAACATTTTTTACGTTCTGGAGTTCGTCCTTTGAATTCACCGCCGCAATATCGACGTCTATGGTGTCGCCGCGCTTATATGACCTGTGCTGGCCGTCCAGTTTCGCGCCGAGATAATATTTGTAAAGGTGTACCGGCACCGTCTTATACGCGCCAACGGGCCTTCCCCCGTCGTCAAAAACCTGAGTATAAATTTCCGCCTCAAGCGCCGATGGCGGATTTGCCCCGGTGGGTATGGGAACGTTGTACTGGTACTCACCCACCGGATCCAGGTTCACGGTTCCGAGCCTCTCGTATTTCTCGGCAAATGTTTTCTGCGGGTCCCTGAAAGTGTAATCCTTAAACTTCGCGCTCTGGAAAGTATAGTCTATGAATTTTACCTCGGTCTCCGCCTTGTTGCCCGCAGCCGGCGGCCCGAACATCTGGTTCGCCTTGACGGTGAATAAAAGCGGGCTGCCCGGCGCGACCTCGGGGTCGAGCGTCTTTATATCCACCGTAAGCTTGTCGGGTATGAATTCCTCGACCTTGAAAGTGGTGCTGCCTATCATCCTGTCGTTGTTGAGCCATATCTCGGATTTATATTCGCCGGTCGGAGACGACATGGATGTGTTAAGGACAAATATTGCCATGCCTTCCTTATTAATAGCCTTTTTATCCGACTGAATAACCTCGCCCTGCGGCCCGGTGATGCGGTTCTCCACTGTTATCTGCGGCGGCATGGCCAGGTCGTTGTTGCGTATTACAGCTGTAAGGTTCGCTGTTTCTCCGGGCCTGTAGAGGCCGCGGTCCGACGTCAAAAACGCCTTCATCCCGTCTTCGAGCGTGGGTTCGCCGTTTGTGTCAAAGGAATAATTATTCAGTTCGCTGCCGTCAAATTTAAGGTATGAAAAATCGTCGCCGTTCTCGGCAAGCGCTATGAAAGGCTGAAAATTGTAGACATTTTCGCGCCAGTCCCTGAATACGGTCTTTCCCGTGACATCAGTCTTTTGTTCCTTTATCACCTGGTTGGTCTGGGAGACAAGTTTTACCGTGATGCCGTCAAGGGGCGACAGTGTTGAAACCGAGACTACCCGCACAATAAGGTCCCTGCCCGATGTTTTCGCTATCATCCCGAGGTCCGTGCACCTGACCAGCTTTCTTTTGCTCTCCCACCTGTTTTGCAGGTCCGATATCTCCGTGACGAATATCCCTTTGTACGGTTCCTTTGAAAATTTGTTAAAATTTATGTATTCGGTTATTTCCTGGTTTATTTTTCCGCCGGTTATGTCGTGGTCGCCGTTGTAAACCTGCCGGCCGAACTCTTCGGCGTTGCCGTTTTTCAGGTAATAGACCAGGTTGTTCTTAAAAACCTTGTAAAGCCTGACGTTGATTTTGTCCAGGTTCATCACGCGCAGCGCAAGGTTCATTTCACCGTCAGGCGACATGATTTCACCCTGCTCGGCGTAATCCAGCGACGACGGCATATCCTCTATATTTACCGGAGTCGAGTAATTGTTGTCCATGGGCTCGCCTGTCTTTGATATTATGCCCTTTCCAGCCGACACGTCATAAGTCAGGTTTGGCTCGAAATCCGCCGTTAAAACGGCGTAACAATATTCGGTTTTCACCGTGAAAGGGACAACCTCCGCCGGCTTATCCACCGTGACGCGCCTTGTGACCGTCACAAATTTTTCCACCTGCTCCGCAGAAACCGGCATGTTGAACTTTACTGCAAGCAAAGTCGACCCTTCTGTGTGCCAGGGCGCAACGCTTTCAACTGAAAGTTTTACCCTTTTTTCTATGTCAACGGCCCCCTCAAAATCCTTTTGCATCCCCAGGGTGCATTCGGCGCATTTTATTCCGGCCTTTATTTTCACCCTTATCTGCTGGCAGTCGAAACTGCTGGATATGCCGGGCACTTTTATATAATACCTGGTCGGCGTCTCGGAATCCTCTATGGAAAAATCAACCGGCTCCTCTTTTTTCGCAAGCGGGTTGCAGCCCGCAAGAGTTATTTTTTCCGCCTCGACCCATTTTTTCAGTTCGGCGCCGTCAACGGGATAATTAAAATTAATTTCCCCGACGACCTCCTTTTCAACATTTTTCATTATGTCCCTGTTTGCGAAAAAGCGCGAGTCCACAACATTCATATAAGGCGTGTTAAATACGGTCCCTGGCGAGCCCGTCACCTGTTTTCCCGGCGCCTTAAAATACCCGGCCGGATCCATTGTCACCGTATATTGCGTTGACGGTTTTAACGCCTCATCCGGCGTGAACATTACAATTTTTCCGTTCTCAAAACTGTAATGGCCCTTTATCGGCGGTTTTATTGTAAAACAGCCCAGTTTTGTGATATCCGCGTCTTTAAGCGCGGCCGGTTTTGAAAATTCCGCGGAAATCAGGACATTTTGCCCCACTTCGCCTTTCGGGGAAATGGAGAGAACATAAACAAATGCGTTTTCATATATTATCCTTGTGACATTGAAAAGCAGAACCGCGGCCGCCAGGGCCCCGATGATTATCGTGGCCTTTACCCTTTTGGCTTTTATTTCCGTAATCCTGTCCGCCGACTTTTTCGCGAGGCTTCCGGTGTATTCCACGGTCGCTGCCGCGACTTTTTTAATGATACTTTCTGAGTGTTTAAGTAAAACTCCGCGGATTTTGACAAGCAGCCCGAGAACCGCGGTTTCATATGAGGCGTCGTATGCGGACAAAAGCGCCGCAAAATAATTGTATATTCTTACATCCACCCATTCCATCTTAAGCACCAGCGGCCTTAAAATCAGGGCAATGCACGCAGTTACAATAAAGATGCCTGCGCTTAAGAGAAGATCGAATTTTTTACCCTTTGCAAAACGCCTCCAGGCGGCCTGTACCGCGAAAAAAATAAGCGATATGCCTGTAAAATTCTGCGTAAAAAAGTCGCTGAAGCCGTCATTGTTTTTCGCCATGCCGAGTATTATGAATGGGACCGCGGCAATAAGCAGGGCCAGCCAGACCCATGCCAGTATCATTCCGGCGGTTTTCATGGCCCTTGCCGTAAAATTTCCAACTTTTGCAAAAAAGCCGGGCAGTTCCTCAAAGTAATAATAGGCAAAATACATAAGCACATATATAAGGAAGAGCCATGCGAGCATATGCATATGAAGGATGCCGGAAAAAAGCCTGTTTAAAATGCTGCCGGCAATCCAGGCGCCTATATAGACAGCCGCGCCTTTGAGCAATTCCGCCTTTTTCTTTTTTACAAAAAGGCGCAGTAAAACAACGGTGGCAAAAACAGCGATAAAAACCCAAGCGTTGTTGTTTAGCATAAAAGCGGCTATCCCGTCAAAGACGCCGTATTTGGGCTGCGCAAAAAAAGTGATAAGCGCGGGAACGGCAAAAAGTATCAACGCAAGAATGACGTACATGATGATTTTTTGAAGAATGGATTTATTTTTGGCCATAAAACCCCCCGGCAAAAGTTAGTGTAATAATTTATATCGGGTTGATTTTACCATTTACGGGGAATTTTTCAATATAAAACGGTTTGTTTTAAAATATGTTTTTAAATATGCTGCCGTGCAGGCATGGTTTTTCTACTTTCTCCTATCTACTCTGTGTAAGCTCCTGCCCTTATTAAGGCGTGAATTTTTCCACCCTGTTGTTCTGATAATCTGTAACATATACATTGTTATTTGAATCTACAACAACCCCGGCGGGCCCGCCGAACTGCCCGTTGCCGGATCCGGCGCTTCCCCATTTTCTTACAAATGCACCGGACGTCGTAAACTCCTCTATCCTCTCGTTGTTCATATCCGCCACATAAATATTTCCGTTTCCGTCAAGCGCAATGCCGTGCGGATAATTAAGCTTGCCGTCGCCGTTTCCAGTCCCGCCGAACTGGGCCGTGTAGTTGTAGCCGCTGTCAAAAACCTCAATTCTGTTATTTCCGGAATCGGATACATATATGTTCCCGCTGCCGTCAACTGCAATTCCGTATGGCCGTGTAAACGCACCGCTGCCGCTTCCAGCCGTCCCGAACCTTTTAATAAAGTTTCCTGATGTGTCAAAAACCTGTATGTAATCATTGTTGTAATCAACCGCGTAAATATTTCCTCCTGCGGCCGCAATAAGCGCAATGGCGTTGAACATGTTATCCCCGTTCCCGGAGGAACCCCATTTTAAAAGAAATGAATCCGCAGGGCTGAATTTTTCTATCCTGGCGCCTCCCTGGTCAGAGCCGTAAATATTCCCGGCAGTATCAACGGCCACGCCGATAAGCCCGTTGAACTGCCCGTTAAGTATTCCGGCCGAACCGCACACGGTCACGTACGCCCCTGAAGATGTAAATTCCTGTATCCTGCCGTTTCCGCAATCGGCGACATAAATATTATTTGAAGCATCCGCCGCTATTCCGTAAGGCGTGTTAAGCTGTCCGGCGCCGTTCCCTATTGTCCCCCAGGCCCCGGCAAACATTGATGTCATCGTGGCGGTTAGCTGGGCGCCGATGGTCCCGGTTTCATTGGGTGTAAATGTGATTGTAAGCGTCACTGTAATTGTGGGCGAAACAGTTTCTGTGAGTGTTTCCGTGACGGTCTGTGATATTGTTTGGGTTGAGGTTGCTGTAAAAGGAGCCTGTGTAACTGACGGGGAATTTGTTGAAGTAACTGTAGCAGTGAAAGCTGCCTGTAGTGTTTCAGTGGTCGTTGCGCTTTTTTGTGGTGTAATATTCAAATCGGGGGCGGACGGAGCTTTTTTAACACATCCAGCGGCATAGATAACAGCAACAGCTGCTATCATGGAAACTATGATGATTTTCTTCACATCCACCTCCATTTTATAACGACAAATAAATATGTCTGTTATTCCAATTATATACGGGTGATACTCCAATTGCAACTAAAAAGATAGCCTTTGCCGCACGCCAGACGGTATTTTTTGTTCCGGCCCTGTTTTTTCCACTTTCTCCTATCTACTCTCTGTACGCTCCTGCCTTAAAGAAAAAACAGCGGCGCCTGCTATTGTCAGCGCGCCCAGGGCAAAAATTACCGGTTTGACCCCGTACGATTTTGCCGCGTAACCGGTGATCAGGCTGCCAAGCGGACCGAAACCAGTGACCGCCATAAGATAAAAACTCATCACCCTGCCGCGTATTTTATCCGGGGTTATCACCTGTATCATGGTGTTCAATGCTGAAGACTGGAGCATCATGCCCGCGCCGGCCGCGGCCAGTAATGCCATTGCGGCCAAAATATTTGACGCAAGCGGCAGCAGGCACAACCCGGCGCCGAAAATGGCCGAAGCGGCCGCCGTCACTTTTCCGAGTGACTCCGTATCTTTATGAGCCGCAAGGTACAGCGCTCCTGTGACCGCTCCCGCGCCGAGTGACCCCATGAGCAGCCCGAGCGCCTGCGGGCCGCCGCCGAGTATTTTCCCTGCAAAGACCGGCATGAGCACTATCGCTGATATTCCCGTAATATTTATGAATGCGGTCATGAAAATAATCTCGCGCACCGGTTTGAATGAAAAGCAGTATTGATAACCCTCTTTGAGGCCTTCGAGTGGATGCGCGGCGCTTTCAGGAAGCGCCATTTTTGGAAGTTTCATAGCGATTAGCGCCCAGATCAGGGCGATGTAGCTCAGCGCATTTGCGGCAAAACACGCCCCCTCGCCCGCGTAAGCCACAACAAAACCGGCGAGCGCCGGGCCCGCCACCCTTCCCGCGTTAAAGAGCATGGAGTTTACTGCGATGGCATTTCCGATATCCTTTTTATCATCCACAATTTCCGGCACCATGGAGTGGCGCGCGGTCGTTTCCAGGCCGTTGGCCGTCCCGAGCAGCACCGCAAGCGCCGCAATATGCCACGGTTTTATGTGCCCGCTGATAACAAGCGCGGTTAAAGCAACTGCCTGCACTATTTTAAAAATGTCGGCTGTGAGTATTATTTTCCTTTTTTCGAACCTGTCGCTTAACAACCCGGACACAGGCGCCATGAAAAATGCCGGGAACTGCCCGGCAAAAGCCACAAGCCCGAGCATGGCGGCGGATTTTGTAAGGCGGTAGACGAGCCATGCCTGTGCGGTATTCTGCATCATGGTGCCGATAAAGGAAGTGCCCTGCCCGAAAAAAAAGAGGCGGTAGTTCCTGTAATTAAACGCCCTGAAAATACCGCCTGTTTTTTTCATAACCGCTCCCGGCATGATGCGCGTTTTTTGTTTTAAACGGATTTGTTCTTGAACTTTTTTATCGCATCAAGGAATTGCGCCCCGTATTTTTCCAGCTTTACCATCCCCACCCCTTTTACCCCGAGCATTTCACCGGAAGTTGTTGGTTTTTTTTCGGCCATTTCAATCAGGGTGGCATCGTTAAAAACATAATAATATGCGTATATATTATTTTCCTTTGCGATCTTTTTTCTCACATCTTTCAGGGCTAAAAAGAGCTCATCTGTCCTGATTCCGGCGTTTCCCGGCGCGGTTACATTTTTTTCCACGGGCACGGAAACGTTTGCTTTGTGAATCTTCCTGATATCTTCAAGGCTGTGATGTCCGCATATATCACAGGAGGATGCGCAGTCTTTCATGTTTTCCCCGAAGTAGGAAACTATTGATTTATGCCTGCAGACAGAACTTTCCGCAAGCTCAAAAAAGTCCTTTGTTTTCCTGCTTATAGACGCCTTAACTTCCGGGTCGGCCGTCTCTTTCAGGAAAAAACTGTAATTTATAACGTCGCTGTATGAATAGAACATTATGCACCTGCTGTCAAGGCCGTCGCGTCCCGCCCTTCCTATCTCCTGGTAGTAACTTTCAACGGTACGCGGCATATTGCAGTGTATTACAAAGCGCACATCCGGTTTGTTTATACCCATTCCGAAGGCCACCGTTGCGACAACAACCTGCGTGTTTCCTTTTATAAACGCTTCCTGATTGAGCCTTCTTATCTCGTCGCTAAGTCCGGCATGATAGGCAAGTACATTTATTCCATGATCTTTCAGGTACTCGGCCATGCTGTCAACGCTTTTACGGCTCCAGCAGTAAATAATTCCGTTTTGCGACTGATTTTTCCGCAAATATGCAAGCACCTCTTTTTTTGTATTTATTCCTTTGCCTTTTTTCTGGAAGGTTATTATCAGGTTCGGCCTGAAAAAAGAGCCCCTGTAAATATCAGGATCATTCATGCCGAGCTGGCTTATAATATCCTCTGTCACGGCCTCCGTGGCGGTCGCAGTGAGCGCGAGGATTGGAATGCTTCCAAGGTCGTTTTTTATCCCCCTCAATTTCCTGTATGCGGGCCTGAAATCATGGCCCCACTGGCTGATGCAGTGCGCCTCATCAACAACAACCATGCTTACCGGGCATGACTTTATAAAGTTGCGCAGGGATCCTTCCAGTGCCTCGGGGGCAAGATAAACAAGTTCATATTTTCCGGCGCGTAACCCCTCAAGGCGCGAACTGCGCTCGCCGTCTGTAAGGGTGGAATTGATAACCACGGCCTTAAATCCATACATTTGAAGAGAGTCAACCTGATCTTTCATAAGCGATATAAGCGGGGACACTACCAGCACCGTTCCGGGTAAAATACGCGCCGGTATCTGGAACGTTATTGATTTTCCGGCGCCGGTGGGCATAATACCCACACAATCCCTGCCGGACATCAGGGTGTCAATTATCTGTTCCTGCCCCGGGCGGAAATCCCTGTATCCGAAAATATTGTTAAGGACATCAATAGGTTTCATTTTTAACTCCGGCACTCAAAAACATATAACCCCATTTTCGCCCTTGTATAAGCCTCGTAATTTATTCTCCTGTCCCGAATGCTGTAATTTCTATTGTGCTGAAGATACAAAACATAATCCGCCTCCAGGCCTTTAAAGGCATGCACTGTCAGGAACGGTATCTTGCACGAATCATCATCAAAACAATTATTTGTCAGATTAAAATCGCCTATTTTTAATATGTTGGACGCGGAGAATATATTTTCTTTTCTGTCGGTAAGTATAACCATGCTGGCTTTTTTTTGTTTTAAGGCGGGCGTAAGTTCAATTAAGGTTTTCCCCATTTCATTTATAATTTCATCGGTTGCGCCCTGCTTAAAACTAAAAAATTTTGGATCAAGGCCTTTTGTTTTGTTAATTTTCATGCCGGTTCCCAGGCCGGTTTTATCAACCGTGCATATATGGATATTGGCTGTATTGCGCCTGTTCGTTGTCAAGCTTCCTCTTCCATACTGAATTTTCAGTTTTCCGGGGACAAATTCGCCAAAAAAGTTTTTGCCGTACAAATTCTGGTCTTCATCGCCGAGAAGCCACATTGTTCCGCCGGGATTCAGCATGTTTTCAAGAAACAACACCCAGCTAAGGTTAAAATCCTGGACTTCATCAACTATAATAAAATCAAAATTTTCCGCGCACTTCTGATTCTCAATCCCGGTCAAATTGTCGTCAATTTTAAATATAATATCAATTTTACATCCGCCTGCTTTCAGACTCACGGAATCTTGCGCCATATCCCTGGCGTATTTATGTATGTTTTTGATTGTAATATTGCTTCTGCCGACGATTTTTTTCGTTACCATCTCGGCAAGATTTTTGTTAAAGCAAAAATATGCAAGCCTTCTGTCTTCGCCGATAGATTCCATCTTTTTTACCGCAAGATATGTTTTACCTGTCCCGGCGCCGCCGACAATAATGTTGCTTCCTGGAAATGTTTCCGTAAAATCGTCAAGTTCGTTTTCGTATCCCTTGATATCTTCATTCAACAACGGGTATAATGCGTCAATTTCGTCGTTTAATTTATATTCTTTTGTTAGATGGGAAATAAAGCCGGCGATTTCGCTCAAATTTGTCCTGTTTTCCCTATAGCCGGATGATATAAAGATTTTTTCGAACCTTTCCCTTAGATTATCGCAGTTTCCCCTGTCAATTACTATTGTCTTATCTGCGTCGGCCGTCACTGTTTTTGCATCAAAAACTGTCATTGGAAAACCTACCGCATGGGCATACGTAAAATCGGGATTTTTATTGTAAACCGAGATAAAATAATCTTTAAGTGTAAACTTTGCCTTGACTCCCTGTTCGAAGGGATTTTTCATTGGTTTTCCCGGGGCGTACCACCAGGCGGCATCTTTAAACATTATTTGCGTACCGCCTTTTACTTCAAGGCAGATAAATCCTTTTCTTTTGTCAAAAACAACAAAATCAGCCTCGCCGTCAACAAATCTTTTTTTTGAATTTTTCATAAGATAGGATAGTGAATGAAATACAATAAAATTGTCATCAAGGCCATCATGCAAAAGGGCTAAAATAATCCTTTCACCGGTATTTTTTTGGAGTTTGCATTTTTTTATTGCAAATTCATATTCGGGATAAAACTTTGCCATTGCCACCCTGTTCCTTGTATATGATATTTATCATATTTCTTGCCTTCACTATTAATTCAGGATATATCATACCGCTTGATATTTCAACATCAAATTGTAGGTCCTTATGTGTTGCTGGTGCTTTTGGTGTTTTTTTAAAATCGTTTTACAGTTAACCCTTGCATAGTCCCGGGCCAGGCAATGGCGCCTTATGTTATGGACAGGAATGTGCCTTTTAAAAAAACCGGCAAAAACTTTTTTCTACAAACTGCGGCTTATCTCTCACCTCACACGGCAGGCTGATAACCAGTAAAACAGCGCAAAAAGAATACAGTAGATACATATAAAATTATCAGTTATTCATCCCTTCTTGGGCTGTATTTTCTGTTCTTTTTTGTCTCGCTTTTTTTCCGTTTATCGCGGAGTATTTGTTTTTTTATTGCCCGCGGCCTGCCCGCTTTCAATTTCCGCGCCTTCTCAAATTCCGCGCGTTTGGCGAGGCCGGCCTGTTCGCGTTTATTCTCAATCCTCTGCGCAAGTATTTCCCTGGCGCGGACGCGGTTGAGAAACTGCGAGCGTTCCTCCATGCATTTGACGTCCTCGTCTTTATACCTGAGCCTGACAGCCGTGGATACCTTATTCACATTCTGCCCGCCCTTGCCGCCGGAATGGACAAACTGCTCATTAAGGTCGGCCTCGCGCACACCAAGCCGAAAAAGATGCAGATTAACCGCTTCAAGGCGTGTTAAAAAACTTTCCGTATCCATATTCACTCCTGTCACTGATAATTAATGCAATTACATGCCTTAAATTTTCAATTCTTAACTCTTAACTATTTTTTTTACATATTCCCTTGCTGATTTTCTGCTGATTGCGGCTACTATCACCACCAGCGGGGCCCAGAATACAAGTAGCATTATTATCTGCATCGCGCTGATGCCGCCTTTGCCTATAAACAACGCCGCGCCGGTCCCTGCCATCCCGATTATCGAATATATCATCGCTCCCCACCATGCAATCATGCTTTTTTTTGCCAGCCCCACCGCTATAACTATCCATATCACCATGCCGATGCCGCTGGATAATGATGAATAATTTCTCCTCATTAACAGCATGGCCACGATGATTAAAGAGAGCAGAACATAGACTCCAATACCCCATATTGCCATCCTGATACTGGCGGGCACGGGCTTATCTGCCGCGCCTGTTTCAACGGTTTTGTATGCAACTTCGTTTTGGCTCTCTTCAGGTTTAATCTCATTTTCCATAACGGGCCTCCAGTTATTCTTAATTGCCGGACGTCAATTGCTTTTCTATCTCCGGATCAATCTTTTCCGGCGTAATCTTTGAATCAAAACGCTCCACGATGTTTCCCTTCCTGTCCACCAGGAATTTCACGAAGTTCCATCCTATGTTGCCGCCTCCGGCCTCTTTCTTCAGGAATGTGTAGAGAGGCGACTCGTTGTCCCCGTTAACGTCGATTTTCGCGAACTGGGTGAAGGTGATTCCGAACCTTGTGGTGCATACAGTATGAATCTCCTCGATAGTCCCGGGCGCCTGACCCATGAACTGGTTGCAGGGGAAATCAAGTATCTCAAACCCCCTGTCGCAGTACTTTTTGTAAAGTTCCTGCAGGCCGGTATATTGCGGCGTAAACCCGCAGTGGGTGGCAGTGTTGACTATCAAAAGCACCTTTCCTTTGTAATCCGAAAGTGAAACGTCGTTGTTCTTCATGTCCTTTACACTGATATCATAAATATTCATTGCTAAAACCCCCTCTTTTTTTATGGAATCTTTTTCCGCCGAACAGCCGGACATCATAACCGCCAGTACGGCAAGTAAAATCAAATATTTTTTCATACTGCCCCCCACCCGTGTTTATTTTCGCTATTATAGCACACAGGTTAATAATTGCTCGACTTTGGCAAATTTACTC
>PLPI01000131.1 GCA_003159495.1 candidate division FCPU426 bacterium | reverse complement strand
GGTATGAACTGGAACCGCTCAGGACAGCCTTAATTTTACCCCCCCTGGCCCTGGCGTTTATCCAGCCAGGCCAGCCGCCGCCGGAGACATCAACATCGCCGTTTAATAAAATAAGCATAAAGAGCCAGCCGGTGGAACCGCCGCTTACTTCCTTAATTTCCACCCCTTCTTCCTTAAGTATATCCCTGCCCGTCAACGCGCTTACAAGTTCCCATTCCGTCGGCGACGTGGCGATCCGCGAGACTTTAATGGGAACAATGGAGTCTTTGTCCTGTTTTTCATCCTTTCCGACCAATAACCCCGCCGCACCAAAAGTCAGGATAACGGAAACAATCAATGATATTTTTGTGATTCTCTTCATTTCAAAAACCCCTTTTGTTAATTTTTAATCAATCTGCGGAAATTTCCATAGAGGCAGCCTGTCTCCCTCAAATTCCCCGGCTTTGATCCTGAATACTCCGGCGCTGTGGGGCCCCGAAGCCGGGCCGCTGTACATTTGAAGGGTATTAAATCCGTATTTGTGATATATACCCGTCGCTTTATCCAGCAGGTCCCAGTGCCATGATGCCTCGGGACTGCGGTAGCCTTCAAGTGCCGTCCCCTTTTCCGGGCGGAAGGCGGTAAAATGACAGACAATACCCTTTGACGCAAGGTATTCAATGCCTTCAAGCGTTGATTCTTTCGGTTCAAGACCGCCCACTATCGTTGAATGGACATTTCCTTTGCCGAATATGTCCACCGATGCCTCAAGGGAATCCACCCAGTGCTGCCATCCGCCGTTGCGTTTGTCCTTGCCGGGGCACATTACGGCAAAAATATTTTTGTTCCAGGCCTCAATGTTCGTGGAGATATTTGAAAACCCCGCTTCCTTGTATTTCGGGAGGACGGATAAATCCGCCGGCGCGCCGATGATCGCCACTCCATAGAACGAGCTGTATTTTTCCTTGATGGCATCCGCCACGTCTATATAATATTCCAGTTCCCGCCTCTCCGGCACAAATCCGCCGGTGATACGGAAATGATTTGCGGTTCCGGCCCTGCGGGCCAGGTCATAAGCCTCGGCAACCTGCCGCGGTGTTTTCAGGTTGACCTTTCGCGTTCCGTCTTTTGCGCGTACGTTAAAGGCGCAGTACAGGCAGTCCTCACCCAGGTCTTTGAGCGAACATTCATTGCTGTATGCCACATGCACGCCGCCCTGCGCGTTTACTCCCACAATATCGCGTACTTTTTCGCCGGTACTTAGCAGTTGCTCCGACACAGGATGGGACTTCTGAAATGTTATTTCACCGATGCGCCTTTGCTCGTCATATAACAAAACCCTGCCGTCTTCAACGGCCAGCGAATAAGGGGTCCAGCGGCTGAAATTGGCGTTTGCGCTTATGCCGTGGGGCAGATAAAAACCCGGCAGCCCTCCCCTGCGGCCAAACTGCGAATCAGCCCCCACCGTTTCCTTGATTTTGTTTATTTCCTCAACATTATAGGAAATGCCTTTTTCAAAAAGTTCCAGGCTTAACCTGGATTCATCCAGAAGTATCCGCTTTACCTCTTCCTTATCATACTTTAAGGTGCCTGAATTATCCGCTCCATCCTGTTTCTGGTCCAGATTTACCGTCATTTTTTTCTCCCTTTTTTAATGATATCTTTTGCAATCTTTATGCTATTGACCCTATTTTGGGTTCCGGATATCTCCACGGCCTTAATTTGCCGTCCTCAAAATCCCCGTTTTCTATCTGAAAGATGCTTACAGCCAGCCCTCCCGAAGGGCTTACGTTATGCAGTTGTTCAAAAGTGTATCCGTGTTTCCTGTACAAGGCCGCTATTTTCTTCTGCAGGTCAAAATGCCAATCCGTTTCAGGCGTCCTGTGGCCTTCAAGATATGAATCTATCATCGGGTGGAAACTTCCGGCTGACGCCAGTATTCCCCTTGAGAGCTTGTATTCCACTCCTTCAAGTATGGTCTTTTTGGATTCAAGCCCGCCGACGATGTTTGAGGCGACTTTGGCCCTGCCGAACACTTCAACCGCACGCTCAAGCGCGTTTACCCAGTTGTCCCATCCGCCGCAGTGATTATGCTTGCCCGGACAAAAGGCTTTCCATATATTTTTATCCCAGATCTCGAT
This sequence comes from candidate division FCPU426 bacterium, assembly GCA_003159495.1. Lineage (GTDB taxonomy): Bacteria > Oederibacteriota > PGYV01 > PGYV01 > Palsa-1178 > Bog-1181. Next base: position 7,842 of record PLPI01000131.1, on the reverse strand, counting down.
GTTCATCCTTATGCTGAAAAAACCCGCTTCCTTATATTTCTCTATCTGGCTCAGGTCAACGGGCGCGCCTATTACCGCCGTGGCCCTGAATTCCTTCAACCCCGTGCGGTTCCTTATCTCCTCGCCCACGTCCAAATAATATTCAAGCTCCCTTCTTTCCTGCATGAATCCGCTTGTCAGGTTAAGGTGTTTTCCCACACCAGCAAGATACAGTTCCGAAAAAACCTCTCCGACCTGTTTCGGCGTCTTGATAGTGGCGTTCCTGATGCCGTAATTGCAAAAATAGCAGTCCTCACCCTTGTCCTTGAGGACGCATTGCTGGCTGTAATTCACATGTACCCGCCCGTCCTCTCCTATGCTCGCAATGGTATGAAAAGGGACACCGTCGCTTGTGAGCCTGTTCAATATTTCCGGCCTTGGCGTCCGTTTTTTTAATTCAACATCCCCTATGAGGGTTTTATTTTTGCCGTACCTGTATAGCGCGGTTTTCCCGTCATCCGTCTCAATTCCGTATGCCGAATTTTGATCCGGTCGCACCCCAAAACTCACGCCCAAAAATTCCCCGTCCGTAAAAACAAACTGCCGCTCCTGGCCCCTTTGCCCGGAGGATGCGGGCCCTAATATTCCGGCAGTCTCAGTATCAACATTGATCCCGTGTATGGTCAGGTCTAGCTTAAATTCCAGTTCCTTGTAAAGTTTCGCCTTGAGTTCTTCGTTTGTGCCGCCATTTTCATTGTTGTTTGCCATCTTTTTCTCCTTTTAATTTTTTAAATAATCCGTTTGTTCAATTCAGCGCCTGCTCCCTATTTTTATCACTTTTTCTTCTCTTTAACTTGTCAAATATCTCCTCAACCTTGGCGATGAGCTGTGTTGGAAGAAAAGGTTTGACCATATATCCGTAGGCTCCGAGCTTGAGCCCTTTTTCCATATCAGCAATCTGTCCTCTTGCCGTCAGAAACAGCAGCGGTATTTTGGCGGCAAGCCCCTGTCTCCTGATATTTGCAAGCAATTCAAACCCGTCCACAAATGGCATGGATATGTCGGCAATTATCATATCCGGAAGTTTCTTTTCAAGCAGGGCAAGCGCTTCCTTCCCGTTGGCCGCGGGTAAAATGGTATAATCGTATGAAAATGTTTCTTCAAGCACGCCAAGAATGTTGGGTTCATCATCCACGATCAGGATCGTCCCTTTGTTTTGCATGTTTATCCCTCCTATTATTTTTGCCGGCCGGTCAATGTTCACGGCAGTCTTCCGCAATTTCGGCATAAAAAAAGACCAGTCAACATTTTGCCGCATCAAACTTACGATGCTTCATCCAGTTGACTGGTCTGCATTGCGCCGTCGGAGCTTCACATCTTACATCCGCCGCTTTTATACGGTGCGGCTATGACTGCTTCCGCGCCGTTTGATTTCAATGTTATTTGGTGGCACTGTTTATACTGAAAAGGCCAGCACCGAAGCCGGGCCGCTGCCGCGGCTAAAATCAACGCTCCTGATATTTTTCGGGCTGATTTTATAAACGGCAATCTTATCCAATTCGCCCTTTTCAACCCTCTGCTTGAAATTCTGATTTTTATTGCCTAAAACGGTTACTGCGCTATCCAGTCCCGGTTTGTCTGAAAGCAGTGTCGCCTCGCCGTTTACGGATACATACTTGAATTTCGCGCGTTCCTGCCCTTCATGCTGAAAAAACACGGCAACGTTACTGTTCTTTTCGATCTGTTTTACCTTGTCGGTTTCCTTTCCCGTGGAAAAGTAGATGTTCAGGCCGTCATTCGCAAAACCGCCTATGGTCCTTAAAGCAGGCACTTTGCCGTCCTTAACCGTGGCAAAAACCGCCCATTTTGCACCCGCAATATAATCCGCTATTTCCTTCTCAAGCTGTTTATCCGCCATTGCCAAACCTCCTTGAATTTAAATTTATTTTTTAATAATAATTTTGTTCAATAGCCATCACCTTTCAGGCTGTTTATCCTGCCTTCAGTCAATAAATTAATTGTCTTCCTGAAATCCGACAATATGTCTTAGGCCCGCGGCAATTCTTAATTCCTTTGCCTTATCCGTTGCTTCCCACGTAAAATCACTGTCTACCCTGCCAAAATGGCCGTGTGCCGCCGTCTTGCGATATATGGGCCGGCGAAGGTTTAGTGTCTCCCTGATTCCTTTTGGCGTGAGCTTAAACACATATTTTACCGCCTCCTCTATCCTGCTTTCATCCACTTTTCCCGTGCCAAACGTGCTTACCAGCACGGAAGTCGGCTCCGCAACGCCGATTGCGTAGGATAACTGTACTTCTGCTTTATCCGCAAGCCCGGCAGCCACTATGTTTTTAGCTACATACCTTGCCATATATGCCGCCGACCGGTCAACCTTGCTTGGATCCTTTCCGGAAAAGGCTCCGCCGCCGTGCCGTCCCATTCCGCCGTATGTATCCACTATTATTTTCCTGCCTGTAAGCCCTGTGTCGCCTTCCGGCCCGCCAACCACAAACTTTCCCGTGGGATTAATGTGGATTTTTGTTCTTTTTGATATGAACTCTTTTGGAATTACCGCGTCAATAACATGCTTTTTAATATCAATACGCAGCTTCCTAATATCAACCTCGGCATGCTGGTTTGAAATAACTATGGCTGAGACTTCTTTTGGTTTGCCGTTCTCATATCTTACCGATACCTGGGACTTCCCGTCCGGCCTTAGATAGGGTATTATTTTTTTCTTCCTGACTTCCTCCAACCTTTCGGTCAGTCGGTTCGCGTAAACAATCGGCCACGGCATAAGTTCCTTTGTTTCATTTGTGGCGTAACCGAACATCATGCCCTGGTCCCCCGCGCCTTCTTCCTTATTGCTTTTCTTTCCACCCGCGTTTGTCACTCCCCGGCTTATGTCAGGCGATTGCTTTGAAACCGATATCAATATATTGCAACTGAAAGGGTCTATGCCGTCTTCTTTTGATTTGTACCCTATATCCAGCAGGGTATCGCGCACTATTTTCTGGAAGTCAAGCACCGCAGTGGTCGTGATCTCCCCCGCAACAACAACAATGCCCTTTGCCAGAAGCGTTTCGCAGGCCACCCTTCCCTTACTGTCCTGCCTTAAAACTTCGTCAAGTACAGCGTCTGAGATCTGGTCCGCCACCTTGTCGGGATGCCCGCTTGTAACTGATTCCGAAGTAAAAATTCCGTCTTTGACTTCCATTTTAACAATCCTCCTCTGATGATTTTATTACCCTCTGAGCTGGAACTTTATCGGCAGGATGACTTCGCATGGAATCGGAAGCCCCTGCGCGTTATATGCCGGTGTGAATATTCCATTTTTTACCTTGCGAATGGCCACTTCATTTAATATCTGGCATTTGCCCTGTAACAACGTCACGTCATTTACTTTTCCCGAAGAATCTATCCTGACCCTTAAAATCACACGGCCATCATTGCCTTCCTGCCTTGCAACTGCCGGATAATCGTCCGGCGATATAAAATTGGCTATCCATTGCGGCCGACGTGCCGTATTGGCCGCCTGAACCCAGACTTCGGTTGGCACCGGCACCGGAGTCGGTGTGCTAACCTGCTGGACTTTAGGCAAAGGCTGCACTTTATTATCCGAGATTATCCATTCATCCTCCGGTGTGGGCCGCGCCCTTGCGGCATCCGGCGGTGGCACCGACGACATGTCCAGCTGCATGAGCTCATATTTCGCGTTTATGTGCAGGAATCCGAAAGCCCACAAATATAAAGTTCCGGTTATTACAAGATGTACAATCAATGAAAGCGTCGTGCCTGTAAAAAGATTTTCCCTGAATTTTTTCATGATTTATTACCTTTGCGCCGCAAGCGCCACATGCTTGATCCCGGCGAGTTTTATTGCGTCAATAACAGCTATAACCTGCCTGTAACCGAGCTTATCATCAGCCGCAAGCGTCACCTTTACGTCGGGATTTGCCTTTACTTCGTAAGAAAGCGCGTCCCTTAAGTTATTCAGGTCCGTTTTTGTATCCCTGAAATACAGGATTCCTTTGGCGTTTATCACAATGGTCAGACTGGCCGTTGCCACTTCGTCCGTCGCAGCCGTCTTTGGAAGGTTTACCTTCAGCGACTCCTGTGAAACAAAATTTGCCGTCACCATGAATATAATGAGCAGTACCATCATTATATCAACCATCGGGGTTACATTTATTCCGGTTACGGTTCCGTCATCATTTTCTTCAAGCGCGCTCATATCCTCACCTCTTCTTCAAACTGGGTCCTTACCGCCCTGAGCAACCGCCCACCGGTTTCGTCCTTTAAATAGACCTGGAAAAGATGTGTCACACTGTTTGTGTTTGCCAGCTTTTTTTTGAGGTAGGTCTGAAAAACATTGTTTGCGACAACAGCCGGTATTGCCACGAGTATGCCGAATGCCGTGGCTATCAGCGCTGATGAAATTCCCGCCATGACAACCGACACCCCTGAACTTCCGCTTACGGCAAGATCATTGAATGCTTTTATAATACCCAGAACCGTCCCGAAAAGCCCGACAAACGGAGCATTATTTCCAAGAGTTCCGAGTATGATCAGGTTCCTGTCGAGCTGGCTGCGTTCCAGCGCCAATTTTGATGTCATGGCCTCTTCCACAGATGCAGGCCCCTTAAAAAGGTTGTTCAAACCGGCTCCGGCAACGCGTGATTCAATCGTATTCACTCCCTCAATCAAATTCCTTGCGCCTGAAAGGTTCCCTTCCTCAAGAAATCCGGTAAGGCTGTCAAGGAACCATGAAAAATTCAAATTATTCTTGCGAAAAAACCACCACCGTTCAAAAATAACGCCGATGGAAAAGACGCTCGCCGCCAAAAGAATCCATAATACCCATACATCTCCAACCAGTGCAAGCTTTTTAAAAATTTCCGTCATAACACTACCCTCCACTAATTTTTTTATACAAAAAAAATGACCACTCAACCTTTGTTCCGGCAATTAATATTAACTATTGCATTGACGGAGCTTCCAGTTGACTGGTCAGTTATTTCCACGTCGTCTTTGTAAATCCAGTTAAAATCTTTGTTGCATTACCCTATCATCTCTATTGAGATAATATACATTAAAACATTTATTTGTCAATTATTATTTTAAATTATTTTATTCGCCCTAAAAATTTGTTAAATATAAGTTTTGTGCCTCCGCAGCGCCAATCGTTTTATTAATTGCCGCAATCCTTCCGCCGATATTTTCCGCCATTGTAATCTCGGTTATCATTGCAAATATTTCCGCTCCTGCCGCGGATACTTTTCGTATATTACTGGTTTTAATACCCCCCATAACAGTAAATGGAATGGTAATTTTATCAGCAATTTTTTTAAGTTTAAAGCATCCAATTTGTTTATATTTGCTGATGTCCTTTGTTTTTGTCCTAAAAATCGGGCCAATATTGATGTAATCAGCTCCACGTTTCATGGCCAAAGCGGCTTCTTTCATGCAGTGCGTTGAAATTCCTATAATAAGTTCCGGGTATTTTGCACGCACTTCTTCTACACTCATGTCATCCTGCCCGAGATGGACTCCGTCAGCTTTAACCATATATGCTATATCAGGAAAGTCATTTACTATAAAAATCGCCCCGTAATGAATTGTCAACTTTCTGTATTTAATGGCAAGTTTGATTAATTTATCGCGGTTCATATTTTTTTCCCTTAACTGCACAATTTTTACACCGGCCTTCAGGACATCCTTAAGTGTATTTATAGATGAGCCGTTGAGGCAAAATTTTTCCGTTATAACCGCGTAAATCCTTTTTTTATCGAATTTTTTTTTCATCAACCGCCACCCACAAACCTTATCAATTCAACCATGTCGTTTTCGCTAATTATGGTTTTTTCAACCCGCCCCCGTTCTATTATACTTCCGTTTATTTCAATGACTGTCGTTTCTTTGATTAAACCGTATTTTGCCATCAGTCCGACTAATGTTGTTCCAAAATCTTCTTCTGATATTTTTCCGTTTAAGAGTATCTTCATTTTATTTTTTCGTTTAAGGAAATATCCCAGTCCTTAAAAACCGGATAATACCCTCTTTCGCTTATGAACAACGTTACTTCTTCCACGGTTCTTGTATCATTAACCATAAACTGTTCACCTGAAGCCTCCGGGTGTATTTCATAACCTCCGGGGTTTGTTTTTGAACCGGCGCTCAGGCGCGTGACGCCAAAACCTATCATACTATCCCTGAATACCGCGCTCTCCCGTGTCGAAAGGTTTATTACGGCGTGTTCAAGATAAATTCTTGCGGTAAAAATCATCTGCCTTAGTTCGGTTTCCGATACCGGGGCAATCTCCGTCTTACAACCTCTTGCCGGCGTTATTCTCGGAAAACTCAGCGCTATATCGGATCTCCAGTATTTTTTTGAAAGATATTTTGCATGGGAAAACATCAAAGCGGCTTCCTTGCGCCATTCGCTTAAGCCCAGCAAAGCGCCGATACCTATAAACCGGAAACCCGCCTGTGCCGCACGCTCGGGCGCCTCCAGCCTGTAGCGGAAGTTTTTTTTTGGTCCTGTTTCATGAAGCTTTGCATACAAGGTTTCATCGTATGTTTCCTGGTAAATAACAAGACCTGTAGCACCTGCCTTGACAAGCCTTTCATATTCAGGAATATCCATTGGATATACCTCAAGGGATATTTGCGTAAAATATAAGGAGGCTATTTTAATGACATGCTCCATGTATCCGACCCCGGCTTTAGCCGGGGCTTCCCCGGTAAGCAACAGTATATTTTTCATGCCGGTGGCCGCTATTCTTTTCATTTCTATTTCCGCCTCGGCAATAGTCAGTGTATTACGGGGTATTACGGCATTAACATTAAACCCGCAGTAAGAACAGCTGTTTGAACATTCATTTGACAGGTACAATGGAATATAAAGATTAATGTTTTTCCCAAAATGGGTGTCTGTCATCTCCTTTGCCCTGGAAGCTAAAATGTCAATATGCAGCAACGCTCTCTCGGACAGCAGGCAGAGCATATCATTAAAACTCATTCCGTCTTTTTCCAGCGCCCGCATAACCAAATCACCGTTAATGTTCTCCGTTAATCTCCCGACATTTATTTCGTTAGTTTTTAACATCTCATCATAGAAAGTTTTCATTTTGATATGCCGTCAACTGGTGAAGACGGCCTGGCTGTATCGCGTTTTGCGGCATGGCCGCCAAGATACGCCTGCCTACCTGCTTCTATGGCAAGCTTAAAAGCGCGCGCCGTCAATGGAGGCATTGGTGCCGACGATATGGCAGTGTTTATCATGCACGCATCCGCACCAAGTTCCATGGCAAGACAGGCATCTGACGGCCTGCCTATTCCCGCATCAATCACAACCGGTACGTTTGACTGTGCAATAATTATCTTTATCTGGTCTATTGTTGTGAGTCCCTTATTGCTTCCTATAGGAGAGCCCAACGGCATTACAACAGCGCATCCCTCGTCTTCGAGTTTTTTTGCAAGCACGGGATCAGCATTCATATACGGCAGGACCGTAAAACCGTTCTTTACAAGTATGCGCGCGGCCTTTATGGTTTCTTCAGGATCGGGCAGCAGATATCGCGGGTCAGGCGTCACTTCAAGTTTTATCCAACTTGAAAAACCCATCTGCTGTGCGAACATGGCCAGGCGCACAGCTTCATCTGCATTTTGAGCTCCGGAAGTGTTTGGAAGTATGAAAATCTTTTTTGGGTCAAGGACGCGTAATATATCCGANNATTCCATGTTGCCGATGCTTAACTTGTCTCCCATAAATCCTCCTGTTGTATATGCATAAATATATGCCAAAAAAATACAGGGTATGAGTGACAGGCTTGGTCTGCCTACGCCGGCATTATCCGGATC
>PLPI01000008.1:1862-12194 GCA_003159495.1 candidate division FCPU426 bacterium | reverse complement strand
ATCATACAAAAATTAAAAGAAAAGGGAAAATTTGTAGACGATAAACTGCTTCAATATCTGTCCCCTCTTGGATGGGAACATATTAACCTGACGGGTGACTATATTTGGCCACAAAAACAAAAAGAAAGTAAGGGAAAATTACGTCCTTTACGAATTATTGATGGTATTTAAGGGTAGGAATGAGCTAAAAACAGCCGTTTTTACCCCTTTTAGGGGTCAAAAACGATCACTTTTATTGGCTTTTAAGCCTTAGCGTACNNACTATTTCCTCCGAATTCTGCGGTGACCCCTAAATACCTTTATTTACAGGATATTTTTTATGAGGTGATGCCGTATCCCTTAAATCAATTAAATTTTCATTGTCGCTTGTATTAACTTCCTGTGTAAAAGAATGTTTGCAATCTGGGTCAGGACACCGTTCTGTCATTGTATCAACAATATGCTCTAACTTTGTTTTACCACATACCGGGCAAATATGATTTGTGTTTTCAAATTGCGGTTCTTTAATGTCCATTGTTTATCCCCCCTAATTTTTTATATTGTCCTTGCATTACTTTTGTTTAATTCCTTTTGCAGTTTAGCAATTTCAGATTTACACCACTTAATTGATGCTTGTAATTGTTTCGGTGTCATTTCAGTTCTTTTGACTTTTCTGCCACACCTTCTATACATTTCTGCCATAAGCATCACCCCTCATTTTTTATCTATTTTACGTTGTCAGTTCGAATTGCTTTACGGTGCAAAAACTATTTTTTTACCTATTGGCAAGTAATTTTTAATCAAATCATTCAGGATTGTTTTTGAATCTTTTGACATCCTGCCTTCAATAAAAATATCAGCATCAATATCAATGCTCGGCTCACTAATAACACGCCCGTCCAACACTTTCGTGCTATCACCAAGTGTGCTTTTTATGTATTGCAATATTTGTTTTCTCTGGTTTGCTGTTATTGGCGGTCTTACCCTTAAAGTAATTTTAATTTCTGTCATTTTATCATCTCCTTTTTTAACTTTTTCTATAACAACTTCTTACCACTTATCTTCTTTATAAAAATCGTCCATCGTGAACAACGATGATGATAAACCATCAATTATTCGTGCATTTTGTTCTTTTTGTGTCTGTTCTATTTCCTGTATATATGCGTGAAGGGATTTTTCTTCCAATTCCGTTAAACGTTTTCCACGATTTGACTTATCTGTTATTTTTGTTATATCGCCCATAGTGGCTTCCCCATCCCTTAATCTGCGTTCAAACGCCCTAATTTCTTTAATATTTGAAATCAACTTTTGCATTATAAAGAAACAGAATTTAATAATTTTGATTATACTGGCAAACAAAAATTTATATACCACTGAAACGATTAGGACAATTAAAGCTACAACTATAGCATCTCTATTAGTAATGTTTTTATTGTTTAAAAAACTTGCTATTGCCTGTAAGTTTGCACTCATAACCGCACCTACAATTCCTTTGCCGTTTTTGCTTTAATATCGTCTAATCTTTTCAGTTCGAGTTGCTTTTCTTTGTCCGTTAATTCTCTCGCATACGATAACATTATATCTCTAAACTTCGGATATTCATCATCACGAAAATTTAAACCAATTTCTAAATCAGAAAATTTCCAATCACACTCGGTTGTGTCATTGGTCTTTTTCGTTGTAAATTCATTTCCATATTTTTTCTTTAATCCATCAAAAATTTCTCTATAGCATCCATACGCATCAAAACTTTTATTAAAATCATAATTAAACGAAACAATTATGTCAGTCAATATTTTTGTGTTTTCATTGAAATAGTAATTTACTTCAACGTCATATTTCAATAGTTTCTGGTCACAATCCACAATTACAATCTCATTTGGATTTAGACTCATCATATCCTGTTTTATCCTTTCATTATATTGTTTTTGCGTTTCCATCTTTTCTTTAATGCCTTTATCCTTTAATATTTGATACACTTGGTCTGCCGTCATTGAAAAATCAACGCCTTGAAACGAAAATTTATCATGCTTTTTTTCAAAGATGTTCCACCCTGCATAGGCATAACATACAGCCAGCACCAGCAAAATGGTAATGATTATTTTTTTCATTTGCCTACCTCTGTTTATCCTTCTAATTTTAAAATCCAAAAATTGTTTTGGCTACTTGGGGTCAACTGAGAATTCGGAGATTTCCGTACGCTAAGCACTAAAACCCAAGGATTGTGTATGGTTTTAGGTGGAAAAAAGTTAATTTTTGGCACAAAAAGCGCCTTAGCGTACCCCGAATTTTGCACAGTAAAGAATCCCCTTTCCCGGTTCAAAATCAAGTACTCCACTTATTATGATATGCTAAATTTTGATTTTTGTCAAAAACTTATTGTATTTATTGGTTCTTTTGAACCGGAAAATCTATTCCTCGTATTTTAAATAGTCTGGTCCTTTTGCTCCGGAATTTGTATCAATGATTTTAAATGAAAACAATCTGCGCAAAAATCCGCTGTATTTACCCTTTTTAGAGGTTAAAAACAATCACTTTTATTGGCATTTAACCCTTAGCGTACTATTTCCTCCGAATTCTCAGTTGACCCCCAATAGTAGTGGCCTGTACCGGTATCCAGAACACATCGCATGCGTCAGCGCCGTTTTCCAGGACAACTATGGCGTTATCCGAAGTCGTAAAAGCTCCTGTCGATTTGAATATATAAGTCCCTTTTCCGTCAAGCGTTATGGTCCCTCCGCCGTCTATGCTCATGGCACCTGTCACACAATAAACACCGGGCAAAAAATGGCCCGGTATTGCATCATGCGTGGTATCTCCGACAAGGTCCACAGCGCCGGACGCGAAATTAAAGGAACATATCTGGTTGTTTAAAGAAGATAGCGCAGCATTCTCGTCTATGCCGGATTGCGACGGCGCCGGGGCGTTCGTTATCCCGTTGTCAGTGAGAGAGCTTCCGCCTGTCAGCGTAGTATAACCGATATCTCCGGTAATAGTGGACGGGCCGCTGTTTGCAAAGGTACTGGAAAGCACCCCATAAGACGCGGATGTTCCAAGGTTCACAACCAAAGTATCGCTAAACACGGCCTGCGGCAGCATTATTGCCGCAAAAAGCGTCGTTATAAACATGTACCTAACTAAAGACTTATTCATTTTTCCCCAATTATCCGGCTTTAAGCCGGTATTTTTTCTATCTGCGCCCAAAAAACAGCCAGACAAGAATAAATATCACAACAAGTACAAGTAAAATATGTATGCCGTCACCCAATGTATAACAATAATTTTTTCATGTCCCTCAATTTTATATGCCATGCCACGGTTAAAGCCGCGGCATGGCATTACTTTAAAGGTTTTCAATTATATTTCTGATCTGTTCCTTTGTTTTTCCGAGTTTTTTCTGGAGCCTTCCCGACAATTCATCTTCCTTTCCTTCAGCGAAAAGAAGATCGTCATCTGTGAGCCCTGCAAACTTCTGTTTCAACTTTCCCGACATTTCCTTCCAGTTTCCTTTGATGATAAGCGAATTCATGTGTTTCCTCCTTCCATTTTGTAATCCCGCCTCAGGCAGGAAGAACGATAAGAACTTTTGCAGACATAATTTGCGCATTTAAAGGCTCGTTAAAATTTTACAATCGTGGTGTGGTCCAGGGAAACCTGCCCCACGGACTTTCGCTTTTACTTACTGCGTATGACAATACCGATATTTTGCGTCAATTCCAGTCCTTGAGCTGTTTCAAAAACCTTTCGACATAAATATTCCTGTTCTCCATCGTTTAATTCCTTTTTTTTGGGAAATCCACTTAAATTAACCAATGAGAGTCAAAACATAGCCAGCATCATATGGATTTATATGCATATATGTATAGCATTTACCGTGCCAGGATAATGTAACGTAAGTAAGGATGATATTAACTGATGTTATAAAAGGCATAATACGGTTTATGATGTTTTTATCAGGGATGGACCGTTGATGGTTTGTTTTTGAGGATGTTCGTGTTAAATACAATATGTATTATAAACATAATGCGTGCGAATACGGTCGGATGCAAACAATTTCAGTCTCACGACCGTTTTAATTTAATTTGTTTTTGTTATGTTTATATAATCAGCGCCGTCGGCTTTTGCCATTAACGCCTCGTGCATACTGTGCGTTGATACGCCGACGATAAGACCCGGCGATATTTTTTTTGCTTCAATGCACGGCAGGTCATCCTGCCCGAGACCCTAGGGGCATTATACTACGTTTTGGAATGGTTTCAAGAATTAAAGTGCCCGGGGCTTATGCTGTCAACCATTGTGTTTTCGTTCGTTTTAATCTTTAAAATGGCGTATCTGGATTAAAAACCCTTTAGCGAGAGAAAAAAAAGAATTATGGAAGCTGCTATGCAATAAAATCCGAATATTTTCCATTGTCCCTGACTCAACCACCGGGATAACCAACGCAATGCAAAAAGTCCCACGACAAAACTTATTACCATTCCTGTAAGACAGGGGTTAATATAATGAATATAGTTAATGGGGGTTGTAGTTTTAAATAGCCTTAGTGTTTCGCGGATGATAACTGGCGGAGTAAGGACAACAGCCAAAACAAAACTAAAAGCTTCATTTGTATGTTTTTCGATTTTAAGCATGATTCCTGTTGATATTGTCGCGCCAGAGCGGGAAAAACCGCGAAAAGGAAGGCATAGGCCTTGTATTGCTCCTATCCATATTGATTCTTTAACCCCCAATTCCCTGTTTTCCGGTATCTTTTTTTCCTGCGTGCCAGCAATAAGAATTAGAATGCCCACGGTTGCAAGGGCAATGGAAATAAAGGTTGTATTGCCAAATATCATCTCAACTTCCGCATGAGCAACATGATGTAAAAGAACTTTTTCAACAAATAACATCAACGATACGCCAACAATAGCCGTGAACACAGTGGCTAAGCATACATTTATTAGAAACTTAAAAAACACCTGTCTTGAACTAAAAAATGTATTTTTCCAGGCTTTCCAGAAGTAAACAATGACAGCCAGCATTGTACCTGTATGCAACATAACCAAGAGCAGTGTCATTTCCGGAGAAACTGGGTTTAATCTCATTAACTTTTCTGCCACAATCACGTGAGCCGAACTTGAAACAGGAAGCAGTTCGGTAAGTCCCTGTACAATAGCAAGTATGACAATTTTAATTAAGTTGATATTTTTCACCATGCTTTCATGTATTTAATTATTTTTTTTAAAAATAAACCTTAAAATTTGATGAGCCGTCTGCCATTTCAAATGATTTGATGAGCTTTTTTTCTTCAAAAGATTTAAGGGCTTCCTTAATACTTCTTCTGCGTTCACGTATTTCATTTGTGTAAATGCCTATGTGATTGGCTACTTCATTGATATCGAGCAAATGAGTGTGGTTTTTGTCTTTGCCTTTACGCTTTATTAAAAAATCATACAAAAACATTTCAACGGCGCCAGTGAGCTTTTTACCCGGGCCCGCAGTCAAAAAGTAGTAATTTTCCTTTACGTTCTGGGCCATGATAGGATTTAACGATATTTTAATTTTTTTAATAGGCTTTGTGGCGTCTTTCTCGTTGAAAAAGTCATAACCGGCTATCATGTTAAAGGCCGTTGTCCTGGGTATTTCCTTGATAACACCTTTTTCCTTGTACTTATAAACACCTTCCGAGTGGATTTGCGTATTAAGTAAAGTTTCAAGATGTTCTTTGAGATCGTCGTAACTCTGCCCGGATGCGGGCCAGCCAAGACGTGTCAATAAGTCTGCTGCGGATATTTCTATTATGGCACTGTTGGGGCATGATTTGTCCGCGTATATGCGTTCAACTTCATAATAGAGCTGCATGGTCTTTTTAACGGGGTTTATGTCGTTCTTTACGTTCTGTATGGTTACGGTGTAATTCCCGTCCTCATTATTGATTATTACGGTCCTTTTGCCCTTAATCGGCCTCTCTAGCGCCCATGCGGGGTTTACCTCCGCATAATTTGCGTTAATAAGCTTCATACCGTTAGATTTGGCCGAAGAACTGTTCTTTTCAATACCTAGGCCGTTTCTCATGGCGGAATTAATATAGGCACCGCGGTTCCTGGCTTTCGACATCTTACAATCGCCGATTATTGTTTTTAATTCTTCAAGTTTTCCTTTTTCCTTATACAGTGTCAAAAGCTGTTCGTAGTTCTTTTGGCTTTTTTTCCAGTCTGTATCGCCGACGTAATTTTTTATGAGTTCAACGATATATGATAATTCCGGGTCAAACGGTTTGCTCTTTTCTTTTTCCGCTACCGTGTTAAGTAGAGTCTTGGCCAGATCCGAAATGTTCTCCATAGCCATTATTTTCCCCCTTTTTTTGCTGCCGGCAATCTCCGGACAGGCTTTTTAACCGCTTTACGGCCACTTTTGACTTTGCCATAGGCTTTATACGGGTCAACAGGCCCGTCGAGCATGTTATCTGTAATGTCCTGTCTGGATATTTTATAGTCTGCTTTCTTTGTCATACTTCCCCTTATTTTTTTAGTGATGAATGGTAAAGAAGCGCAGTCCACCCGTAAAAATGAGTATTATTCCGACTATAATAAAAGCAATTGAATATAAAGCTGGCTTCCAAAAGCCTGATTTCTTTTTTTCAACTTTTTTGATCAATGGTAGTGTCATTTTTTGCTTTTTATCTCCATTTCGTGTTTGTCTATATATTCTTCCAGGGCCATGCAGACAATTGAGCTTTCTGACAGATATTTATATTCCCTGCTATTATTAAATTTGACGACTTTTTCTTTGAGTTCTTTGGGGATCCTTGCTTGAATTGCTGCGTCGCGTTTCTGTTCTGTCTTTGGCATTGTATTACCTCCTTGATGTAGTTAATTGTATTACATTATAATACAGATGAAAACAAAGTCAACGATTATCGATGATTTTCGAGGTTTTTATTTTTTAGATATTCCTATTAGGCGCGTTCTAAGTGCAAAATTCGGAGCATGAGGACCAGGTATTTCGGAGCAAAAGGACCAGCCGTTAGGCCCCTTCTTGTGAAATATTCTCTAATCGCCATGCAAGGGTTTTTTGATTGAATGAAATTTCATATTCACCGCCGGTACAGGAAGCGGAAAAATGAAGGATAATATCTGTGTTGTCCTTTACTGGCCATGTTTTAGTAACTTGAATTATGTCGATTTTTTGACCTTTCCAACGGAACCAGACAGGAACGGCCCGGTTCATTGAAAAGATTGCGCCTACGTCGATTGCTTCGCCTATTTCGGTTATGGCCATGGTGAGGCTCCTTTTATTGAATCATTGAATCTTTTAATACCTCAATAAGCTCTTTACCGGGTTTGAATTTGACCACCTTTTTGGCAGGGACTTGCACGGATGCCCCGGTTTTCGGGTTCCTGGCGGTCCTGGCGGCTTTTTCCTTACAAATAAAGGATCCAAGGCCGGTTAAAGATACCTTTTCTCCTGCTTTTAGTGTGTCCTGACTAATTCTTACAAATTCATCTATAACTTTTTCAATGTCATTTTTAGGCTGCCCGATTTTTTTGCGACAGTGTCAGTAAAGAGCACATAGGAGTTGTGTACAACCCAGCCTCCTGATAAAATGATACTATAGGAGGCTTCAAAATGGAAGAAAATGTTAAGCGGAATGGAAAGAAGAAGCTCAGTGTAGAGGAAAAGTGGCGTATTTATCAGGAAGCCTCGTCACCCGGGGCACAGGTTGGAGAAATACTAAGAAAGAACGGCATGTACCCTGCTGAACTGTCAAAGATAAGGCAACTGGTGGAAAAAGCCGCAAAAGAGGAACTGGGAAGAAACAAATACCGGAAGCGGCCGGTCAAAGTCGACTACGACGAATATGAAAAACTCAAATTCGAACTTGCGGCAAACCAAAAAGCACTGGCGGAAATGAGCCAGGAATACTTAATACTCAAAAAAAAAGTGAACTTGGAATAACCGGGCCAATGAAAGGCAAAAAGATACCCAAAGAGGCGCGGGAAGCTCTTTTAAAAGCCATAGACGAGTCAGGAGCAAGCATAAAGACATGCTGTAAGATACTTTTGCTCAGTGATAGACGTTATTACCGCTGGAAAAAGTGGAGAGAACCAAAAAAACGAACAGCGTGGAACAAAACAAGACCTGAAGAAATACTGGCAATACTGAAAGTGGCAAAGAGCGAGGAACAGGCGGATTTAAGAGCGGCCGGGCTTATGGTTTACGGGCATGAAACTGGCAAGTACTATTGCAGCCCTTCAACGGTACAAAAAACGCTGAAAAACAACGAATTAGCAGCTCCTTACGAACCGCCAAGAAAGAAAAAAAATTGTAAAAAACCCGAAGTCAGAGATTTAATCACTGCGCCAAACCAGATTTACTGTTACGACGGAAAGGATTTTTTTCTAACAAATGGATTGAAGGTTATAGTTGTGCCAATCCTTGACATAGGATCCAGAAAGAACTTAAAAAATGGCGTATATGTAAAAAGCTTTGACGGCAAAGATATAGTTGAGTTATGGGATACAACACTCTTTGAACAAGGCATCGACACAAGTAAACTGGCTATATTAAGCGACCGCGGCAGCCAGATGAAATGCGAGTTGGTAAAAAATCATCTGACGGAAAAATGGTCGGTTACATTGATTTTTGCGCGGCCATATACGCCAGATGACAACCCATGGATTGAGGCTTATAACAAGAGTCTGGAATACCATCCTGCCCGGCCTGAACGCTTTGAAACTGTTCAGGATGTCGTAGATTGGGCGGATTTACACGGTCGGTTGCATAACGACTACCCTCACTCATCTTTGGATTATGTCAGACCGAACGATGAGCATGCCGGTCTTGGCAATGCCATCAGGCAGCAGCGCAAAGAGAACTTAAAACTTGCAAGAAAGGAGCGGTTGGCGTATTATTACGACTGTAAGGCAAGGGCAAAGGAGCAAGAATCAGGCAAACGGCTGGAAATTGTACACAACTCCTTCGCACTTTGCTGACAAAATCGAAAAAAAATTCCGGGCTGCGAGATAGTCTCTGAAATTTTGTTAACGATTTCAAGTTTGGTCATGTCATAACCCCCATTAACGTTTTTCAAATATGGTTATATTCTAACAGCTTTTTATATAATTGTCCCGAAAAAGGCGATTTTTATTTTTTATTAAATAAATCAGCCTGACACGGCGTTAGCTTTAATACTTTCCCTCCGAATTTTACAGCCAACAGGACAAGCCCTTCACTTCCCTCAATTCCGATACTCTTTACTTCGTTATATCCGCCACAGTGATAAACTTCGTTCCATCTCAATGGTGTTTTTATCCCGTCACCGGTCTCGTTATATACCCCGTACCAGCTGTTGGAAGAAGATGAAAATGATACATATATTTTTCCGCTATACACTGTTATTCCCACCGGGATGTTTCCGGAAGGCCACGGCCCGATCTGAACATTTGTAAGTTCCGATAACGTGGCAGAATCAAAAACCCTGATCAGTGAATCATGCCCGCTGTTAAACCCGACGTAAACACGCCCGTTAATTACAGCCACTGCCTCGTTTCCTACTCCGCCAAGATTTTTGATAGGCCCGACTACATGACCGTTTTGACCAGGAATGTATTTTACAAGATTTGTGCCCGCAACGCCGTATACGTTACTTGATGAGTCCACAGCCACATCGTGAGGATATGGCTGTCCTGCATCACGGGCAATATTCAACGTCTCTACCGGTGTGTTAGGTGTTCCTGATACATTGAAACGTTCCAGAAGCCCGCTCAAAGAGGATGCAACCCAGATGTATTGCATATTATCTTCCAACGCCAGTCCATACGCGTCTTTCAACCCGCTTGCAAAAGTACCGCAGAGGCTTCCATCAAAGTTATAGCATTGCAGCACGCTTGAACTGCTTCCATTGGCCATATAGATTTTATTATGTGACTGGTCCACCGCCAGGCCGGTTACAACATTATCGCCGTTGCCTGCCGTGATTTCAGACACCGGCCGGCAGCAATCCATTTGTGCATGAACCACCGCTTTTAATGCCGCTATATGAACAGGACGCAGCGCCACAAATACAGCAATTAATGCGGTTGCAGTGCTAATAAAGACTGTAACAGCTGATATCAGGGCTAATATCCAGAGTTTTGATTCGCGTGCCGCCCTTTCCGCATCTATTACACGCCTTTGAATTTCATGATCAGGTGCTTTCCCGGACTTTCCTCTTTTTGTGAATGAAACACCGGAAGTATCAACCCCCAACCTTTGCGCGTGTTTTTCCAGTTCCTCTCCGGTCAACATTCTTTTCATATATCCCCCAGTTGTTTTATCCATTGTTTTATAACGAAAAAATAAATCAATTTCTCGACTTTGGCAAATTTACCT
>PLPI01000008.1:0-1817 GCA_003159495.1 candidate division FCPU426 bacterium | reverse complement strand
GGTCCTCGCAAAGCGGAAGCCTATGCCGAAGTAGTACGCGTCGTACGGGAAGTCGTAGCTGCGGCCGCCCACCTGCAGGCCGACCGCGCCGCCGTAGCCGCCGCCCCGCATCACGCGGTCGGCGCCGCTCGCAGGTCCTTTATAATTTGTTGATGCTGTAGTCGGATAAGTTCCATACCAATCAAAGCACCATTCCCATACATTGCCCGACATATCATAAATGCCAAGCGCATTAGCGGTTAAACCACCTACTGCATGTGTGGTACTTCCTGAATTTACACTATCCCAACCTACAAGATCCGTGGCCGCTTCGTTGGTATAAGCCGCTGTCGCTCCGCTGGCATAGTTATACAGCGTCCAGGCCGTTCCGTCTTCATAGCTTGCCGCGTATTGGTATTCGCCTTCTGAAGGCAGTCTGTATCCGTTATTTGTCCATGCACAAACCGCACTATCACAAGCTGTTGCATTGGTTGAATCTTTTATCACTGCACTAAAGTATGTATAGCAGGGTGTCAACCCTGCCTCCTGACTATATGCATTACACCACACAATTGCATCACGCCAGCTTATTGTCGTTACAGGCTGATATTTTGCAGTAGTCGGTGCAGCGCCGACTGTTCCGTTACTGCCTTCTGCACCTACATTGGCAAAGGTATAACCGTTGGCAACGGCCCACGTATATACCTTGTACCATAAATCATACGTTACCTGGTATTTTCCCATTTTAAAAGTAGAAATTGTGTGGCTAAATCTGTTTGTTCCGGCGGTCGTCTGGGTATATGTTCCGCCGGGTACTGACACAAGCGCGGACGAATCAATAGTCGCTGTTGCAACAGGGCCTGATGGCGAGGAACTTTTTTTACATCCTGTAATAACACTAAATGCAACAACTAAAACCAAAACAAAAAATAAAACTGTTTTTTTCATTTTCGTTTCCCCCTTGATGATGTCTATTTTGAAAAACCACTGTTGAAACAAACCCCACAGGACTGCATGCCGTATATTTTTATTTCATAAAATCAAACGGTCTGCAGTATTACAGCACTCACGTCCAGCAAAGCTGGATACCTTATTTTGACCAAATTTGTTTTATTAGCCGGACGACCTGCCTTTTTAGATAACGGCATTATACCCCCCCCATTATTTTGTCAAGTTTTTACCTTTTCGAGTAAATTTGCCAAAGTCGAGCAATTAATTAATTCCCTTATTCCGGAACATATCAAGGTAACTCATCATTTCGCGTGAAATATTGCTCAATCTATCAACCGCTTTTAAAAATTCACCCACCGATTCGCGTTTGCTTTCTTCTTGCACCAACCGCCGGAAAAGCGCCGAGGTGTTTTCGCCACGTTGTTTTGACATTTTTTCCGAAAGATTTTTTTCCTGTACATCGACCATGATAAGTATATGTTTTGTTTTTCTGTGCGTCCTTGTTATTTCACGCATTAAAAAGCCTCGTCGTCATTTTTCTGTCCTCCATTACGTTTTTCTCGTTCCTTTTCCTGTTCCTGTTCATACCGCATTTCACAAGCAAGACAAATATCCCTCCAAGGTTCAGTTTCTGCGCCGCAATTCGAACACGTATTACGTGCTTGCGGATTATTGTCATACATTCCCATAAACGTCTCCTTATAATATCTCGACTTTGGCAAATTTACCTAAAACATGTGTAAAATCAAAGCAATTTTCATTAAATTATTTTCAAATCAAAAAAATGCCCTGCGGGCTTTGCCTTCGGCAGCCACGCAGGGCAGAGTATACACACAAACAAACACTCACAAAACATAAAAAAAACATTGCAAAATGTAAAAAGGTAA
>PLPI01000052.1 GCA_003159495.1 candidate division FCPU426 bacterium | reverse complement strand
GATAACAAGGTATACAATGGCGTCAAAATCAAATACACCGCCCTTTAGAAGCACCGGCAAGTAGCTGCGCTCGCCTATATCCGTTATAATTGACATCAAAAGCCCTGCACATCCGTCCAAAAGCGCCAGTATTTCCTTCATGCCTGCGGCTGCTGATAATTTCTTATACCTGGAAAGGTACTCAGTTAATTCTTCAGTATTTTTATCAATGGCATCCTGTTTTTGCAAAGTAGGTATTTTTTCTTTAAGATCACGTATTGTTTTGCTGTTTTCATCTATAAAATCTTTTAATAATTCAAAGTTTTTCTTTATTTCATATAACTTTTCTTCAACCTTTTTACTTATTTTGTCGTAAGAATCGCTCTTTTTAATATCAATTCCAATGCCCGCCAGCAGTTCTATTGCCTTATCAGCGTCAATTTTACCGCAGTCGGCGTCACCGAGGCCGTTAATGAAGAACAAGGCATCGCCCTTGTCCTGAATGAATCTCTTTACCTGATATTGGTCAGACAGCAGGTAAAATGCATCGCATAGTACCTTTAACGCCGTATCTTCCAGCTTTAAATTGGATTTAAGCATTTCCGAGGACCAATTTGCCCTGAAATACTCTGATACTGTATTTTTCCATACCGTATAATCATCCATAGGCAGAAATTCAATACTTGAAGGCATTCCGAGCTCATACCTGAGCATTTTTGCCAGCTCAACGGCAAACCCGTGTATAGTATATGCCCTGTATTCAGGTAGAGTGGATAATTCTTCAAACAAACCGGATTTTTTTGCCCTGCCCTTTGTTGTTTCCTTGTACAAGCGGCTCTTTATTTCTTCCACTGCGGATGTTGAGAAGCTCAAAAATACCGTTGATGCCAGCCTGTCCTGTATCTCTTTCTCTGTTTTTACCCCTTCCAGGGCAGCATTAATGATTGTTTGGGTCTTTCCTGTGCCTGCAGATGCATTTATTATCTTATTTATCATTTTGCACCTCCATTAAGAAGGAGCATGTCACAGTTCTTTTTAAATTCACAATAAGCACAGGGCTTGGCAATACTGTTTATAAGCCCGGTTTCAGTCGCACTGGAGGATTCCAGAATATCAGCTGGTTCTTCAATAAATTCTGAAAACACATTTACTGTTTTTTCCAACAAAGGAATAGTTTCAGGCCATTGCTGTTTTATCAACTCAATATCATCAAGGTTATCAGTTCCGTCCAAATATATAATGCCTGCGGCTTTTTGCAACGATTTGTATTCTTTAAGTTCTGCAACCTTTGTCTGGGAAAGCAGGTAAGTGTAAACAGCCAGCTGTACTGCGTCCCGTCCATTACCGGAATCAAATTTGCGGTTATCACCTGCATAATTTTTTTGGGCAAACTTGGATTTTCCGGAAAGGAAACTAAAGGAAGTCTTATTTTTGCTCTCCCCTGTTTTATAATCCCATAGTATTGCCGTATCACCGGTAACATCAAGCCTGTCCATGGTGCCCTCCAGCAAAAACGATCCGGCATCAAAGGCAAGCTTTATTTCCGGCATTTCAGTCTTTAATCCGGTAAGCCTTTTCTTTCTTGCGGCTTCATTCAGGGCAAAAACAGGGATTTTGGCCATTTTTGTGTCAGCAAGGAACTCTTTTTCACTTTTTTCCTGTATAGCTTCGGGATCAAGCTTTTTCTCAGCAATAACAGCGTCAACCGCGTTAAGCATTGCCTTTTCAATATCGTCCTGCTTTATGCTGTTAAATAGTTTTTGCTCCCTGGCCGCAAGCTCATATACCTTGTGCCAGAAATTTCCTTTTTTACCTTTCATGCGAAATTCCATAGAGCCTTCTTCAAGCCCTGCGTTGTCTGATATCAGTGAATGAACAAGACGCCTGGGGCATGTCACAAAGTCAGCAAGCTGTGTAACGCGCACAACAGGCTTGCCTTCAGGACTGTTAAAAAGCTCCTTGACCTTAGGCATTGATTTGGATTTTTTGTCATTAAATTTGACTGATTTGGAAGCGTCATAAATATACTTGTATGATTCGTCAGGAGCAAATTTTCCTTTTTTTATTATGTCATATGACCGCATAAGGCTGGTATCATCATTTTTTATTATTTTCATCCCGGCAATATCAGGCAGGAGCTTTGCGGCGTTTGAAATGCCCAAAACTTTTGAGCCAAAGTCCAGGTATGCATATGAAGCGTGTAATTCTGCGGCGCTTTCCACAATATAAGCGAATTTCTTCAGCTTTTTATCTTTCAATTCAGCCCTCTGAGGCAATTTTNNTGCTGCAATGGCCGCAGGATAGCTTAATACCTCGGGCTTATCCATTGACGCGTCCATTCCGCATGCAAATATCCTTGAAGCTGATGTATTATTGGCAAGCATCTGGGGTAGCATTGAAATATAGCATCCTGTGCTCTCATCTTCCTTTATCTTGGACCCGAAAAGCTGCCTTTCTTTTACCGGGTCCATGAATTCCATGTATTCTCCTCCGCCAAGCACTGAAAAAAGTGCATCGAGCATGAATTGGAAATCCGGTGAAGAAGAACCTTTTTTCCTGAATGGCTCAAGGATCAAATCCATTGATGCAATGGAAGTGGCCAACCGCGAATAAACAGGGGCGTTCTTTTTATCCTGAATCTCAACAGATTCAGAAAATATTGTCATCAAATCCATTGCTGGGCCGTTTTGAATAAAAGCTGAAAGCCTTCTCAACGCATCGATGTCTTCTTTTATTTTATCAATAAAATCCTTGTCATATTCTTTTTCCTTTTCCTTAACGAAGGATTCCCTGCGGCTTCTCACCTCTTCTAAGGCACCAAGCACGGCTTCTTTCGGCTTCTTTTGTACTTTATACCCCATGTCTGAGAGAACACCTACTGCCATTGAAGCTGTATAGCCTGTGGTTTTAAAGGCTGACGATTCGCATGAGAGCAGTTCTATGACCGTTTCTGGGTCAAATTCACCATATGCGGCACCAGAAGCTGATTTGAAGGCCTCGTATACAGGGCTTTCCATCAGTGGTTCCATTGAATAATATGCGATGCCAAACCGGTCAAAGACCAGTTGTAGAAGCTCAAAAATGTCTGAATTATAGTAAACAACGGATATATCCTGCGGTTTTACTCCGTCAGAAAGCATTTCCTTGATCTTAAATCCAATAACTTCAGCCTCGTCCAGCGGGGTCATGAAGTTATAAAGGGATAAGTTCCTGTCTTTTGCCGTTGATTTGACCCCGGAGGATAATTTAAGGATTTTTATGCCCGCTTTTTCAAGCATCGATGTAATTTCCTTGAATATTGGTTCCATATCGTCAAAATCTTCAACAATTATCGATTTTTCAAGGTTTACTT
>PLPI01000142.1 GCA_003159495.1 candidate division FCPU426 bacterium | reverse complement strand
AAAAGGGCCGGATTTTCATCCGGCCCTTTTGTATTGTAAATTTAAATTACTGTCCGAGCTGAACCAGCGTCGTGAGCATCTGTGACGATGTTGTCACGATCCTGGCGTTCGCGTCAAAGCCCCTCTGAGCCACTATCATATTTGTCAGCTCAACCGAGAGGTCGACATTGGATGACTCAAGAGAGCCGCCTTCTGTCTTTCCAAGACCGGCATTTCCGGCAGTTGATATTTCAGCCGTTCCAGAATTCGCCGACTGTGTAAAAGTTGTATCTCCCGCCCTGTTCAAGCCCTCCGGATTTGAAAAATTTGCGAGTGCAAGCTGGGCAATTGCAATGGTCTGGTTGTTGCTGAACGAGCAGTTAATCTTGCCGTTACTATCAACAGAAACGCCCGTCAGTGTCCCTTCAGCATAACCATCAACAGCCTCCGTGTAAATCGTCTGTTTTGGTTGATATACGTTCGTTGTCGTATCAATCGTTCCATTTCCATAATCCCCGGTGATACCATCACGCGCACCTATGCCTGACGCCGACTGTGCATTGTCGGTACCCATAAATACCGAGATTGTCTGCGGTGTAAAGGAACCGTCAGCATTTGCTACCTGAAGTTCAATCTGCGGTATTGTTGACCCGGCAGTGGCATTTGCCCATGCTCCAGATGTTGCAAGAGATCCGTCGGAATTGAATGTTACTCCTGTCCCGTTTCCTACATTAATCGCTTCTCCGGCGACTGCCGCACCTGTCGGGATTGCAAGCTGACCGTTTGATCCGGTGTCGTATGCCGACCAGTTCCAGCTTGCACCGTTTGCCGGTGTAGCGTTTGTCTGGGTCCATTCAAAAACTATTACGTGCGCGTTTCCAAGTGAATCATAAACCGTCGCAGAGGTGGTTGCGTCCGGTGTATACCCCGCCGCAGGATATCCCGCCGCAGGTCCCGCATATGCCGCTCCAGCCACCGTATTCTGCGGAGTCATAGAGTCAAGATTTCCAGATAGATCAATGCCGGTCTGGATCTTCGCATTAACCTGCAGGTTCATATCGCCTGTAGCCTTGGGGGCAAGCTCCATATTCTGCGGTATGGTAATGTTTGTAACCGGCCCGTTAGTGGAGAGTGTTGATGTAACATTAATAAGCGGCGCTGCCGGATCTGCCGTCTTTGTATACTGCATCATCCAGCCCTGTACGAGGTCTCCACTTGAATTTACAAGGTTTCCGTCATTGTCAAAATAAAAATTTCCGGCGCGCGTATAAGCCGTTGTGTTTCCGCTCTTTAAAACAAAAAAGCCGTTGCCCTGAATTGCGACGTCTGTGGCATTTCCTGTAGTCTCAATTGAGCCCTGTGTCATAACGGTGTCAAGCGATCCGAGCGTAACACCTAGCCCGAGCTGTTCCGGATTTATTCCGCCTGTGTTGCTTGCCGTATCGGCGCCGGAAGCCGCGCCCATTGACTGTGATATTGCTTCCTTGAATGTTATCCTTGTTTCCTTGTAACCCACGGTGCTTTCGTTTGCTATGTTATCTCCTATAACGTCCATCCATGTCGTGTTGTTCTGTAATCCCGATATTGCTGAAGTCAATGCTGGCATCATAATTGGCCACTCTCCCAAATTTTTTTTACCGGCCCATCAGGCTCGGTTTAAAGGAGGCTTCCGCTTTACCTAAAAGTAAAGAGATCCAGCCTCGTGTTTTCCCTAAATTTCACGCGAACACCGCGCTGTCGATATTGGTGAATACATTTTCATTCATCCCGCTTTTATCGACCGCTGTTATAACAGTGTTGTTCTTGACGCTTACGACCAGGGAAAACTTGTCAAAAATCATAAGCGTCGAATTCGCGCCTTTCTCCTTCGCCTTGCCCATGGCGGCCTTGAGCCTCTGCATAATATCGGGCGTCATCTCAATATCGCGTGAAGCAAGGCGTTTTTCGGCATGCGCTGAAAAGTGAACCTCCGAATTATCGCCTGCGTCTGCCGTGCCCTGCAAAACCTGCTTAAAAAAAGGTGTTGAACCGGTTGATTCGGGAACACTAACAGCGCCCTGCTGCCTTAACTGAGCTTCCTGCAACTGTGATAACTTTTGAAGCTGGCTGTTATTTACGCTATTAACCATGGTTCCACCTCCTTTTAAGCAGTAATCGATGTGACTGTTGATAATCCGTATTCCTGTCCGTTTACCTGGATCATCGGCGTACCGCTCACGAAATTTACCCCTGAAACCGTGCCTGTAACCGTCGCTCCCGATGTTGAATCCGTAAGACTGACCGTCTTTCCGATAAGACCCGCAGCCTGAGTCGTATTCTCCATTGATATCAAAGCCTCGATGTTCGTGTTCAGCGAATCAAGCGATGACGACTCTGTCGTCATGGTGGTATTCATGCTTGAAAGCTCGTCAAGGGAGCTGAACTGCGACTCATCCGCTATCATATCCGTGTCGCTTACCGGATCAGTCGGATCCTGGTTCTCAAGCTGTGTAATCAACAACGATAAAAAGTCACTTTCTCCAAGTGTTGATTTTGGATTTGTGACCGTATCCGTCGTTGCTCCTGCCGCTGTCGTGTAACCTGTTACTGTCGATGCCGCTGTCGTGTTTGAAATTGTCATTTTTGCGCCTCCTTTCCTTAAGTTTTTTTAAGCCAGATAATTAAAGGAGCCGTTGCCGCCGAAATAAGCGTCAAAGTTCCCGTTAAAATCATTAATGACCGCCGGCGCAACCGCGCCTTCCCATTCATTAAACTGTCCGTTCGAACCGCGGTCATAAGCTCCGGCATTACTGTCTGAGACCGTAACACTTATAGAATCCGTCTTGATTCCAAGATTGTTCAAGGTGTTTTTAAGGTCGGGCAATCCGGCTTTCAGTGCGTCCTTAACGTCATTATTGGAAACTATAAAACTGCCCTTTATCTCATCATTGCTATGGTCTATTTTCACAATAACCGTTCCGAGATTTTCAGGCCTGAGGGTCATTCTTATTTCATCCACTTTGACCGGCTGGCCGTTGTTTAAATTCATCACAACCTGTTTTAACACAACCTGATCCATTGCCGACTTTGCAAATGCCGCCATATTTGTAAATGACGGAGCCGTTGCGGTGTTTGATGCCAGGGTTGAGGTTATTGAAGCATCGGCAGTAAGCGCCGGTTTAACAATATTATTTGCGAGCCAGTTGATATCCTGTGTGAGATTCTTTGACGTATCGCCCTGCTGGTACTTTATTGAATCATTGTTTAAAAGCTGTGCCGCCGCTGTAACCGCCGCATCCTGTGTTAAAGGGATTGCGGGAGTCAATATAGTATTATCCAGTACCGGCTGCGCAACATCCTGTTCCTTGATTATGGCGGAAGAGGCCTTATTATCAGAAGCCATTTTAATATTAATCAGAACCGGTATTTCTGACGCAACGGCCGGATTATTGGACAATAAAACGGCTCCGTTATTTACTTCATTATTGCCCGTTGTTACTGATTTCATCACATCGGGCTGATTGGCAGACTTCTGCGGCGAAAGCTGAATATCCTCTACCGCTGTCTGGACTGTCTGAACATTTTCATCCGGTTGGTTTTTGAATGAAACAACGCTTCCAGAAACCGCCTCATTTACAGGCGCCGCAATTTGCGCATCAGTGTTTAATACGGCTCCGTCGGTTTTTGAATTGTTATCCGCAGCCGTGTATTCATATTTGCTGATGACCTCAAGTTTTCCGTTCATTTCCCTTAACAGCGCGGTAATCCTTGATGCCAGGTCATTTAACTCAGGCTGGTTCGAGGTTGCTATCCCGGTATTGCCGCCCTGATTTGAATTCCCGTTTCCTGAATATGAGAGCATAGCCGCTGTCTGGTTATTTCCGTTTGAGGGCTGGTTTGCAATTGAAATATCATTTGATGACACAACAGCCACGGGCACGGCCAGGGACTGCGGAATCATCTGCAGGGCCGCTGCTGAAGCCATTATTGAGTTCAGTGTGGAAGCCGCGTCATCCATAAGATTTTTTACATTTGAAAGTGCTTTAGAAGCTGACTGCGTTGAATCCCCTGAACTTATTGAAGTAAGAGCCTTTAAGGCGCCGGCAATATCGTTATTAAGCTCTTTTATCATTCCTGCCAGCGCCGTTGTGCCGGTGTTTTCAGTTGTATTATTCGCTGCAGCGCTGTTGTTTGTCCCGGCTGTTTTTACCGATAATACATTTTCAGCTGCATTTGCCAGCTCCTGCAGTTTTCCCAGCTGGGTTGTTATACCATTTACCGCGTCGGCTGTCTGCGCGGCGAAAATCATTGGCTGTGAATCATCAACGTTCAATGCGGGCGCCGGCGAATTATCCGCTGCATCGGCTGTCTGAACCGTATTTTCAACAGTTGAATCCTGATTCAACGCCTGCTGTGAAACCACTGCCGTCGGAAGCTGTGAATTGTCATTTAATGAATTATCGGCCTGGCAGTTATTCTCATTTACCGATTCTGCCGGAGATTTTTGATATGAAGTATTAAGAGGCGCTGAATTATTATTATTGCCATTCTGTATTAAGGATAAAAACGTGTCCGCGGAACCTTTCTCAGGCGCCGCAAATATCGAAGGGTCCGAAACAATAGACATCGCCGCCGATTTTAGGGTTGTTAAAAATATCTGTATCTGGGCCGGCGTTAAATTATTATTTTGAATGACTGTGGATACAACCGGGTTTTTTGCGATTGAAGCCGTGTCCTGTGAGGCAACGCTTGAAATTCCTCCGGTTATATATAACATGGCAACAGCCTGATATAGCGCCGATTTTATCTGCTGATTGGAAGCCGTGGCGGATGTTTGTGTCTGATTTTCCGCGGAAGCGGAGCCGGATAAGAGGCTGTTTATAATATTATTAAAATTATTTGTTGTATCAGGATTGTTAGAGGAAGAAACAGCTGAGTTGCCGCCTGAAAGCGCGGACAGACTTATTGAAGAGCTGTTTGCGAACAAAAGTGGATTGACCACAGTCCGTCCTCCGTACTTAAGGCCCTCCTTGCGGTCCAGGCCGTCAGTGTCGCGGGTAGTAGACCCGCTTGAAACTTTTCTTTTACATACATAGTATACAAAACAAATCAATCCCTGTCAAGAATAAAAATTAATAATTATGCTGTTCCTTCCTGTTGTACTTTGAAACCGCCACTTCGTCGAGAACCTGCTGTTCGTTGAAAATTACCATTTTCCTGAAAACCTCAAATTGTTTCTCTTTAAGCTTTTCATAGACCTTTTTTTCCCTGCTGGCCTCAACGACTTCGGCCCTTTTCGTTTCAACGCGTCTCTCCAATTCCCCTATTTTTTCCATGGTATTGTCAATTTTTGACAATAAAACCTCAATATGCTGGTCATAAAATAAAAGAGTCTGTACGTCGGTTCTGCCGGCGCTTTCGCCGCACTTTTCGTTAACAATATAAGCCCTTTTATCTTTTGTTTCTTTGAGTATCTTTTCCTGTTCCTGTTTTAGCCCGTTCAGCCTCAAAAGTTCGTGTTTAAGCTGTTCTTCCCTTTTTTCCTTTACATTAAGGACGGTTTCAAGCTTAAACCTGAATTTTTTCATGATTTAAACATTTTTTCCAGAATCTCAACGGTTTCGCTGTATTCTGTTTTTTCATCAATTCCCTGGTTAAGAAATTCCCTGACGCCGCCGATTTTTTCAACGGCATAATCGATTGACGGATTTGAGCCTTTTACATAAGCGCCTATATTAATGAGATCCTCGGCGTTTTTATATGTGGATAATATCTCTTTCATCCTGTTTGCCGCCTTTTTATGCTCCGGAGTCGTAATATCAATCATGCATCTGCTGACAGATTCAAGCAGGTCAACCGGAGGATACTGGCTCTGCGCGGCAAGCGCGCGGGATAATACAATGTGGCCGTCAAGTATGGCCCTGACGCTGTCGGAAATAGGCTCATTCATATCGTCCGCTTCAACGAGTACCGTATAGAGGCCGGT
This sequence comes from candidate division FCPU426 bacterium, assembly GCA_003159495.1. Classification (GTDB taxonomy): domain Bacteria; phylum Oederibacteriota; class PGYV01; order PGYV01; family Palsa-1178; genus Bog-1181. The sequence goes on along the minus strand of PLPI01000142.1, from coordinate 10,992 downwards.
GATGCTTCCTTTTTGGGGCGTTGTCCCGGCCCTTTCCAAAAGTTTCGGCAGAAGTCCGAATACAGACGGGGTATAACCTTTCGTGGTCGGAGGTTCGCCGATAGCCAGCCCGATTTCGCGCTGAGCCATTGCAAACCTTGTTACCGAATCCATCATAAGCATGACATCATTGCCCTTGTCCCTGAAATATTCCGCTATGGATGTCGCAACGAAAGCGCCCATCCTTCTTATCAATGCAGGCTGGTCGCTGGTGGCGGCCACTACGACAGAGCGTTTCAAACCCTCTTTTTTTAGGTCCTTTTCTATGAAGTCCCGTACCTCGCGCCCCCTCTCTCCGATGAGCGCGATAACATTGACGTCGGCGCTTGTATTTCTTGCGATCATACCTAGTGTGGTTGATTTTCCAACGCCTGAACCGGAAAAAATACCCATCCTCTGCCCTTTTCCCACTGTAAGCGGGCCGTCAATGGAACGTATGCCTGTGGCTATGGGATTTTCAACTTTTTTTCTTGTTATTGGATCCGGCGGAGAATTATAAACCGGATAATATGTTTTTGATTTAATCGGGCCCCTGCCGTCAATAGGCCTTCCCAGCCCGTCAATGACCCGGCCCAGAAGATGGTCCCCGACTTGAACCTTGAATTCCTCGCCCGTTGCCATTACTTTTGCGCCCGGACCGATGCCCCTTAATTCGCCCAGAGGCATCAAAAGCGCCCTGCCTTCCCTGAAGCCGACTATCTCGGCGTCAATGGAATGCTCTTCGTTTCTGGATATTATTTTGCACGTTTCGCCGATGGATGATTTCATTCCGGAGGCTTCAAGGACAAGGCCGACTATCTGAGTAACCTTGCCGCTTGTTTTTAATACTTCCATGTTCCGCAGCCTGTCGTGATATTTGGAGAGGTTGATTACGCTCATATATTAATCCGCTGAAAGAAGATTTTTTTTGATCTCACCGAACTGGTAATTAATATCAGTGTCGACTATCTGATTTTCAGATTCAAGCCTGCACTCACCCGGTTCAAGCATGTCGTCGGGAAGTATATGCAGTACTTCATTTATATCGGTCAGGGCCATAAAATCCTCCCTGTGCGATTTGATCAGATCGAGATCCGCGGGATTTGTATAAATTGTAATCTTTTCCTTTTTTTCTATTGCCTTGACGGCTTCTTTGACAAAATTCACGATTATATCTTTTGATACGGAAAGTTCCCGGTCGACTATTTTTCTGGCAATATCTATTGAAAGATTTACCGCATCTTCCTCCGCGGCGTTGATGATCTTTTGTTTTTCGGCAAGGGCGCCCTTTGAAATAGAATGCAGCACGCTTACAACTCCGCTGTATTTGGTGTCCATTTCAGACTTGCCCTTGGCAAGCCCCTCATAATATCCCCTGTCAAAGCCCGCCTCATAGCCCTCTTTTTCCTTTAACGCCTTTAGCTCTTCCGCCTGTTTTTCCGCGTCGGAACGCATCTTCGCGGTTTCATTTTCGGCGGCTGTCTTAAGTTCTATATTCAGCGCCTCAATCTTTACAAGTTCGGCTTTCTTTTGTTCGATGGAATTTTCAATCGACTTTAATTCATCAACAGCGGCCGAGCTCTTCTGCTGGGGGGTTAACTCCGCCTCTTTTTCCCCGTCCCGCTTATTGAGCATCGACGCCTTTGATAAAAAAGAACCCCGTAGCTTATACGGGGTATCTTTTATATTATATTCACCTGGTGTGTACAGGTTTTTAAACAAATATTTCCTCCTCGCCGCCGCGGGCAACAACAATTTCGCCCATCTCCTCCAGCTGGCGTATGACATTCACTATCTTCTGCTGGGCCTCTTCCGTCGTCTTAAGCCTTACCGGCCCCATGACTTCCATGTCCTCGAGTATCATCTGACGCGCCCTGCTTGACATGTTCTTTAATATTTTGCTCTTGCATTCCTCGGAAGCGCCTTTCAGGGCAAGGACAAGATCCTTCGAGTCTATTTCGCGCAGTATCTGCTGTATCGTACGGTCATCGAGAAGCAATATATCGTCAAAAACAAACATGAGCCTTTTAATTTCGTCGGCAAGGTCCGGATTTGTCTCCTCGAGTTTTTCCATAATGGCCTTTTCTGTCGAGCGGTCGACCCTGTTCAATATTTCCGCTACGTTCCTGACGCCGCCGGCTGAGGCAAATTCCTGGGTAAATACAGAGGCAATTCTTCTCTCAAGGACTTTTTCAACCTCCATGATAATTTCCGGTGTGGCGCGGTCCATTGTAGCTATCCTGGTTGCGACATCGACCTGTATTTCAGGCCCGAGCGATGAAATAATTGTTGATGACTGTTCAGCCGACAGATGCGCCAGTACAAGGGCTATTGTCTGCGGGTGTTCATTCTGGATAAAATTAAGAATCTGCTGGGGATCGGTCTTTTTGATGAAATCAAAAGGAGTCATCTGTAGCGCGCCCTGCAGCCTGTTCAATATCTCGACGGCCTTCTGTTCGCCGAGTGCCTTTTCAAGAAGTTCCCTTGCGTAATCTATTCCGCCCTGGGAAATATATTCCTCGGCAAGCGCCAGCTGATAGCTCTCCTCAAGGACGGCGTCCCTGTCCTGCGGCTGGACCCTTTTGGTATTGGCTATCTGAAGGGTTATCTGTTCAACAACCTCATCGCTTAAATTCCTGAAAACTTCCGACGAAAGGTCGGGCCCCAGTGTTATGAGAAGTACCGCCGCCTTTTGCTCTCCTGTTAGCGCCATACCGTCACCTCTTCTCTTCCGTCAACCAGCGTTTGATAAGCTGGACTATTATCTTTGGGTTTTCCCTTGCAATTTTTGTTATCTGGCGTTTCATTTCCGCGCGTTTCTGCGCCTCTGCCAGTTCTGCCGCCGACGGAACCGCCTCAAGCGGTACCTCGACTTCTTCCTCTGCTTTGGCTGACGCGGAAGCCATTTCTATCTGGCGCCTTAATTTCTCCCTTATGGCTTTCGGCTTGAGCGTGGACCTCAGGAAGAAGAGCGCGAATATTAATATGCCTATTATCACACCAAGGCTCATTAAAGTCGACATATATTTCTCGCGCTCTAAGGCCGTGGCTTTGGAAAGTTCCGATTTCTCAGCCGACCTGTCGAATGATACATTCTCGACCGCAACCTGATCTCCCCTTGTTATATCAAGTCCCGCGGCCGCTATGACCGCGTTTTTAATGGAAGTAACCTGCTGCGGCTGAAGATTGTCGACTATGACAGCGACTGAAAGCCTTTTTACGTCGCCAACAGTCTGGACAACATGCGACTCGCGTTTTGTTATTTCATAATTTTCAGTGACGTCGGATTTTGTATACTGCGAATTTCCGGATACCGTTGATTTATAACCGGGTATGTTTGAATCCGTTCCCGGAACACCGCCCGGATAAACGCCGACCCCGGTGTAACTTTCAAGGTCCTTTTTGGAGCTGCGCAGTACGCCTTTGCCACCTACTATCGGCTCATAAACCTCGTCCTTTTTTTCCACCTGGTCAAAATTAAGCTCCGCTGTCACGCGCACAGTGGCCCTTGATTGGCCGAGAACCTGCGCCAGCATTGACTCAACGCGGTGCTGGACGTCTTTCTCAAAATCTTTCTGTATTTTTATCTGCTGGTTCGTCATCTTCAACTGCTTGGAATATGAATAATCATTGGGGTTGGAATCTTCAGTAAGCTCGTCCCTTATCGCGTCGCTTAAGATGACCCCCTGCGTATCCACAACCGTAACGTTTATGGGTTTTAAGCCTTCCACGCTCGAGGAAACAAGATGAACAATGGCTTTGGTCTGTTCGTAATCAAGTTTTGCATCCGGTTTTAACTTAAGAAGCACCGATGCTGTCGGCTCTTTTTGAGAATCTTCATAAAGCTCTTTCTCCGGAAGGACAAGTTGTACCCGCGCTTCCTCTATCGAATCAATATTGCCGATGGTCCTCGAAAGTTCGCCTTCAAGCGCGCGCTGATAATTTACTTTCTGGGTAAAATCCGTGACGCCGAGGTTTGTTTTGTCAAATATTTCAAATCCCACGCCGCCGCCTTTCGGCAGCCCTTTTGACGCAAGTTCTAGCCTTGTATCATATAAATACTTTGACGGCACCAGTATTGCCTTGCCGCCGTCTTCAATTTTATAAGGTATTTTTTTATCTTTCAAGGTTGCAAGTATGGTGCCCGCGTCGTCTGAACTCAAATTTGAAAACAGCGGCATATAATTAGGCGCTGTGGTCCATAGAGCAAGCACGGTTATCAAAACAAGCAGTGCTGCGGGTATGGAAACCCAGAGTAGTCTCTGGGATGTATTTAAATTCTGCCAGAACGTCTTCAAACGTTCCCAACTTTTTAGTAAAAATTCGTTCACACGTGCACCTCGCGGTTATTTTATATTGACATACTCATCATTGACTGGTAAGCATCTGTAACCTTATTCTTAATACTTAAGGCAAGCTGGAGCGTCAGGTCGGCTTTCTGGGCCGCAAGCATTACATCATGAATCTCGATATTCTGTCCCGCCGCCAGCTGTGTAATTGCGTTATCAGCGGTAGCCTGAGAATCACCCATGGATTTCANNTTCACGGCAGAGCTTAACAATTCCTTAAAATCGACCCTGTCGACCGAAGTCGCCTGCTGTGCCGGCTGGACGCCGATCAAAGTATTATTTAAAATAGTCGCGGGAACGCCGATCATTCCCTGAATCCCTTCAATTGCTCCCATAGCGAAAGGTAGTGACATTTAAAGGCTCCTTTTAATAAATTATGCCTTGCCTATTTCAAGGGCTTTTGCAGCCATTGTTTTTACCGAATTTATTGAAGTAACATTTGCCTCATAAGCCCTGGTAGCCGAAATCATATCCACCATTTCCTTGACAATGTTGACGTTGGGCATTGCCACATAACCTTCTTTATTTGCGTCCGGATTTCCCGGATCGTAAACAAGTTTCGGAGGTTCCTGGTCGTTTATTATGCCCGAAACCTTCACACCCTGGAACTGGGTGTTCTGCCTTGTCTTGTCAAAAACCGAAGGAAAAAGAAAATCCATTTTTTCCCCGCGCGGTTCAAACACGACACGCTGGCGCTGGTAAGGCCCGCCGTCGATTGTTCTTGTTGTATTTACGTTTGCTATATTATTTGAAATTACATCCATACGAAGGCGTTCCGCGGTCAATCCGGAAGCGCTGATCGCGAAAGCATTAAATATTCCCATCAAATCCTCCCGTCAATATATTATATTTAAGATTTTCCGTCAGTTATTACATGGAGCAAAGAAGTTATCTTAGCCGATGTAAGCTGGGCCATGGCCGCATAATAAGTTGTGTTCTCGGCCATTTTCGACATTTCAGAATCAATATCCACGTTATTTCCGTCGTTCCTTAAGGATGTGTCGGTATTTGTAACAACCTGTGGTTCCAGCTTGTCAATGGACATTTCCTGAACGAGCGGAATATGGTTTTTGTCCGTGACCGTGAGCGGCAGAAAAGCCTTATCCTTGCCCGAAATCAGCGCGTCAAGTTTGCTTTGAAAAACCACTTCCGAACCCTTAAATCCCGGAGTGTCAACATTGGCGATATTATTGCTTATCATCTGCTGCTGCATTGCAGCGGCATTCATCGCCTTTTCCAAGACCTGATATACTTCACCTGAAAGGATCCCATCAAGCATAAAAATACCAACCCTCTCTATAAATTTAATATATAAATAATCACTTTTATAACAAGTAAATATATATTACTTAATTTTATTTTTTTTGTCAACAATATTTTTGTTCCCGTTTTCGTGAAACCATGTTTTATTTATGTAAACCCTCTATTTGGGCCGTTTATACGTTTTATAAGCCGTAATATATTCTCCGGAAAAAGAGATTTGCGCCAGTTCAAGCAATGTATCATTTTCTTTTTCAAGTTTTATTAAATAATCAAGTGATGAATTTATGTTTTTCATTTTAGTCTTTGCCTTTTCGGAAATGTCGGGCTCCGGTTCTTTGAATTTTTCAAGCATGCGGTCCGTTTCAATAAGCTCCCTTATCAAACCCTCCCTGACGGAGTCTATCGCCGTGATTTCACTAAAATTGTTCGACCGGATGCGCTTTTGAAGTTCCTCTGTTTTCGAGCATACAGCCCCGATAACAAGCGCCTTTTTGTCGAGAAGTGCGAGGAATTCAACGCCGTTCATGGAGTCATACCTTTATCTTATGCAGCGCTTCTTTTAATTCCACGGAAGTTTTCACGGCCGAAAAATCAATGTTCAGGTCGAGTATTTCTGTTATCATCATGTTTATCATCATGTCGGCGCTCAACCGCATGCCCGGATTAAGATCCTTTATGTTTTTAACAATGGCGTTCATCCTGTCAAAATTACGCCTGTCCAGCCTGCACACGCGCTGCTTTCTAGCCGCCGGGCGTGGCGCGGTTTCCGTGTTTTTGGCCGGCTCTTTTTCCAGCACGGACGCGCTCAAAGGCCGTGAGGAATCATCCGCGGTTTCAATATGCCCCGGTTCCATAAAGGAAAATGTTTCTTTCCTGTCGTTGCTTGCTTTCACATCTTTCTTTTCCTTTAAAAGCCTCAGCCGTTCTATCTGCAGCTGGGCCTCGGTCAAAGCTTTATTGCCGTCGTCAGCCATTTTTCAACCTCACTTGTCGATGAATTTTCTCAAAGCCGCTGAAACGGAATCCATTCCGGAATAAATGCTTATCCCGGTGCGTTCGATCGAATCCATATCTGCGGTCAATTTATCTATCATTTTTGTATTCTCGTCGGCATTCCTGTAAAAGTCGCTTATAATTTTAAACATCAGTTCGCTGTCTGTAAAATGTTCGTCCGTAAAAGATGAAATGGACGCTATGGATTTTTCAACATGCTTTACGTCCTTGACTATTCCTATAAAAATATCACCTGTCTGGTAAAACGTCTTAATATTATCCTCAATGCGCTCGGTAACTTTTATCATCTCGATAACTTCCGCGGTTCTTTTCTGGACATCCTGCATAATCTGGGTGATATCCTCGGCGGACTGGTTGGAATTGGACGCCAGATTTTTTATCTCCTCGGCAACAACCGAAAAACTCTTTCCGGCCTCGCCGGCGCGCGCCGCCTCAATGCCCGCGTTGAGCGCAAGCAGGTTTGTTTTTTTTGTCATTTCGGCTATTGTGGCCACGAATACCCTTATATGTTTGGACATTTCTATGAGTTCCTCAATTATCTGCGTCGAAGAAATAATGGACTGCCTTAAGTCCGTGATTGACTGTATTTCCCTGCCTATCGCCCTTACGCCTTTTGACGCCTGATCCGACTGCCGTTTGGCGTCAACAAGCACAGTCTGCGTTTCGTTATCGATGTTTTTTGAGGTGTTTTTTATCTCAAGCCCTATGGCCTTGATCTTTTCGTATGTCCTTATATTGGAATTCATGAAATTCCTTATATTTTTGATATCGCTTCTGACGCCGTCGCTTCTGCCCTTCTCATTATCATAGACCGTTTTCAAATCGGCAATGTCCTTTAACAGCCTTTCAAAATCCGGCTTCTCGAGTACTATTTTCTTTGAGAACGCGAGTTCTTTTTTTTTGATTTCTTCGAGGATTTCCATATATTCCCTGTCGCCTGAAAACTCCGGATTATCGTCATATGAGAGGTTTATGGCTTTTTTTACGGAATTAAGTATCGATATGTGATGGCTTCTGAGAAAAACCACGGCTATCACGAATATAATCACAGCCTCGACTGCGAAAAGGAGGAAGACAAAAGTCGGGTTTATCGAATAATAATAGGCGAGCACCGCTGAAAATATGATGGAAACCGTAAATATAGCCGCACCGCAAAGTACAAAAACAAGATTCTTTCTCATACCGAATCCTCGTTTTCGAGCCTGATATCGGCCCCGATGGCCGAAAGTTTCGTGTCCAGATTTTCATAACCGCGGTCAAGATGGTATATCCTTCTTATCTGTGTTTCACCGGCCGCCGCAAGCCCCGCCAGTATCAGCGCCGCCGATGCGCGCAAATCCGACGCCATGACAGAGGCTCCGCTTAATTTTTTTACGCCGGTTACTATGGCGGTATTTCCGTCAATTTTTATCTGTGCCCCCATCCTGGCAAGTTCCAGGACGTGCATAAATCTGTTCTCCCATATGTTTTCCTTTATTATAGTATCACCCGAAGCAAGCGTCATCATGGCCATCCATTGCGCCTGTATGTCGGTCGGGAAACCCGGATACGGTTCAGTTGCGATATCTGTGCCTTTGAGCCTTACCCTGCGCGGCCCAATCTTTACGGCCCCGCCCTTTATTATTTCAAAAGATACTCCGGCTTCCCTGAGCTTTTCAAAAAAAAGCGACATCTGGTCCGCCCTGATATTTTCAACGGTCACAGAACCTTTTGTAATTACAGCGGCGGCAATCAGCGTTGCGGCCTCTATCCTGTCCGGTATAACTTTGTAATTTTTAACGCCGTTAAGTTTCCTCGAGCCGGTTATTGAAAGCAGTCCGGTCCCCTTGCCGCTTATAACCGCCCCCATTGCCTGCAGAAAATTGCACAGGTCGGTGACTTCCGGTTCCTTCGACGCGTTTTCAATGACAGTGACCCCCTGCGCGAGCGATGCGGCAAGCAGCGTATTTACCGTCGCACCAAGGCTTGCCTTCGGGAACACTATTCTGGCGCCCCTTAATTTTTTGGCCGTGGCAATAACATAACCGTGTTTCATCTCGATTTGCGCGCCGAGTTTTTTTACAGCCATCAGGTGAAGGTCAATGGGCCTTAAACCTATGGCGCAGCCTCCCGGCATGGAAACCTCGGCGCGGCCGTATTTGGCCAGCAGCGGGCCGAGCGCGTAAATGGAGGCGCGCATGGTTTTCACAAGATCATAAGGGGCCCTGAAATTTTTTATGGTGTCGGGCTGTATGTGGAGCATGTTGCTTTCAAGATAGGCGTTGGCGCCCAGGATTTTAATGAGTTCGGAAAATGTGCGTATGTCCCGCACCATGGGGACGCCGGTAATGGTTGATGGTTCGTCGGAAAGAAGAGTGGCCGCCATAATAGGAAGTGTCGCGTTCTTGGAGCCGCTTGCGCTGATGGTGCCTTTCAAAGCCCTGCCGCCGTGCAAAACCATTTTTTTCATTAGTTTTCCTTATAAAATAAAATAACCGCGGCTGCCGGAATACGCGCATGGCAGTTTAAGGTTTTATAATGCGGTTATATTATAATACGTTTTGCATCGTAAAGTCAAAATGTTTTAAACGGCCGGTTTTAAGGCAAACCCCTTAAAATGAATTTCGGCTTCCGTCATCAGTTCGTTTACGAGGTCCTTCACGCTTACAATCTTTTTTACCCTGAAAGCGTTTGCCCCGCAGAAAGCGAACCCGTTCTCCAGCTTGCCCTTTGCGGCATTTACGAGCGCCAGCGCGATGCAATACGGGCTCTGCTCCACCTTGCACGTTTTCAGGCAGTGGTAGGCGCATTTAATCGGTACTTTTTTTCCGCTTTCAACAAGCTCCAGGAATTTGTTCCTGATGGCCCTTCCGGGAAGCCCGACAGGCGACTGAATCAGGACAATATCCTTTTCATCGGCTGTAATAAAAGCTTCCTTGAATTTTATATCGGCGTTGCATTCGTTCGTCGCCACAAACCTTGTGGCCATCTGGACCCCGGCGCAGCCAAGCTTCAGGTATTTGGCTATATCCTCGCCCGTGTACACGCCGCCCGCCGCTATGACAGGAATTTTTCTTTTGTATTTTTCCTCATAAGGCGCCACCGCCGCCATGACATCGGTGACAAGTTTTTCAAGGCTGTGCTCTTCCATGTGGGAAAGTTCCTCCCTTGAAAACCCGAGGTGGCCGCCGGCCTTTGGCCCCTCTACTACTACTGCATCCGGCACGCAGTTATATTTATTGTCCCATGACTTGCATATTATCGCCGCGCTTCTTCCCGACGAGGCAATCGGGATAAGCTTTACCTTTGAATTTTTCTGCGCCCTGTTCCTCGGGAGGTTCAACGGAAGCCCGGCACCGGAAATTATCACATCAATGCCCTCTTCTATTGCCGTATCAACCATATCGTCATAATTTGTCATTGCCCCGAGTATATTAACCCCCAGGATGCCCTTTGTTAATTTTTTCGCCTTCCTGATCTCGTTTCTCAGCGCCCTTTTATTTGACTCGACAAAATTGGTAAAAGCGTCAGGTTCGTTGTAGCATATTCCCACGGTCGCGATGACGCCTATGCCGCCCTCGTTGGCAACAGCCGCGGCAAGGTCAGCCATTGAAATGGCAACGCCCATACCGCCCTGGATTATCGGCAGGCTGGCCGTAATATCCCCTATATTTAAATTCGGTAATTTCATGGTAATCTCCTTAGTTTGTTTAATGTATACATCAGCGTTTGATAAGGAAACATATCCGGAATGAAATTCATAATATAATATGTTCCTTAATAAAAGGAACTATAAGTGGTAAAATAATATTCTTTTAGTCGCTTTTATGTTGCTTTACCAAGTATACATTCAGTTAACCCATAAGTCAATTTAAAAACAGTTCGCGCAAAAACGGCTCTCATTTTTTTACGTTTAAAGCGTCATCGCCTCGGGAAGGTTTTTCANNGGCGCTGTCTTCCATGGACATAAGGTTTTTCCTGACCTCTGCCGCGCGGTCGAATTCCCTTATATATTTATTGAAATACTTTCTCGCCTCGAGCATGCCATGGCGCCCCTTAAAAGAATATAAAAGCTCGAAGTGGCGGATACCCGTGAGTATTCTTTCCCTGACCGTTGGTTTGTACGCAGGGTCGGCTATCTCCCTAAAAATGAATGGATTGCCTATTGCCCCCCTGCCTATCATAACGGCGTCGCAGCCGGTTTCTTCACGCATACGCAGAGCGTCCTGCCTGCACAGTACGTCCCCGTTTCCCACGACAAATAATTTTGAATGTTCCTTTAATATCCTTATATGTTCCCAGTTTGCCCTGCCGCGGAACATCTGCATTCTGGTGCGCGCGTGCAGGGTAATCATTGATGCTCCGGAAT
>PLPI01000098.1 GCA_003159495.1 candidate division FCPU426 bacterium | reverse complement strand
CAGAGACCGGAGCGGGGCAGTGGGGGTCTTCCATATCACTGGCCTGCGCATTAATGGGGCTTGAAGTGGAAGTATACATGGTAAAAGTATCATATGAACAGAAGCCCTACAGGAAAATGATGATGAATACCTGGGGGGCGCAGGTATTTGCCTCGCCTTCTAACAGGACGGAAGCCGGAAGAAAAGTGCTGGCAGAGGACCCGAACTCGCCGGGTTCGCTTGGCATCGCTATTTCTGAAGCCGTGGAAGCGGCGGTAAAGGGAAAGAACAGCAGGTACTCGCTGGGTTCCGTATTAAACCACGTTATGCTGCACCAGACGATAATAGGAATTGAAGCGCAAAAGCAGATGAAGATGGCCGGGGATTATCCCGATGTGATTATCGCATCATGCGGCGGCGGTTCAAACTTCGCCGGATTATCATTCCCGTTCCTCCGGGACAAGCTGGCGGGGAAAAAACCGAAGATCCGCGCCGTGGCAGTTGAGCCGACGGCCTGTCCCACGCTTACAAAGGGCGAATTCGCGTATGACTTCGGCGACGAGGCCGGGATGACTCCGCTGCTTAAGATGTACACCCTCGGTCATAAGTTCATGCCCAGCGGCATACACGCGGGAGGCTTAAGGTACCACGGAATGTCGCCTATAGTTTCGAGACTGTATGCCGACAAAATAATCGAGGCAGTGGCAGTGGACCAGATACCTGTTTTTGAAGCCGCGGTGCTCTTCTCAAAGACAGAGGGTATAATTCCGGCGCCGGAATCCGCGCACGCCATCAGGGGCGCGATAGACGAGGCGCTGGACGCGAAGAAAAAAGGGGAGAAGAGGACGATTCTCTTTAACTTAAGCGGGCACGGTAATTTTGACCTTCAGGCTTATGACGACTTTTTGAACAAGAGGCTAAAGGACGTGCCGCTTTCGCAGGCGGCAATTGATGAAGGCTTAAAGTCGGTTCCAAAATTAAAATAATATAAAGTTTCCCGGAGGGGGAATTTTACAGCCTCCGTCCGGAGAAAACATACATGAGGGGTAACCTATGAAAAAAATATTTATCGCATCGGCTCTTGTTCTGATAACCTCCTGCGCCGCGTTCGCGGAATTGGGCGGCATTCCTTTTGAGACATTATACAAGGACCTTGGCGCCCGCTCTGAGGCGATGGGCGGAGCCTCTGTGGGTAATCCGTCGGGCATCACCGCTATCCTCTGGAACCCGGCATATCTGGATTCGCTGATGAAAAACGAGGTTTATGCCGGGGCAGAACTGCTATATGAAGGGGCCTCAATGGAGTATCTGTCGTACGCCACGCCGATTGGCCAGTACGGCGGCCTGGGATTTATGGCCGGATACCTTGGATACGGCTCTTTCGAAACGGTGGACATGAATGATATTGTGACCGGGACATCCGACTATAAGGATATATTTATCACAGCCGCCTATGGAAAGAATATTTTCGCCGGTATAGAGGCGGGCATATCGTTAAAAATGCTCCTCGAGGACCAGGCCGGAGCTACATATCCGGCTTTTAATTCCGATATTTCATTATTCAGGTCATTTGATGATTTTGACCTGGGGCTTGCTGTTAAGAACATACTGCCGCTTACTATAAAATACACCACCGATTCGGAGCAGTTTATCACCACAATGAGGTTCGGCGGAACCTACAGGGCCCTTGACGGGAAACTGAAGCTTGCGGCTGATATAGAAAAATATTTTATAGACGAGAACCCGTTCTTTTATTTCGGGGCCGAGTACAACATCGCAAACATGATATACCTGCGCGCAGGATATAACACCTTTTCCGAGGTTTCCGGCGGCTTCGGCGTGAATTACGACAACGTCGGGATTGATTATACACTCACCGACGGACAGGCGTCAATCATGCACAAAATCGCGGTTTATTATGATTTCGGAGGATATGACGTCGCGGTCAAGGCCGACCCGCCGCAATTCTCGCCGGTCGGGGCTGTTAAAAAAACATACCTCAGGGTAAGCGCCATGACCAAATACGAGATATTTAAATGGTCGCTTGATATAAAGGATAAGAACGGCGCCGTTGTGAAAAACTGGAACGGCACGGGAACTCCGGACACGGATATTGTATGGGACGGGCTGCGCATGGACGGCATGCCGGTGGACGAGGGGACATATACCGTGGTTTTGACGGTTGTCGACGAGAATGACAAGATAATCAAATCGCCGGAAACTTTAATAACAATCAAATCATCGGATTCGCGCGCCATGCCGCTTTTCGGCGAATAAAATAATTTCAGAAATAAAAAAAGCCGGGTTCTATCCCGGCTTTTTTTATTTTCTGAAAAAAAATCAGGGGCGTTTACGGCGTTCGGCCGCAACCGCTTTTTTTGTTTTGCGCCTGTCTTTTGTGTAAAGCACGAATTTATCTCCGCTTTTTTTGTAAAGCTGGCGGGTGACCGTGTCAAAATAAAGCGAGGCCGAGACAAGCAGATAGCTTTTTGGAATCCTGTCGCCCTCCCTTTTTTCTCCCCCGACAACCGGATGGACCGCGCTGCGCCTGTCGTGGCGCACAAAGACATACCTGTTTCCCAAGTTTTGGACTATTACTTTTTCGTTGTTGTCGTAGTAAAGATGCCCCTTTAAATGTGTGTAACGTTCGTCAGCCATGGCGCCTCCCTTGAGTTGTTTTTGTTGTTCCGCGATGTTGCCGCGGATTTTTATTTTTCAAATTTCAGTTCGTAGATGCGGTTTTCTATTTTTTTCAGATCCGATTTGCTCACGGAAAGTATCTTTACACCGGCTTTATAAGTGGCCGCCCCTTTTACGTGAGTGTCAATATTCCTGACTTCGGAGAGAAGTTTTACAGGGCTTGGCATTTCCGGGAGGTAAAGGTCTATGATGACAAGCTGTCCCATGGCAAGCGGTTTGTCGGTAATTATGGAAAGGCCGCCTTTGCTTATATCCTCGGTCATGGCGTTCAGGGCCGGGATCCCGGATTTTCTTGAGGCCAGCTGCTCCACGGTTGTATCCCTGTAATCGTCCTTTAATATTTCCTGGGCGCCTGTGCCGTCAATGGGATAAAAAACTATTTTTAAAATGTCCTTTACCCGCTCGTGCTGGCGCTGTTTTTCCAGCCACCCTTTTTCCATGCTCATTTAATGCCTATCTTGTTGAAACGTGCCGGAAATTTTTCGGCGAATTCAACCACTGTATATTTACGCAGATGGAAAACACCGAGGGAAATTACGGCTTTGAAGCCGTCCTCAATGGACATGTCTATGGGGTGCACGTTTTTCCTCTCGGCAAGTATTAAAAAACCCGATGTGGGGTTCGGGGACGCGGGAATCAATATGTGGAAAACGTCGGTGTTTTTCCCCCTGTTGGAAAAAATATCAGCTTCCTGGGATGGCAGGAAACCTATCATATATATGCCTGTCTTCGGGATGTCCACAACCACGACTTTTGAGAAGGCTTTCTTATCAGAGGAAAAAATAGCGTCGGAAATTTGTTTGATTCCTATGAAAATTGTGCTCAATATCGGGATTCTCTGTATGACAGACTCGTAAAGATGAACGAACTGTTTTCCAACGTAGTTGGTGGTTACGAGGCCCGTAAACCAGATAAGTATTACCAGCGTAACCAGCCCCAGGCCGGGAATATGAATGCCGAGATATCTGGCAATAAACGGCCCTATTATTGAGTCGAGCCTGGAAATCAGAAATTTAAAAATAGCGTAAGTCAAAGCGAGCGGTAAAAGGACAAGCAGGCCGGCTATGAAACGCTTTAATAAAAGGTCCGTGATATCCTTGAAAAACCCTTTTTTTGCCATTATGATTCCTTTCGCCGTTGATTTTTTATAATTATGATTATACATTAAAAAAAATGCAATAACAAGATTTTTAAAGCATGGGAGCGGAAATGAAATAAAATTGACAATTATACCCATATTACGTATAATATCTAAAAACAGGCCGAAAATAAACGGCAAAAAGCTTTTGAACCGTTTTTCCGGGAAGGAGCTTCTTTATCATTACATTAATGAGAATTTATGGAACTCCTGAAAAGAAAAAAAATTTTATGATGGCGGGAGCTGTTTTGTTCCTGCTTTTTGTCTGTTTTTCCGCCGTTGCCACGCCGCAAAAAAACGCGTACAAGCCCCAGCATGTGGACGGCATGAATATTTCCGATAAAAACGGCGATATTATGGTAGAATGGAACGATACCAAAGACGCCTCGGTGGCAGGTTATAATCTGTATTATAAGAAAACGGGCGACCGGAAGTTCAGCAAGGTGAACCGGAAACTTATCACCGAAAGCAGCGCGACTCTCGGCGGGTTAAAGACAAAAATAAGGTATTTTTTCACGGCAACCTCGGTGTCAAAGGACGGCGTAGAAAGCGACTATTCCGTGGTTGTTTCCGAAGAACTGCCTTAAGGAGGGGGAATGATTTGGCCAGGCAAATGCACAAGGTAATGGATGAAACGGACGAGATTTCCATAAGGCACAACCTTCTTGACGATATTACCCTCCGCTGGATTATTATTGGAATTACCATTCTGGTTTCCATAGTTTATCAGATATCCGTAAAAGGGGCCCGCCTAATTCCGCTAATTGTTATATTTGTCCTTGCCGCCATAATCAACTACGCATATTTATATTTTATGAAAAAGGATATAAAACTCTACAACATAATATTCATCGCGGAGGCGGTTATTGATGCCGTGCTGATTTCGGCGGGAATATGTTTTACCGGGGGGATGGGCAGCCCCTTTTATCTGGTATATTTTGTGGTGCTCATCGACGGATGTTTTGATTACTGGTCGGGACGGCGGTATTATTTTTTCCTGGGCGGCATACTGGCTTCATACGCCCTGTTGTTCCTTTTTCTCAGCCACGGCGCCATGACCGGCACTACGGTATTTGAATTCTGCGTCAGGATGGCATTTATGGCCATAGCCGGCCTTGTGGCGAACGGATTCGCCGGTGAAATCAGGGATTCACAGTTAAGGGGAAAAACAGCCGACGGCGAAAAGGAAAAACTTTACGAAGAAATAAAGAAATCAAATGTCAGGCTCGAGGACAATGTAAAAAAAGCCACTGAAAACCTTGAAAAAACCAATCTTATGCTTGTAAAAAAGAATATAAGCCTGCTTGCCGCGCATGAAATATACAAGACCGCCAATGAATCAAAGGACAAGGCAGAACTGCTTGAAATGATACTGGGTATAATTGTCCCGCTCATGAAGGGCCACGGCGGGGTTATATTCTCCGCCAATGAGGTGAAAAACAGGCTGCGCATCGAGTCGGTAAAGAAAACGGACTGGGGATACGGTTTCGAGGCCGGCCAGGAAATGGAGATAACCCCGGATTCGGAACTTTACGGGACGCTGATACGCAGGCAGGCCTTTTTGTACGAGGATGTTGAGGAGATGAAAGACGAGTTCATGAAGAAAGTCATAAAAAACGGATCCTGCATAGTGGCGCCGCTAATCGCGGGCGGGGAGGCCAACGGCATAATAGTAATTTTCAACAAAAATCCTTACATTTATAACAAGACCGATTCGGAACTGCTTGAGCTTCTGGGCGAGCAGATAGGCACGCTGATATACAGCAGGACGCTTTTTGAGGAGATGAAAATAAAGGCTTCCGGCCTTGAAAAGCTGGTAAAAGTTACCATAAACATAGAGTCTTCGCTCAATGTCGACGAGATAGTAAGCACCGCCCTTATTGATTCCATAAAAAAGCTCTTTTTTTATTCAACGGGGACCATTACCATGCTTGACGATTCAAATGAGCTTAAAATAAGGGCCCAGTATGGATATAAAGGAAGGCTGCTGGAACGAGAGATACCCGCTGCGAGCATAGCCGGATGGGTATTTAAGAACAACAAGGGGCTCATAATAAAAGAAGCCGACAAGATAAAGTTTTTCAATCCCGAGGTTGACCCGCTTTATATAAAGGGCTGCGCCATAATAGCTCCGATAACCAGCAAGGGAAGCGTGATAGGCACAATATGCCTTTCAAGAAAAGACGCTTATACCAGGGAAGACCTTTATCTTCTGTCAATTCTGGCCACCCACGTGGGTTCGACCATTGAGATGGCCCGTTTATACGAGGACGTCCAGCGTGATTATATAAATACCGTTTACGCCCTGGCGGCGGCTGTCGACGCGAAGGATCACTATACCCACGGACATTCGACGACAGTAATGAAGTATTCCATGAAAATTGCGGAAGCCATGGGCCTGCCCGAGGCGGATGTAGAGACAATAAAATACGCGGGCTTGCTTCACGACATCGGAAAGATAGGAATAAGCGAGAATATCATAAACAAACCGGGCAAGCTTACCAATGAGGAATATACAGTAATAAAAATGCATCCCCAGCTCGGGGCGAATATTATTTCCAAGATTGATTCGCTGAAAAAACTTGTTCCGCTTGTATTGTCCCACCACGAATGGTTCAACGGCGCGGGTTATCCGCTGGGGCTGCGGGGCGAGGAAATAATGCTGGGGGCCAGGATTATCAGCGTGGCCGACGCCTATTCCACAATGACGTCAAAAAGGCCATACCGCGACGAACGGTCCATCGACTACGCCGTAAAGGAAATGACGAAATATTCCGGGATTCAGTTTGACCCCAAGATAGTAACCGCCTTTGTCAGGGTCCTGAAAGAGGAGGAGGCGGTGGAAAAAAAGGCGCTTGAGGAAAAAGAGAGGCTTGAAAACGCCGCGAAGAAACCCGAAGAAACGGAAGCCGAAAACACGGCGGAGAAACTTAAAAAACGCCTCAGGGTAAATGTCGACGGCGACACTTCGGCCCCGGAAATTAAAAAGGATGAGGGATTTTACAGCTAAAACCACAAACCGGGCATGCCCCGGAAAACAATATAAGAGCCTGCATGAAACGCCGGGAATTTTTGATTTGAGTAAAATCTATCGTTGTGATAACATCATTTGATTATAATTTTATTTACCCGGATACCGGGTTCACAGGAGGAAAAAATGTTATTAAAACTTGGACTGCCCAAAGGCAGCCTGCAGGAATCAACTTTCAACATATTTAAAAAAGCCGGTTTTACAATAAACGCCTCCTCAAGGAGTTATTATCCCGGAGTTGACGACAGCGAACTTTCGCTTACTCTGGCAAGGCCCCAGGAAATGGCGCGCTATGTCGCCGAGGGTATCTTTGACGCGGGACTTACCGGCTACGACTGGATGATGGAAAGCGGCGAGGATGTAAAAATTGTTGACAGACTGATATACGGAAAAGTGGGTTTACGGCCGGTCAGGTGGGTGCTGGCGGTACCGGAAGATTCAAAGATAAAATCACCAAAGGATCTTGCCGGGAAACGGATATCCACCGAGCTTATAAATACGACAAAAAAATACCTGAAAAAACACGGCGTTACCGCCGAAGTGGATTTTTCGTGGGGGGCAACCGAGGCAAAACCGCCCCATCTTGCCGATGCCATAGTGGACCTCACGGAAACTGGATCGTCGCTGCGCGCAAATAAACTGCGTATCGTCGATACAATCCTTGAATCGACCACGGTTATGATAGCAAACGAAAAATCCCTGAAGGATAAGTGGAAGAAGCAGAAACTTGAAAATATAATGATGCTCTTAAAAGGCGCCCTCAACGCGGAAGAAATGGTCGGGTTAAAGCTTAATATAAGCAAAAAGAAGCTGCCTTCCATCCTGAAAATACTTCCGGCACTTAAAAGGCCCACTGTTTCCGGGCTGCTCGGCGGAGGCAAAGACTGGGTCGCAATCGAGGTTGTAATAGACGAAAAAAAAGTGAGGGAACTCGCGCCGCTGCTTAAAGCAAACGGCGCCGTGGATATAATTGAATACCCGCTTAATAAGGTTATTTATTAAAGGCTTGAAAGGGAACCAGAGTTGAAAAAAATTATATTGCCGGCGCTGTTGCTGTGCCTTTTCGGTTTTGCGCTCAAAGCCGCGGATGAGTCGGAAATGTCCACGCTTACCGATGATACGGTTTATTACAGTTCCCTGACCAATTCCGCGGAATTTACATACAAACCGGTTTATCAGCCGGTTTCTTTTACAGCAAATGAATGGTTCGAGGATGTGAAGGTTACGGCGGTTGAATCGATACCTTTCGGATTTTTTTTGACTTACGCCGGAATCTGGGTTTACAGGGCCCTGCAGGGCGGAACTTTTTCGCCGAATATCGGAAGCGTTGAGTCGAACGAAAATATTTTTGTGCCCGCTATAGCGGCTTTTGCCACAATAAATGTGGCGGTAAACCTTTTTACGTATTACGATTACAAAAAAGATCCCGGCGCGGCCCGGGCCGCAGTTAAAAATGACGGGCCTTAGATTCCCCAAAATTACAAGGAGATTTCATGGCGCAGATTAAACCGTTCAGGAGCCTTTTGTATAACCAGGAAAAAGTCGACTTAAGAAAGGTTATTATGCCCCCTTACGATATTATCAAGGACGGCGAAGTGGAGATGTATTATAAAAAGGACCCCTTTAATATAATCCGCGTTGACAAGGGGTGCGCCGGCGAGGATGACGGAGAAAGATGCAACAAATACACGCGGGCCTCGGACCTGCTCGGGGAATGGATGCTTGACGGGGTTTTGGCCATGGACGATAAGGAATGTCTTTACGGCTACACCCAGCAATACTCCCTGCCCGGCGGCGGTATTAAAGAAATGACGGGATTTTTCGCAACGGTCAAACTCGAGGAATTTGAGAAAAAAATCATACTTCCCCATGAGCGCACCCATTCGGCGGCAAAAAAGGACAGGCTCGAGCTCATGAGGGCCACACACGCGAATACCAGCCCGATTCTTTCGCTTTATTTTGACGGGGATAAGAAGGTACATAACCTGATAAAAAATGCCATGAAAAAAAAGCCTTTCATTGATATTTCGGGTGCGGGGCTTCTCCGGTCCAGGCTGTGGAAAATATCGGACAAAGCCGTCATAAAAAATATAGGCGCGCTTTTTTCCAAAAAACAGCTTTTTATAGCGGACGGGCACCACAGGTATGAAACGGCGCTTAATTTCAGGAATGAGATGAGAAAAAAAATGGGGATAAACGACAGCCCCTATGAAAACATAATGATGTGCCTTATTTCCATGGAACAGTCCGGCATTTCGATACTTCCGACGCACAGGGTGATAAAAAATTTCAGGAAATTCGACCCGCAATCGCAGGCGGTCATGGAATTTTTTACGGTGAAAAAGGCGGCTTCCGCGGCGGCCTTGAAAAAGGCAATGCTGAAAAAATCGGCCGCAAAAAAGATAGGCGCGGCTTTTGGCGGAAAATATTATATACTCGAGCTCAAACAAAGGGAATACGGGGCGGTACTGCCGGAGGGGGAGCATATAAAAGAATATTACCTTTTGCCGGTTTCAATACTTCACACGCTGTTGTTTGAAAAAATACTCGGGATTCCCGAGGAAGAAATACTTTCGGGGATAGAATACACGCAGGATATTGACGAGGCGCTGGCGGCGGCGAAGAAAATAAAAAATTCCGCGGCTTTTCTTGTCGAACCGTCAACGGTGGGCGAGGTAAAGGCGATATCGCTCAACGGCGAGGTCATGCCGCAAAAATCGACATATTTTCTGCCGAAAATTCCGACAGGGCTGCTTATAAATAAAATGGATTGACCGGGAGGCTCTTTTGGACCTATTTGGAAATGAAGACGCACAAGTAAAGGATACGGGAGCAATGCCACTTGCTTTCCGCATGCGCCCGAAAACCCTGGAAGATTTTGCGGGCCAGCAGGAGGCCGTAGGGGAGAAGGGGTACCTGAAAAAGATGATTGAGTCCGGCGTCATCCCGTCCATAATATTCTGGGGGCCGCCCGGGACCGGAAAAACAACCCTGGCGATGATAGCCGCAACATACATAAAAGCCGAGTTCGTTCCCATGTCGGCGGTATCAAGCGGCATAAAGGAAGTCAAGGCCGTCGTGGACAGGGCAAAATTTAACATGCGCGCCGGAAAGAAAACAATACTTTTTGTCGATGAAATCCACAGGTTCAACAAATCCCAGCAGGATGCCTTTCTTCCGCATGTGGAGAATGGGACTATAATACTAATTGGAGCCACCACCGAGAATCCCTCCTTTGAGGTCAATTCAGCCCTGTTGTCCCGGACAAGGGTAATCACGCTCAAGGCCCTTGAGTATGACGACCTGAAAAAAATAATTTTAAGGGCGCTCTCTGACGAAAAAAACGGGCTGGGAAAAAGGAAAATAACGGCAACCGAGGACGCACTTAAACTTATCGAAACCATATCCAACGGCGACGCCAGGAGCGCGCTTAATATAATTGAGGTGGTGGACACCCTTAAAAAAGAACCCGCATACGAAATTTCAGTTGACGACGTTAAACGGGCGGCCGACACCAAAACCTTCCTTTATGACAAAAGCGGCGAGGAACATTACAACCTGATATCCGCCCTGCATAAATCTATGAGGGACTCCGATCCGGACGCGGCGCTTTACTGGGCCGTGCGTATGATGGAATCCGGCGAGGACCCGCTTTACGTCATCAGGCGCGTGATAAGGTTTGCCAGCGAGGATGTGGGCAACGCCGATCCTATGGCGCTTCTTATTGCCAACGCGGCGAAGGATACATATCATTTTTTGGGCTCTCCCGAGGGCGAGCTTTCAATAGCGCAGGCGGTAATTTACATAGCATGCGCGCCAAAAAGCAATTCGGCTTACGCGGCTTACGGCGCGGCTATGGATGATGTAAAGAACGCAAAAGACGACCCGGTGCCTATAGGCATAAGGAACGCTCCCACGAAATTAATGAAGGAACTGGGCTACGGGAAGGGCTACAAATACGCGCACGACTACGAGGACCATTTAGTCTCGCAACAGCATCTTCCCGACAGGATAAGGGACAGGAAGTATTATTTTCCGTCGGAAAACGGGGCCGAAAAAAACACAAAGGAAAGGCTTGCCGAATGGCGAAAAAAACTCTCTTCGCGGTAGCTGTTGTTCTTATTATGGCCTCTTTCGCTGCGGCTCAGGATGCGGCGGGCGCGCCGGTTACTTTTACGGCGGCTGCCATTACGCCGGCAGCCGTGCCGTCGACGGCTACGGTCAAGGCTGTATTTGCCGATACCGGTTCCGCCACCGCCACAGTGTCGTTTATTGATGAAGAAATGATGAAATTAAACGTCAAGGAACTGCACCTGGATATTACCCCGTCATTTAAAATAGTCCTGCCGGACACCAGCGTTGACCTGGGCCTTAAACAAAAAATAGGCGACACCACGCTCGAGGGGGGCACCAGCTATAATTATATTTACAACAGTATAAAATATGACCTGAATTATTCGCTTGACCTTTATTTTCCGGTGGGGCTCTCGCTTTACGATTCTGTAAACTTTGAGCAGATATACCAGAACGCAAAATATATACAGCGCGTCAAGGGGCTCGGGCTAAACCTTGGGACGCCGGAAATACTCTCGTTTTTAAAATTGGGTATGGAATTCAAGAATGAAACCACCTATCTGGCCGAACTGGACAGCCCGCTGAATATCGACCAGGGTCTGGCGTCCCTTGTGAAAACCTGGTTCCAGTTTGATTTTAAGTCGAAAATGGCCGGAAAAGATTATGACATGCTGAAAATTTACGGGGACCTTGAAAAAGCCGTGCCGACCAGTTATTCCAATTATAATTTCCTGTTTATGAATTACTCGCTGAATTATGTTTACAGGCTGGAGGAAGAGAGCTCGATTACGTTCAGCGGGAACACGGGCTACATGCTGGTTGCGGATATGGTCCCGCTGTGGAAAATATACAGCATGGGCGGTTTTGATTCCCTGCTGGGATACGCCATAAACCAGTTCCAGGATTTTTACAAGGTCACTACGCGCGTCAGATATGACCAGATGCTTGTTGACAATATTAATTGGGAAACGTGGTGGATTAGGTACGACCGGATAAAGTTTGTCGCCATAGCGGACTGCGGCAGGGTGGGCGACGTCCACCAGTTGCAGGTATTTTCCGGATACAAATTTGGCGCCGGCATCGGACTCTCCCTGGACTTAACATTCAGGCAAAGAACGCCGATACGGGCCACGCTTGTCTTGGGACAGGCCCTCTGGCAGGGATACAAGCCGGTGGTTTATTTTATTTATGAACTGCTGTAATGATAAATATTGATATTATACTCCCTTTTTGTTATATTTAACTGTCCTAAAAAACTATTAAATTAATTATTGGAGATATTATGAGCCTCATACTAGCTGGTTATGTATTTAATCCCATTGTGGCCCTCACTGATTATGTAAAAACCCCGGATATTGAGGGGCTCTTCGGCATATTTTTCCTTAAACATCCCGAAAAAAAGATGGCCGATTACGGCGTCGTATATATAGGAGAGACAAAGGAAATATATGAGGATAATTCATTTCCGGCCGGCCACAAGAAATACCGCTGCTGGGCAGACAACGGCAAGGGTGAAGATAACCTGTATATAGGCTTATGCCCCACGCCCGGGCTCATGCCAAAGCAAAAGGACCTTATCAGGAACCACCTCATTTACAAATATAACCCACCGTGTAATAAATAAAATGAATTCAATCATGCGCCGCATTTTTCTGGCAGCATGGTTGGTTTTCCCCGCAGCTTTGAGCGCCGCACCCGATTTTTATCCTTCCGCCCCGGGCATGTCATGGCATTATGACGGACACTGGAAGAACAGGGACAATGAAAAGGTAAAAGTGGATGCCTCGATAATCTC
>PLPI01000070.1 GCA_003159495.1 candidate division FCPU426 bacterium | reverse complement strand
GCATAATTTGCCAAAGTCGAGAAGGCTTATATTTTTTTTCAATTATTTTTATCAAGTCTCAACTCAAGGTACGGCACCAATACTTATTCTTAATGGCCGGGCTGCCGCTTAATGTCTTATAACTTCAAATGAAAAAAATGAAAGTAAAGTACTGTCAAAAGGATCGTAAAATTCTTTGTACCTGCCTTTTGGGTATTTTATTTTCAATTCATTGAGGACGGACTTTTCCCCGGGTTTTAATATGTAGACAAGATTCATGCCGGGAAAATCGCGGTCTTGATTTTTTTCATACGGATCAAAAATTTCTATTACCGCCTTTAAAGGCCTCCCAATGTTAAAATAGAAATCACTAACATCTTTATCAACAGCCCTGTCGTCATAAAAATGACGGTCAACAAGGGCAAACCAGCCTGTTCCGAGAGATTTTATATAATTTGCGGTTTGTTTTTTGTCTCCGTTTAACATTGAAAAATAAATCTTTGACCTGGGAAATTGAACGAAGTACAATTCATAACTTTGAAACGCTTCCAACAACAATATTGCCGTAAAAACCAATAAAAAATAATGCCGCCTGCCTGTTCCGTATTGCTTTACAAAGAATTCATTCATCCTGGAAAAATATGCCGCTGAAAAAATAATAATAATGGGTATTACAAGCACGGCTCTCGTTGATTCAGGCGAACCGTACAATAAAATACCGTGATAAGCGCCGCGGAAAAGTACCGCGCCATGCAGGGCACAGATGAAAAGGAACATTGTGACTGCGGAAAAAATCGTTTTAATATGGCGCGCAACGCAGAAAAATCCCATGACGGCAAATATACCGGTAAAAAATCCCAGCATGGGCAGGTAGGGTATATTACGCATGGGATTCATATCCCCAATCCTGTTAAACATGAGCAAGACAGAACTAAGGCTGTTTAAGTATACTTCCAGCGGGTTTTTTAACCCATCAGCCGAGAATATGTCCATATTGCTTTTATTAAAAACATACAACGCGCGGCTCCTGAAGAAAAAATCATCCATATGCCGGAAGATATAAAGGAGCAGCGGTGCAGTTACAATGATAAAGACTAAGGCCGATAAAACAATATTAATACGCACTTTTTTCCGGAAACCCGGGTCAAAAATTAACGCAAAGGCACACGACAACAACAGGGCGGGAGGAATCATACGAGCCGCCTGATATGTATAAAAAGACAAACCCAGTACAAATCCCAGGAATACATAATCCGATTTTTTCCCGGTTTTGTACGCCCGATACATAAAATATAAAACAAAAATGAATAGCAGTACGGCAAAACCGGCATGATAAATGAGCCTGCTCAGTGTCACATGCCATTGCATTACAGCGAATAAAAATCCGCCGGCTGCTGCCACACCCGGACCAAACAAATAACGCAGCAGAAAATACATCGCAATAACAGCGAGGACGCCGGCTGCAATTCCGGCAATTCTTGCCTGTGTATCTCCATATCCCGCAACTGCGTAAAAAAATGAAACAAAATAATTATACAAGGCGGGATTGTCGGTAAGTGTTTTTATATATACCGGCATGGCTGAATCCCCACCTGCCGGAATCCTGTTTTCCATTATATCGATTGTATCCTGGCATAGTTTTGCCTCATCCCTGTCGCACGCTGGCGGAATATCGGCAATCCTGTATGACCTAAAAAAAACTGAAATAATTACAATTAAAATAAAAATTATTATTTCCAGCTTTGAAGGACCGGATGCATATTTTCCGGGCAAGAACATTTTCTTTCCCGCGCAGACATGATCTGCCAAAAAAAATAATATGGCTGCCGTAAGAAAAAAAACAACGCCCCATAGCGTGTTTTTTTGATAATACAAAAAATACTGGCCAATAAAAGCAAATATAAATGAAATGGCGCCAAAATTGAACGGTCCTATAAATTTAAAGGCATAAAAAATTTTTTTATTCATAATTTTATCAGAATGTTCCCCCCTCATTTTATTCATTGTTTCAATATTTAACTTAATACTGTTGAAAAACCCCGGCAACATTGTTTGATCCCGGGGTACTACCGGAAAACCCCGCAAACATTACCTGATCCGGGGTATATGGTTTTTCTACAGTATAACCTTGTACATATTCTACATCTTTTCCATAGATTTAAAATACTCCAACGCATTTCATTTTCACATTGTGGAACCGGAAAAATTTCAATAACACCTCAAATTCATTGTCTGTTGCAGGATTTGATGGAACCAAAAAGTCAGGTGTGTCGGACCTTGTAAATTAACTTTTCTAATAACCAAACTTGAACTTACTCAAAAGTAGTCAATTTACAAAGTCCGACACCACTAATCCCACCTCAGCACATGGGCTAAACCGCCTTTCAGAATCGGTATGGGCCAGGACATGCTGATCTTTTTCTATCTAAAAAAATGGTCTAAAACAGTTAAAACAAAGAATCACCATTAAATAATATTTATATCCGCGTGGTATATGAATGTTAAAAAAAGGCAATTTGAATAGTTAAAATTTTGGCTGACTTATATATTAAATATGGAACTTTTTTCTCTGCTTCCTGTCTTATATAATACAGGTTAAATCATGGAGGTTTATTATGAAAAATAATTTTGTTTGCTTGATTGCGTTCTCATTTTTATTTATTTTGGTCAACCTGATTTCGGGTTGCAGTTCAAAACAATCAATCTCCGCACCTTCAATTGTCCAGACCCCCACTCCAGTCGCAGGTGTGACCACTTTAACAGTAAGCGGCCTTTGTTCTCTTACCCCCGCAGCCGTGTTAACTCCATGTGGAATAGCTGTTAATAACGCTGGCACCTTATTTCTTGCTGATATAGGCCATAACAGAATTATCTGGTGCGACCCTCATGGAAACACTATTGGAGCGGTTGGCGGCCCAGGCGCGGCTGATCGTGGCACTGGAAATTCCCAGTTTTTCGGCCCTTACGGTGTCGCAATTGATGCTTTAAACAATATTTATGTAATAGATACATATAATGACAGGGTCCAAAAATTCGACAGTTCTTTCAATTATTTGACGCAGTGGGGTACGTCAGGCTCCGGCAATTCTAGTTTTTTAAATCCAATGGGAATTGCAGTTGATGCTAATGGAAATGTATTTGTAGCCGACACCTATAACAACCGGATACAAAAATTCAGTTCAATCGGTTCCTTCATAAAATCATGGGGTACAACCGGGCAGGCAAACGGGCAATTTGTTTCTCCAACAGCTGTTGCGGTCGACTCTTCGGGGCTTTTTGTGTATGTAACTGATACCGGAAACAACAGGGTTCAAAAATTCGATTCATCTGGAAATTACGTGTCACAATGGGGTGGTTTTGTCCCAAACAATAACCAGGGTTGGCCAAACCCTAGCGGCTGGCCGCCATGCTCCACGCCGTGGGGCATAGCAGTTGATAAAAACGGAAATGTATTTGTTTGTGATACTGCCAACTCAAAAATTCTTAAATATGACGCAAACGGAAATTTTATTACTTCCTGGGTCACATTAAGCGCAAATGGCTACGATGACATGTATCCCTGGGGCGTAACAGTGGATAACACAGGCGCTGTATATGTTGTTTTTTTCATAAATAATCCACTGACTAAGTACATATTTAGCTGATCTTATGAGGCCTGATTATTTTACTGCGCGCCTTCGAGCCTTATGACCAGTTTTTTTACCTCTTTTTTTTCCACATTGAACCTTCTTATATAAGACCTGTCCTTTTCGATGCGGCTGACAAGATTTTTCGTCTCTTTTTCGTTGATTTTCAGTTTCTTCCCAAGTTTCTTCCCAGGCGCGCATGAGCATATCAGCGCCAGGCAGACAATTGCCGCAAAAAAGTATTTCATGTTTCACTCATGTATTTATCAACGGCTTTTTTTACCAGCGCGTACGACGGCCTTTTACCGGTCCATAACTCGAAGGCCTCTATGCCCTGGTATATGAGCATGTCCAGCCCGTTGATTGTCTTTGCCCCTTTTTTTTCCGCGTTTTTTAAAAAGGGCGTCTTTGCGGGATTGTATATCAGGTCAAAAACGACCGCCCCTTTTTTTAATTTATCAATTTTGTAGGGAGCCTCATTGCCGTGCATTCCCACAGAGGTGCAGTTGATGACAAAATCAGCCGACGCAATTGCCGAATCTTTTTCCGCGTCTTTCCCGATGCCGCCTGTAATTACATTTTTCAGCTTAAGCTGCCTGACCAGCCTGTCAATCATCGGAAGGTCTATATTGTATATGCGGAACTCTTCCGGCCTGAAATTATTCAGGGCGTAACCGATGGCGTGCGCGGCCCCGCCGGCCCCGAGCATTACCACCTTTTTCCCCTTCAGGCTTACCCTGTTCTTTTTAAGCGACTGCAGAAAGCCGAGATAATCGGTGTTATAGCCCGTAAGCCTGCCGTTTTTATTTACAACAGTGTTGACGGCCCCGATGACGGAAGCGGCGCGGTCTATTTTATCAAGGTACTTCATTACATGATGCTTGTGCGGAATGGTGACATTGATTCCTTTTATATTCTCGCGCCGCATGCGGGCGATAAATCCGCCCACCTTATCCGCCTCCATTTCAAAGACGTCATATTCCCAGTCCATTTTAAAATGGCCGAATGAACTATTATGCATGGCAGGCGACATGGTATGCGACAGCGGGAAGCCAATTATTCCTGTTATATTTTTTTCCATTGATCCCTTCTTTTTACCGGGTTATTTTCCGGCGACTGTTATGCCTTTTACAAAAAGCGTCGGGGATCCGAAATTCATATAAAATTTCATGTCATCTCCGGCCGCGCTGATGTTTTTCAAAAAATCCCTTATGTTTCCGGTAATGAGCACCTCTTTCACGGCCCCCTTTTTTTCACCCGATTCGAATACCCAGCCGTTGATGCCGAGGGAAAAATTCCCGGAAACAGTGTCTGTCATATGCAGTCCCATCATTGAATTTACAAAGATGCCCTTTTCTTTTTTTAATATTTCGGTTGTTTTTTCCGCTCCCGGCGCCATGTAAAAATTTGAAACGCCGGGTTCCGGCAGGGATTTGTACGAAATCCTGGCTGAATTTCCGGACGCGCTTTTTTTGTAAAAAGCCGTCTCCTTCATATCATAAATAAATCCCGTAAATTTTCCCGCGTCTATAAGTTTTTTTGTTTTACCCTCAAACCCTTCGGCGTCAGCCGGATAGCTTCCCGCCCCGTAATCCATGCACGGATCGTCGATAAGGTTGACTGCAGCCGACGCGATCGTTTCACCCTCTTTTATTGCCGCAAGAAGCGTCTTGCCTTTCCTTAAATTAGCCGCGGAAAACATCGGCGATATCACCTGCAAAAATTCAACAGCGGCGTACGAGGGTATAATAAGGGAATACTCGCCGGTTTTAACCGGGCCGCCGGATAAAAGAGACGCAGCGCGGCCTCCAGCCTGCCTGCCGAGTTCAACCGGGTCAAGCTTTGACCAGATTGCGCCGCCGTCCATGACATCTGCGGCCTCATCGGACGTCCCGTCCGAGGCTACGGCTGATGTGAACATATATGAATATGTTTTTTCATAATCGTAACGCGCGCCCGCGGTGTTAAAATAAGCCGTCCTTGAGAGCATATCAACACACGTCGTGTCGCGCACATATTTTACTTTCGTCGACTCAGCTTTTGCGGCGCCTTCGACTGAAAGCGCCCTGGCTTTCTTTTTTTCAAGGGTTGCTTCTTCAAAACCCGGGTCCTTCATTTTTATACTGTTTTCGCCGCTGAACGGCCTAAAATCAAGGCCGCTGTATCCGTCAACGAACATGGAGGCGCGCGCCTTTTCAATTATCGGTACAACCGCATCCGGGTCCGGGGAGGATGTGTACGCGAACCCCATTTTTCCGTCCTTAAAAACCCTCACCGCGGCGCCGAAGGTGTCGGATTCCTGCACCCTGTCAATTTCACCGTCATTCGCGGCAACCTCGCTTTTGTACAGCTTCTCAGCGTAAATATCCGCTGTAAGTCCCGCGGCGGCGGCAGTTGACTTGAATTTTTCTATGAATTTTTCCAATCGCTTCTCCTTAATGCCTGCGCAAGCACGGTGGCGGACGCAATAGCCGCCGTTTCAGCGCGTAAGATCGTGTCCCCTATGGAGACCTCTTTAAAACCTTTTCCAATGATTATTTCCGCTTCGTTGTCGTCAAAACCGCCTTCCGGCCCTATGATAAATGAGGCGTCATCTCCGGGATTTAATTTTACAGCCTCATTTATAAGGTATGTGCCGTGCGCTTTTTCATAAATAAAAAATGACGCGCCGAAACCGGCATCGGGTATGTTTTCAACGCCTGGTACAACCGGCATCAGCGCCGGAGTTGTCATCCTTCCGCTCTGTTTCACGGCGGAATATATTATTGATTCCCACCTTTTTTCTTTCTTTGCCTCGTCTTTGACCTTAACTACGCTGCGGTTTGCCGCCACAGGGACTATGACATCCACGCCCGTCTCGGTTAACTTCTCAAGCATAAACTCAAAATTTTCCTTTTTTACAAGTGAAATATATGATGTGATAATAGACCTTTTGCCTTCGCGCTCCCTGATTTTTTTTCCAAGGACAACTGTCATACGGCCGTTTTTTTCATCTATTGACTCAACAGCCGACTCGTATTCCCCGTATTCATAATTGAAAACGACGACTTCATCGCCCGCCTTGAGCCTCAAAACATTTACGGCATGGTTATAGTCACCGCCGGTTATTTCGGCTTTATTTTCCGATATCTTATTTACAAAAAATCTGCGGCCTGACATTTATCCGGCTCCTGTTCTTTTAGGGGGCAAAAACTTTTATTGTTGTCACATCGCCGACAAGAATTGTTCCGTCTGCAAATGCGTCGCAGGGACCCGGCGCGTCCACCTTGCCGTTTCCCTGTCCGTAATTTGCAAGCACCTGCGCCTCTGTCAGCGCCGGATAATTTATTTTATGCAGCCCGCCGCTGCCCGGGATATACAGGTAACTGCCGCACAGAGCGAATCCCTGGATGTTAAACGAATACTGGAAAGAAGAAGTCAAAATTCCAGTCGGCGAATATACTAATATATCGTTCGAATTCGAATCGGCGACTATGACATTTCCTCCGGCGTCTGTTTTAATGTCCGTAATTGATGTGCCCGGCGCCGGCGAAACCTGCCAGCTAACGCCTGTCATTGCGTTGGTTGTTGTATCAAACACATATACCGTGTTGCTGTCTGT
>PLPI01000106.1 GCA_003159495.1 candidate division FCPU426 bacterium | reverse complement strand
CATAATTTGCCAAAGTCGAGTTAGTATAGTATTATTATATACGTAAATTCACCTATAAGGGGGGAACAATGAAAAAATTTGCTTTGATTTTGTCCGTAATAATGTCTGTCCTGCTGGCCGCAAACTGCAGCAAAAAATCTTTGCCGTCGTCACCCGACTCCTCAACCACGACTCCGGATATACAGGAAACTCTTACTTATATAGCCACAGCAGGCGCGACCGCCCAGGCCGCGGCCACCCAGACAATGGAAATTCAGCAGACATCAACTGCCGTGGCGATTGTTCAGCAGACAGCCAATGCGCAGGCCACATACGCCGCGACGCACGGCACCAGCACTCCCACAATTAATTCCACGGCCACGGCGCAGATGGCCGGCGCAATAGAGACAGCGACAGCGCAGATGGCGGCAACTATAGCGTATCTGGCGCAGGCTGACCCCACGGAACAGGCCGCGGCCACCCAGACACAGACTGCGGCGATAGGCAATGCAACGGCTACGGCAGTCGCGCAAAAAACCATGAACTCGCTTGTCACGGCTGTTGTGGTGACATGTTCCTATACATACACACCGACAAATATAATTCCCCCTACCATAACAAACACTCCCACCCCGTCCACAACACCGGCGCCTTTGCCGATTAATATCTATGCATCCATTGACTACTACAATGATGAAAACGCGGATTATGAATGTTACATAGATGTGGAAGACGCGAATTATAACTACATACAGAACGCTGTTGTTACGGTAAAAAACGTGACAAAATCCCGCAGTTTTTCAACCGCCTGGATGTACGGCAGTTACTCCGGCCCTATTAGCGGAATTGACCCGGGAAACACTGTTGAGGTGGATGTCTATTTCAGCGGGGTCACTTACACCGCATCAGGTGTCATGCCCGGCAATTCCAACTTAAGCCCGGACGGCAACACGCTGTCATGGCAATACAGTGAAAATTATGTTTACGTCAACATTGATGACCCGTCAGGTAATAATATCTATTATGGACAAGCCACCGGGGACAGCCTGGATATCTCTTCATATTATCCCCTTCCGGGAGTCGAGGGCGAGTATTCAGTGGCTATTGACGCAGCCAATGACAACCTGCCGTTCGCAGGCGGTACTTCCTCAAACAGCAGCCTTAACCTTGAATATGACACATCCTGGGACGTTAACGTGGTTTTAGTATCCAAATACCCGGAACCCACGCCTACGCCCACGCCTCCGACAACTGCACCGGTGATCATTGCGGAAATATTCTCCTCCGACCTTGAGGGAGGATTTTTGGTACAGGATACGGTGTGGGTAAACGGAAGCGACGGCAATGCTGTAACAGACGCAAATGTGACGATTAAGAACATTACTGCCGGAACGCAGATTAACGTGCCTTACGTACCTGAAGATGAATATGAGGGTGTTATCAACGGATATTATTTTCTCTCCGGCGCAAATTGCGTAGCCGGGGACACTTACGAATTCGACGTCTTTGCGGGCGGGGTTACTTATACCGCGCGTGTCACGGCTCCGGTCACGAGCGGAAATATAAGCACGGACTGCGATACCCTGACATGGAGCAGCAACGGAAATTATAACGACGTCAACGAATATATGGGCTTTGATAAAATAAATGTTCCTGGCAACAGCATGGACATATCCTCAATGTATACTTCCGCGGAGACTTATGAAGTGAACCTGTTCCTGGCCAATGCCTATTCAAACGGTTCGTTCCAGCAGGGAATAGCATACTCTCCAGCGGCATTTGCCGGAGCCGCGGCCCCAAGCCTCGTTGCCGTGGGGTATGAATACCTGTGGGATGTGGAAGTCACTTACTAAAAATAATTAAAAACTATATTTTTTCGTGTGAACTTGCGGTTTAGCCGTACAGGGAATATTACGCTGTATTCAACTGTGGCTCTTAATTGCCGGTTTTTTACATTTTCACGCTGACAAAAACTATGGCCGCCAGAAATCCCGCGGCCGAGATTGCCGTAAAAATCTTGTGCGCCGCAATAAGCCCCGGCCCGTCGCTTTTGCGGGCCGAGAGCACCGCGCCTATGATGATATTAACCAGGGCCGCCGCTGCCGCGGCGTGCAGGGCAATCATCGAATATAATTTTCCGCCGGCAACACCGTGAAGTTTATAAGCTGAAACAATCAGCCCTGCTATTACCAGTATTGAAAGAATCTTATGCGCGGCAGACAGACCCGTATTATATGGTTTTCCGCCCTTACCCATGCGCGCCCCCGTGAATGAAACCAGCACAAAAAATATTCCCGCCGTAATTAAGCTGAATAACACCGATGCCATAAGCCCTCCATTAAAAACAATTTTTAAAATTTCCTTATTTTACCAGCTTATCTCGTCAAAGTAAATATATCCGGGAAAAGGCGTTGGGGTAAGATTTGCTATCGCCTCAAGTGAAAATCTCATGGCGGATATATATGTATAATCGTCGGAATTCGGCACAGTAAATTTTATCTGCGTCCAGCCTGAGGAAAACTGGTTGCTGGAAGAAATTTCCTTATCGCCGCCGCCGTCTACCGTAACGTATAGGTTGAGAAAATAAGTGCCATTCAGTGCCGCCAGATCCGACGGAGCGTACATCCATATTGAGACAATCCTGTTGGACAGGTTTGTGGGAGGGCTGAAAGCCTTATACAACGTTATTGGCTTTTGATATGCGAGCGGATTGCAGTAAATCTCCGCAGAACCGGTCCCTTCCTCAATACACGCGGCATTTGTTGTATTCAAACTCAGCGTTTCATTGGAAGGGCTGACAGTTGAATATGGATTTACCTCCCAGTTGTTTATAGATATTAATCCATTTCCAATATTCAGGACGGGCCCGTTCAACCCATCAAAATTTGTCGCCGCGAGCGGCCCCGGCGACTTGCATGAAGATAACATCATAATAGAAAAAATAACAACCGCCAGTGTTACTATGCGTTTCATCATTTACTCCTTTCATAAAAGAGGCAAGAGGCAGCAAGCCGCCTCTCTACAAAGATTAGACGTTCGGAACCGCCCCTTTTCTCTTTATTATCTGCCTTGCCCTGGCCGAATATGAGGCCGTCGGAGACCGCAGGGCCTCATTTATAAGCTTTTCAGCCATGGGCGCCAGCCTTTTGCTGTAACGGGAAAGAGATGCTATGGCCTCAAGGAACGCGGCTTTCGCCCCCCTGCTTTTCTCGCCATGGAGCCATTCATTAATAATATGTGCGCATTTGTAAGCGTCCTTTTCACACGGGCTTAAACGCCCGGCCAATACCGCAAGAAAATACCTTATCCTGCCGCCGGGTTTTTTTAATATTGCCGCAACTATCGCTCCGGAACGTTTTTCGGCAAAACAGTGGTTTGCCAGGGCGGCCCTGGCGCACGCCTCGGCGCAGCGTTCAGGCATGTGCCCGTATGAATTCATGGCCGTATCAAATACAATGTCAAAAAGGGGCTGTCCCGCGCGTATAATTTCAGACGCAACGGGTTTTGCGCTGATACGGCGCCGTGAATCAATCCCGGATATCTCTGTAATAATATCATTTCCGTTCCATATTTCTACCATCGCCTGTAATTATACTATTTTTCCGGGTTTATTATAATATTTTTTATATAAAAAACGGTATGCCCGGCTCAATTAATAACAACAAATGGGATTACTTTTTTCTTTACTGAAAATCCCGAGCCGGGTTTTGGGGTGATTATAACAGCGGCATAATATATTCCCGACGCCAATTTTGCGCCGTTCCTGATATCTCCTGAATGGATTTCCAGGCCGGAATCAATCGGCACATCATTATAAGTATTGTCCATTATTTTCCTGAAACCGGCTGTGTATATTTTTACATTCACATCCGCGGCAAAACACAGGCCCAGGTGCAGATAAAGGCTTCCGTAAGAGCTTCTGAAAGGTACCGGATATAACACGGCGTTTGACCCGTCCCCGCACGGCGGCAATTCCACCTGTGTTGAAGTTTCAGTTGCCGTTAATGTCGCCGCGGGTGTAAGTGTTGCCGTTGATGTGGGAGTATAGGTATATGTAAAGGCTGTCTGAGTGAATGACGGCGTGGCGGAGCTTGTATAAGTCGATGTACACGTGGCCGTGGGTGTGACCGTAAATGTCGGGGTATTTGTGGGCGTATCTGTAATAGTGGGTGAGATTGTGGCCGTATTTTCCGTAAAGCATCCGCGCACCTCCACGACCTTGTTTCCAGACCCGTTGCTGACGTAAATATCATCCTGGTCATCCACGGCGACGGCAATCGGCGTATTGCTGATTGATGTATTATACACCAGATAAAATGTGTCAACGGCCATTTTTTGAAAGACAAGCATCTGGAAAGAATTCGCGGACGCCACATAAATATAACCCGCTTTGTCCGCGGTCATAAAAAACATATTGTTCATCAACGAAGCTCCGGCGCCCGTGTTCACAGCCGTACCTGCGCTGTACGTCGGCGGAGAGCCTGGCGTTTCAGTAAAATATTCTATTTTATTATTACCGTTGTCCACAACATATATAATATTTCCTGTCTTAAGTATGCCCATCGGCAGGTTCAACCCGCTGCCGAAAGATGCTGTTTTTGAATAAACTGCGCCGCCGCCGTCATATCTGTATACAAGATTAGCGTCGGTTGTTATATAAACAGTCGACCCGTCAGGAGTTACATAAAGCCCCCGCGGCAGCCCTATGTCATCGGCAGGCTGGTTAACTACGGCGATAAGCGTTGCGTTTACCCCGTCAAACCATATTTTCTGTACCCGCCCGTTGTTAAAATCCGCGACATACAGATAACCCTGGGAATCGGTAACAATGGAATTTATATAATTAAACTGCACGTTTCCTGCCCCTGCCGAACCGAAAACACCCGCTGGAACCGGCTGGCTGCCCGGAACATATGAATATAACTGTATACGGTTATTCCCCGAATCAGCCGCATAAATATAATGGCGTATAGTATCAACAGCGACACCCATTGGATAGGAAAACCCGCCCGACTGGTCCGGCAGGTTCTGCCCCATCTGGAAACACCCCGGTGTCGGCAAGCATGTAAATGTAGCTGTCGGCATGGGTGTAAGCGGCGTCAAAGTAGGCGTCGGGAAAGGCTTAAAATAAATCATCATCCTTGCCCTGTCAAGATCCGTAATATACAGATTGTCCTGATTGTCAAATACGGCGGAATAACTCATTGAACTGAAATCATTCAGCATTGAAACAGGCAGATCCCCGCCGGAAGGATTGCTGAAGGCCACCGGGAACCTGTTGCCTGTGTAACCGTTCTGCCCGGCAACCATTATCCGGTCATCGGAAGTAAATGCCGGTTCAAACGGGGCGCATTCGGCTATCGGCGGGCTTCCGGCAGGAACACATGACTGGGCAATATTAAAATTCCCGCCTGTCGCAAAAACACCCGTAGCGGCAATGCCATAAAGGCATGTTGCCGGGTTAGCCGGAAGCTGGGCCGCTGTCCACCTCAGCATTCTCCAGTTGCCCGCGGTTTCCAGTGAAGCGTCCGATACATACAGATTGCCGTGATGGTCCATTTCAACAGAGCCGGGATTACATAGAGTTGAAGCGTTCGGAGATCCTCCCTGATTGCATGCCGTCCCGGTATAACTTACCTGTCCGAGAATAATATCAACAACAGGAGCCGTCAGCGGATTTTTCACCCTTAAAACCCTGCTGTTGGTGTTATCCGCAATCCACAGGTACGCTCCTGCAGGGTCCGGATAAATTCCCGCTATTGTCGGTATTGTCACACTCCCGCCCCCGAGGACAGGAAGTGTGTTTGCCACCTTGGTCACAGGAACAGCATAAGGCGTTAAAGGAAGGTTATAAACCTGGACATCATAAGCTGTCTGCTCATAGGCGATTGCCCATAGATGCTGCGGCGCTGTCATGTTATCTGTTCTTACACGGCCAAAAATAGTCGTTCCCATCTGAAAAACATTTGAAGCCGTCACTCCGGCATACCCGTCAGGCGCCTGCCCGTTGATGATACCCTGCACTCCGCCAGCCGGAATGTCCCAATACATGATGCGGTAATCATCTGAAGCCACAATCTGCTGCGGCGACATGTTCTGCCCGACCGCCACGCCGACGCCTTCCTCCAGATTTGCGGACCCTATCTGGTTTTTCATTCCAAACTGGCTCGGTTTGAAAACATCCACGTCAGCCGACCATGCCTGTCCCGCCGGCAGAGCTGTTATATTAGGTACCCCGGCCGGAAAACGGTAAAGGTCGTGCATATTTGAGTGGGCGCAGACAAATATATTCCCGTCTTTGTCAACCGAAGCCGCCACGGGGCCGAACATGAACCACGAAGCTCCGGTTGCTCCCGCAGGATAAATATACTTAAAATCAAGCCCATTGCCCCAGGTTGCGTTTGTCGACTGTGCGGTTGAAAGCTGGTTTTGTAGCAGGACCTTTTGGGCCACGGCTGTCGGAGGGTCGGTAACGCAGTTCACGCTGTACATCACAACCTGGTTATAAAGCGTTTCCGTGACCCACAGGTTTCCCTGCGCGTCGATATCAATTGAATACGGTGTGGCTACGCCCGAAGAAATCACCATACTTGCGGACATTCCACTGGAATATTGCGGTATGCCGGCCGTCACTGACACTGGTTTATATATAAGCACCCTTCCTGTGGTGCTCCCGTTTACTGCCAGGTCGCTTACAAAAACATCTCCCGATGTATCCACGCGCACCGCGACGGGACTGTTTAAATGGTTCAGGTCAGATACATCCAGAGCAGCTGTAACAGTATTAAAATTTGCCTGGCCCAGAACAATATCCGCCTCCTGAAGCGGAACTCCCGGATTTGGAGCGTTTGGATTCGGGAAACGCAAAACGCGGTTATTCTGCGAGTCGGCGACCCATAGATTTCCAAGTGAATCGACAGCCGCGCCGCAGATGGAGCCGAAGCTGAGCGTGCTGTTATTGGGAGCCGAATATCCCTGGTTTGCGTTTATGCCGGTAAAATCACTCTGTCCCCATACGTATGATGCCGCCGGCCCGGCAGCTCCGGGAACAAGGCTGTTGCTTTCAAAACGAAGGACACGGTTATTCCAGGTATCCGGGACGTACAGATTTCCCTGCTGGTCCACCGCCATATTTGAATATGATCCGCCTTCCCATGGAGAGCACTGTGTCTGGAGCATGCCGCAGAGAGTGGCTGCGCCTGCCAGGGTGAAAGAAGGATAATTCTGGACATTGTTGTCACGGTTGCATGCGCAGTGTGTAAAATCAGGCTGGCCTATTACCATGTCCGCACCCATTGGCACCGCGGTTGGATCCGACCCAAGGCACAGGTCGACTCCAAGCTGGCCGCCAAGTTTTGTAAGGGCGATTCTTATATCGCTGAATCCAAGCACGCGGCTGTTTCCGCCGTCCCACAAATATAAGCGCTGCGGATTTGAATACCTGTCCACAAGGACTCCGCCGACATTAAAAACATTGCGGTTTGTTCCCATGTTAGGTTTCAATTCCCCGAATCCGGAATCAGGAATGGAGCCGTCAGTCTGGCCGAGTATCCTGTCGGCCCACAGGTCGCCCGGAGTGCCGCGCGGAGGTACTGGAAAAATATATACGGCAAAAAGCAAGAAAAATATAAAAGCACAAAACATTTTAACTTTTCCCACTGAATACACCCCGCAAGCTTATCTTAATCACTTTATTTAAAAATATTTGACTTATAACTTTATACAACTACGACAGATTTTCAGACATAAAAGTTTCATAATTATATTTTAGCTTCAACCGGTGTAATTTATGAGCCTCTAAAAAATGGTTTTGCTTTTCCGGCAAAACCGGATTTTGGGGTTCCGCCATAAGATCCGCTCTTTAATACCCTGAATTGCCATATTATTATATTATACTTTAGCCCTTTTTTCATCCGTTTTCCTGAATTTAATATAACGCTGCAAAATTAAAACATTTTTTGCATTTTTTCTTAAATAGTGTTATACTATTCACCATGATAAATGAAAATATGAATTTTTCGGGTTTAGATATTGCTCCGGGGCTTCTGGATATAATTGCGAAACTTCAGTTCACAATCCCCACGCCGATACAGCAAAAGGCCATTCCCATAGGCGTGGCAGGACAGGACATCATTGGAATTGCCCAGACCGGCACCGGCAAGACGCTCGCGTTTGGCATACCCATGGTGCAGAGGCTCTCACAGTCCGACACAAAAGGGCTCATTGTCGTCCCCACAAGGGAGCTTGCCTTTCAGGTAAACGAAACAATGACAAAACTGGCCCCTGCTTTCAGGATAAAAACCGTGCTTTTAATGGGCGGCGACAGCATGGGAAAGCAGATTGCCAGCCTGAGGACGAACCCAAGGATTATAATCGCCACCCCCGGCAGGCTCATAGACCATATGCACCGCCGTACGGTAAGGCTCAACAACGTGAATATCCTGGTCCTTGACGAGGCAGACAGGATGCTGGACATGGGTTTTCTTCCGCAGATAAACGAAATTCTTGAATCTGTTCCGAAAGAAAGGCAGACAATGCTTTTTTCGGCCACAATGCCGGCCGATATAGTAAGGATAGCCGACCGTCACATGAAACTTCCCGTGCGTACCGAGATTGCGCCGCAGGGAACCGCTGCGGAACTTGTATCGCAGGAAATATTCGTGGTGCGCGGCGAATTAAAAACAACCATACTGCTCGAAATACTCAAACAATATACAGGTTCGGTGCTTCTTTTTACCCGCACAAAACGCGGGGCCGCAAGGGTAACCGCGAGTCTCAGGGGGCAGAACCTGTCGGCATCAGAGATACACTCGGACCGTTCCATGGGCCAGAGAAAAGACGCGCTTCAGGGTTTTAAGACCGGAAAGTACCGCATACTTGTGGCAACCGACATAGCTGCGCGCGGCATAGACGTTGATGGCATTGAACTTGTGATAAATTACGACCTGCCGGATGATCCCTCAAATTACGTACACCGCATCGGAAGGACCGGCAGGGCCGGAAGAAAGGGCCACGCAATATCGCTGGCCACGCCCGATCAGGCAAGCGAAGTAAAATCAATCGAAAAAATAATCAGGTCCACTATACCGGTTTCAAGCCATCCTGTTGTCAAAACCGAACAATTCTCCGGTTCCGGCGCGCCAAAACTTGTGTTTTCAAGCGCAAAATTCTTCCGCGGCGGAAGAATGAGGAAATGGAAATAAAAATCCGCGGGCTCGCACCCGCGGTGTTTGCAGCCGCAAAATAAAAATTCCGGCCTGAAAATCCTTAAATCCGTGACTCAATTTTCTGGGATACGTCTTCCATCTTTTCTATTATCACTCCGTGTTTTTCCGCCAGGTCATTAATTACCCCGTGGACGGAATCCGGTCCGTTCTTTGCCCTTTCGGAGAGAAGCTTTCTCATGAATTTGCTCATGTCAAGATTCTCCTCGGCCGCGTACTTTTTAACTAGAGCGGCTTCTTCCGGATTGCAGCGCACCAGTATTGAATAAAGTTTTTGCTGTGACTTCGGGACTTTTCTCATAATTTACCCTCGTTTTTTTTCTTTATTGTTGCGCCTGCCGCCGTTTTTGTCAATGACCGAAACCGTCATTTTTATCCGCGGTTTCCGGCCCGGTATTTTTATTGTCTTTACATCCCCTCCATTATATAATCAGTTCCTGTACCGAGGAGGAACTATGAAGAAAATTCTTGCAGTTTTTCTTTTGTTATTTGCGCCGTCATTTTCCTTCTGCGTTATAATAGAGCCAGCTATTTCGTGCGGTATGCAGTTTTCCAGCCCGATCGAGGATTATGGCATCATGATATCCGACGGCAGCAATATTTTTTCCCTTGAGGGTTACAGAAATTACGAGGCCGCGGCGGGATTTAAGGTGGGCTGGTCCGAATCAACGATCTCTCCCTCCATGGGCGGAGGGCTGTTTTTTGACTTTTCCGACGACCTTTTGTGTTCTCTTAGATGTTCATACATCCCGAGTTTTTCATATTCCGCCGAATTTGACGACACATTCAACCATATAACGTTCCTTCAGAAAGCCTCCGTCGGCCTTTTCACCGCGGCGCCGGGGCTGACCCTGCGGTACACCGTAAATGACAGCCTTGCTTTTTTTGTACGCGCCGAATTCCCCGGTGTGGCCGTGCAGAATATATCCTTCTCCTATAAAGAAGTCCTTTCAAACGGCGACGTGATCCATGATTCAACGGATTCCGAATCTGAATATGAATATTACTACTCCGCCGGCATCGGTGTCAGATACTGCTTCGGCCCCATGTTCAATCTCTCGGCTGAGGCCGGTTATTCAAGCGCCGCCCGGAGTGTGGGGCTGACAATTGACGCCGCTTTTAACCCCGGAGGTTATGTAAAGAAGGAGCCTTTCGCGGGAAAAGCAGGGCAGTCTTACGCGGGGATGGTAAAATGAAAGGCGGTTCCGCCGGAACCGCTAACCCTGAAATGCCTCCAATAAAATCCCTTTTTCCCCTTTTTTTTAGGGGATCCGGCGGGCTGATATAAGGGTTTGGGAGGGGTGGGTTGGAAAGCCCGCCGGATTTGTTTCCTAATTCAAAAATTAGACGCATACGCGGAACGAAAAGTTCAATTTTTTTTATCCCGCGTCTTTTCCCCCCATGCCGGTTCTTTATCTATTGACACATTCGGCTTTTTCCCCTATAATTACTTTCGATTTTTTATAATCATATTTAACTATAAAACGGAGAGAAAAATGCCAAAACGTACATTTCAGCCCCATAAAAAGAAAAGGGCAAGGAAACACGGATTTTTAAAAAGGATGGGCACAAAAAACGGCCGCAAAGTGTTGTCTTCAAGGCGCAGGAAGGGCCGCAAGGAATTAACAAGGGTTTAACGGCGTTTTAGCAAGGAGAATACCCCTATCAGGAAACAGAATCCAAGCGCAAGTGCGATACGGTTTATTTTAAATAACGGTATAAAAAGCGGCGACAGTTATTTTTCCGTTTATCTTTTGCGCAGCGACAGAAAAAAACACAACCTTTATACTGCAAACATAGCTAAAAAAAGGGTGAAGCTCAGCGTCGGGCGCAACCGTTATAAGCGCTGGATGAGGGCGAGTTACCATAAAAACAAGGCAAAACTTACCGGCTTTGACGTTCTTATCATGCCCAGGCATGCCATCGCTTCGCTTGAGTCTTTTGCGGACGTGGACGCCTCCATAAACGCTCTTTTTGACGAAACCTTAAAAAAAGTTCCATTATGACCTTACAGGGGAATTTATGAAAAAAATCCTTATTGCTCTTATAAACTTTTACAGGGCTGTAATTTCGCCTTATGTTCCGTCTTCGTGCAGGTTTTACCCAACCTGTTCCGATTACAGCAGGCAGGCCATTGAAAAATACGGCAGCGTCAAAGGCTCCTTTCTCGCTATAAAACGAATCTTAAGGTGCAACCCATGGAACAAGGGCGGGATTGACCCGCTTAAATAATTTTTTAATCCCCTACAAAAAGGAGACTTTTATGAACAACGATTCCGCCAGGCTGATGACTTTTCTCGTATTGGCCGGCATAGTGCTATTCGGTTTTAATTTTTTCTTTGCGCCTAAACACGCTGTCACCGCGCCTTCATCCACGCAGGCCGGCGCGCCTGCGTCTGCCCAGTCGGCCGCTGCTTCCGTATCAACCACGGCTGTAAATGGAGCGGTTAAAACCGCCATGGCCCCATCGGTTATTCTTTCACGCTCCGAAAAGGACTATACTGTGGAGAACAGCCTGGCCACTTTCACATTTTCCAATATTGGAGCGGCTCTTTCCAGCCTGACGCTGAAAAAATATTCAGACACCGCCAACGGAAAGGAAAATATACTCGAGCTCATCCCGTCAAAATCATCATTTTCATACCTGAGCCTTTATTCGGATGATTTCAAGCTCAACGAAATTCCATGGAATTATAACGGCACCACGGAGGCGTTCGGGGTAAAGACAATTTCATTTTCAACGCTGCTGAAATCCGGGATAAAAATCACCAAGGAATTTTCCATAGCCGATGATAATTACGTTATAAATACCTCCCTTAAATTCACAAACACAACATCCGCTCCCGCGGTTTTAAAGGATATGCGTTATACCTGGGGTCCGAATATTCATTACCTCCCGCAGGACCTTTTAAAGACAAAACAGGGCACCGGCGCGGATTATAACAAAACGGTTTACACCCAGGGGACCGGCGTTAAGATGCAGAATGTGAATTTAAAACAGACCGACGGAAAACTCGACGTGCTTGACGGAGTTCCCGACCTGCTGGCGATAAAGGACCTTTATTTCGTCT
Organism: candidate division FCPU426 bacterium; assembly: GCA_003159495.1. Classification (GTDB taxonomy): domain Bacteria; phylum Oederibacteriota; class PGYV01; order PGYV01; family Palsa-1178; genus Bog-1181. Next base: position 3,516 of record PLPI01000106.1, on the reverse strand, counting down.
TTGTTTTTTCGCCGAAGCTTAAAACCGACATAAAAAACGAATACATAAAATCCGACCCGGGCGGGTTCACGTACCTGGGGATGAATTTAAGGGACATACTTGTTTCGCCTAAATCAACGGAAACCATTGAAGTAACCTCGTATGCCGGCCCTGCCGAATACAACCGCCTGAAAAAATTGTCAATGGCCAAAGTCGTCGACCTCGGCGGCATAAGGTTTTTGGGCGAATGGATGTTTTTTGCCCTGAACGCAATTTACAAAGTGACGAAAAATTGGGGCGTCGCCATATTAATACTGACCGTGATAATAAGGCTCATACTCTGGATACCATCGAACTCAAGCTACAAGCAGATGAAGGAAACCCAGTCAAAAATGAATATTTTGAAACCCCGGCTGGAGACGCTGAAAAAAATATACAAGGACGACGCGCAAAAACTCAACGAAGAAACAATGAAACTGTACCAGGAATACAAAATAAACCCGCTGGGCGGATGCCTTCCCATGCTGCTGCAGATACCGATTTTTATAGCCCTCTACGCCACCCTCATAAACATGGTTGAATTAAAGGGGGCAAATTTCGCGCTGTGGTGGAAGGACCTTTCAAAGCCGGATCCCTATTTTGTACTGCCGATATTCATGGGCATTACCATGTTCGTCCAGCAGATGATGTCTTCACAGGCCAATGTAACGGCGGAATCCGACAGCTCGCAAAAAATGCTCATGTATATTATGCCCGTGGTGCTCACATATTTCTCTTTCCAGTGGCCGTCCGGCCTTTTGCTATACTGGGGCATCTCGAACGTGCTTGGCATAATCCAACAGCTCATCGTCAACAAAAGCAAATAACCCTTTTCCGGAGGTTTTATGAACGGCATAAGAAAAACAGCGCCGACGGTATCACAGGCGGTTGGGGATTTTATGACGGAAAATTCCGTTTCCCTTGAGAGTCTGTCCGCCAATCTGGTCGGCGAGAAAATTTTCACCGACAAACGCGAATATACCGTTGAATGCTTTAAGAAGAACCCTGTTTCAACATGGGTCCAGCCGGAAACCAGCGATGCTGACATAGAATTTGCCCGTGATATAGTGGCAAAACTCCTCGCGCTGATGCGCTTCATCGGCGCCGCCATATCCGTCAAAAAAGAGGCCGAAACCGTTATTTTAAAGATCTCCACTCCCGGCAAAGACGGCCTGCTGATAGGCAAGAACGGCCAGAACATCATGGCCATGCAGTACATACTGACAATCGCCATGGACAAAAATTTAAGGCGCCACGCACCCATAATAATCGATATCGACTCCTACAGGGACAAACGCGCCGCATACCTGCGGTCAACCGTAAAGACAATGGCCGAAAAGGTGCTCATGGAACCGTCGGAAACCATAACCGATTTTCTACCATCATACGAAAGAAAACTCCTGCACGAGGAGATCAAGAGCTTTGACGGCCTTAAGACATTTTCCGTAGGCAAGGGCTCGTACAAAAAAGTTGTAATTACTTCACTGCTATGAAACTTAAAAGCACCACTATAGCCGCGGCCGCAACCTTTCCGGCGGTAAGCGCCCTGGCGGTCATAAGGCTCACCGGCCCGGAAACTTTTTCAATCATGGACCGCGTTTTTTCCTTTCACAACCGCTCCCGCACCGCAATGAGCGCCCCGGCCGCGGCCCTTTCACTGGGGCTTATCCATGACGGGGATACGTCCATAGACGAGGTTTTTGCCGCTTTTTTTCATTCGCCGTCTTCATACACCGGAGAGGATATGGCCGAGATTACGTGCCATGGCAGTCCTTTCATAACCCGCAGGATATTGGGGCTGCTCGTTTCAAACGGAGCCGTCCCGGCCGGGCCCGGGGATTTTACAAGGCGCGCTTTTATAAACGGCAAAATGGATCTGCCGCAGGCAGAGGCGGTATCGGCGCTGACATGCGCGAGATCAGACGAAACTCTCAAACTCGCGCTTAACCAGCTCTTCGGCTCTGAAAAAGAGCCCCTCGAAAAAATAAGATTGAACCTGATAAACGCCGTCGCGCTTGTGGAAGCGCAGCTCGATTTCGAGCACGGGGACTCCCTTGAAAAGGAAGAAATTATAAAATGGATAAATTACACCTCGGCTGATATCGGCAGGCTGCTGCGCGGCGCCAGAAAGGCTTCCGTGATAAAAAACGGCGTCAAAATCACAATAGCCGGGAGCCCCAACACCGGCAAATCCAGCCTGTTAAACGCCCTTCTCGGGCGCGACAGGGCAATAGTCGCAGATCTTCCGGGAACAACGCGGGATACGATAGAAGAGGAGATAATAATAGATTCCATCCCCTTTCTGCTCTCCGATACGGCGGGCCTGAGGCTGTCAAACGACCCTGCGGAGAACGAGGGTATAAAAAGGTCTAAAGCTTCAATTTCATCAGCTGACGCCGTCATATTCACCGTTGATTCATCAACGCCCCTCTCGGCTGAAGACGCGGCCGCCTACGCGGAAATTTCCGGCAGGCCCCATGTTGTGGCCATGAACAAGAGCGACCTGAAAGCGGCGTTTTCGGCCGAAGGCGCCAAAAAATACCTAAGAATAACCTCACCTGTCATTACTGTTTCCGCGAAAAACGGGTCCAACATTAATCTCTTAACAAAATCCCTGAAAGATATTATAATATCTTCCGGCGGCATAGACTCCTCGTCCGACCCGGTTGTCTCCGAGGCGCGCCACACGGCGGCCCTTGAAAAGGCGCTTATGGAGTTAAAGCGGGCCTCTGACATCGTTGAAAAAGGCGGTGCGCTTGAGACGGCCGCGGAACATTTAAAATACGCTTCGAACGGCATTGCGGAAATTACCGGCGAGATAGCATCTTCCGATGTGCTTGACGCGGTATTTAAAAACTTTTGTGTGGGGAAATAAATGAAAAAATTTATTGTTTTTCTTGCGGCCTTTGCGGCAATGATGTGCACAGCATCCTTTGGCTCGATCAATACCCGCGGCATGATAAAAACCGGCACAAACTGCCCTGATTTCATNNCTCGGCATGAAAGGGACGGCTGTATATTCCCTCTCCAATTTTCTCGGCAAAGGCAACATCATACTGGCCTTCATGGATAACGGCAGGGACTCGGATATGTTAAAAAAATTAATCTCCGGGACAATGGGAAAAATTCCCGGCAAAAACAATATCTGGTTCAATATAACCTACTCCGGCGGCCATGCGGTCATAGAGGCCGTTTCGGGCGGGCTCGACATGCGTTACCGCACCCTTAAAACAAACATACCTAAAATCTACACAATGCCGTGCTATCCCTCGGTTCTTATAATGGACAGGGCGGGCGTTGTGCAGTTCATCTACGCCGGCTATTCCCCGACGGTTATCGGGGATATTTCAAACTGGCTGGAAAAGAACAGGTAGGCAGCAGGAAATACATTTAAAATTCGGATAACCTTGCGTTACTGTAGAAAGTGAATACTCAACGCCGTTGATCACTATCTTTGCCACACCGCTCTCGAATTTAACCGACGTAACAGTTCCCGTT
>PLPI01000032.1 GCA_003159495.1 candidate division FCPU426 bacterium | reverse complement strand
TGTTTCTTTTGATATTTTTTTAATCTCCTCGTCCGATTTTTCAATTTCAGGATTTGTTTTCTCTAATTCAATAATTAAATCCAGCATCTTATTCCTTATACATCCCAAAACATGTCTAATGAAAGGTTGTTCAACTGGCTTCCAAATATTTGTATATTGATACCCATTTTGAAGATTATACTGTGCTGCCATTGCTGCAAGTTCTAATGGCCATGGATGAATGTAACTTTTCCCGCTTTTTGCCATTTCCTCTAATGTGCCAACACTCTCAACAAAACAAAGTTCATTTGCATAAGTTTTCAATTCTTGCGGAAAATTATTTGTTGGTATTTGAACATTATTCATTTGGGTCCAAAATGGACCGAGAATATTGCCAAAATTTAAGCCCCCTCCTTTTCTATGTCTTGGCAATTCGCTACCTTTGTCTGCATATCCGTTTAATTCTAAATCAATCCAACTGATAATATTTTGATTTCCGAGTTTCGCCGCGAGTATTTTCATCTGCATTAAAATATCAACTAAACTGGAATTTGAATTTGTAATCTTACTCTCTAGTTCCTTTATTAAACTCATAAACACACCCTCCTCTTGCCGGATAAAAGATCCGCCATTAAACTTTTTTTCAACTTTTCAAACATTTTTTTATTATTCCCCATTTCTTCTAATAATTCCTTTAAATCATTAACTGTCGTAACAATTATATTTTGTTCAACTAATGGCGGCAATGGAATCCTGATTTTTTTGATTTCACTAATTTTTAAAATATTTTTCATCGTAGCGCCTTGTGACGAGCCTACAATTTCTTTTGTATATTGAGGAAATTGTAGAATTTCAAAGAAAAATTCAGGACTAATTTTTTCTTTATTTACTGTAATTTTCATCATGGCTTGATTGATTATCCCCGGCTTATATATTTTAGGTACAATTGACATTTTACCAATTGTGCCTGCCGTGCTTATTAATATGTCATCCTCTTCAATCGCAAAAGATTTTAACTCATTATATTTATCCTCGTTTATATAATAATTTCCTAGCGAAAAGTCATTATTTATAACGTTTTTTTGTTCATAAATTTTATAGCCTTTTGGAACAAAAATTTGTTTTTTTATAGCACCGCCAAATGGACCTCGTCTTATAACATCAATAATTTCTCCAATTGTAACTAATTCCCAATTCTCCGGTATTTCCCCAAGCTCTGTCTTTTTAAACTTCTTATGCCCTATCCCCTTAGTCAGTAGTCTCTGCATTAACCCCTTTTTGAGCTTTTCCGTTTTCTGAATTTTCTCATCAGCAAGAGTGATAGCCTCGTCAACCGTGGACAGGACTTCTGCAATTTTGTACTGCTCCAAAATAGGTGGGATAGGAACAATAATATTTGAAACAATTTCAGCATTTAAATTTCCCTGTGTCCCAACTTGTTTTAATGATGCCAATTTGATACTTAAACTTTGCAATAAATAATAAAAGTAATTAATATCCTCTTTTTTTTCTAAATCTTTAAAAAGTACAAAACCATCATGAATACATGCCCTGATTTTTGAAATCAGAGGTTTTCCAACAGTTGCACATATACTCATTATAAGCTCACCTGGTTCAATCTTAACGCTATTATTTTCACCTTCACTTGATAAATATTGCGTAGTCTGTTCAAGATATTTATTGCTGGCGGTCAGATCTGCAATTCTAACCCACTCACGTCCAGTTTTAGAAAAAAACTTTGGATCTTTAATTGGCCTTGGTGAAGCTCCTCGCTTTATATCTGCAATTTCTCCAAACTTAAGTGCTTTCCAATCTTCCGGAATTTCACCCAATTCTGTCTTTTTATATCCTGTTTTCATCACATGCTCCCTACGTTAGGAAATTTTATTTCTTTATACATACCCGTATCCGGATTTATAAATATCTTGGAATTATTTTCTTTTCTTTCCCTTCCATGAATTTTTTCTGCCAATTCAAGTAAAAGCTCACTTCTTGGATGAAAAATTTGTAATCCCATAACATAATTTTTTGCATGCTCTGTTTCTGAAATAAACGACAACTTAAGCCCTATTCTTATATCCTCCCTGTAAACCATCAGCAAACCCGCAGGTCTCTCCGGATTTTGAACATTAGGCATAAATTGTTTCAACGTGCTTTTAGCACTTTTACGATACTTACTATATGTGTTTTTCAGCATATTTATATATGATTCATCAATTGATTCGTTAAAATATAAATGATTTTCTGCTTTGCATAATTGAAGTCCATTTATTCTGTTAATGTCCTCTTCCTCTTTAACAATAATTTCCCGCTTATTTAACGATCCCGCATTATAAACATTATCATCATAAAATATCAAACATATATCCGGGCTTACAGGCATAAATATTTGCAATCCTTTGCAAATAAATCCGATATTGCTTCCAATTTTGTTTCTTTTTTCCAAAAATTGATTATATAAAACAACTGGATTGTCTGAAATTATGAATGGTTTTTTTGTTTCATTAATAAGAATTTTAAAAGCCATATCCCCCATCAACTTACTCGACCTCATTGTATATCCAAGCATTACAGCCGGAGCATTTTTCATTTTAAGTCTTACTTTATCTAAATGGCCTTTAAATCTATCATC
>PLPI01000133.1 GCA_003159495.1 candidate division FCPU426 bacterium | reverse complement strand
TATATTTGTTTATTATAAATTTATAAGGCCGGATGAAAAATCGCACGAGAACGCGCTTACCGTGGCACAGATACTTGAGATGAAAAAATCGGGGCTGATAAGCGTGGGGTGCCATTCTTATTCGCACGAAGAGCCGCTTACCAGCCGCCACAAAATAAAGACTGACGCGGATTACCTCGCTTTTTTAAAATGCGAGATAGTGACGGCTAAAAGCAGCATTGAAAAGACGCTGGGAATAAGCCTTGAAACAATGGCATATCCTTTCGGGGCATATTCAACGGAAAGCAATGAATTTGTAAAAAGAGCCGGTTTTAAAGCGGGCTTTTCCGTGGTGCCCTCATATAATACGGCGGCCACGGACAGGTTCTGCCTTAGAAGGACGATTATCTACAATTCAACCAATGTTGCACGCCTCAAAAAAATCCTTGAAAAAAAACCTGTGGCGGTTGTGTCTGTCGAGCCGGCAGACGGCGCCGTGATAGACACGCCGGTGCTGCGGCTCTCCGCGGTTATACGGGAAGACTCTATGCTCAATACGGCCACGGTGCATTTAAGAATAGGCGATATAGAGTTTAAAAACTCCGATTACGACCCGGCGTCAAAAACAGTGGCCCACAATTACGTGAAGCCCGTTAAAAACGGGCTGTACCTGGTGAGCGTACAGGCAAAGGGCCTTGACGGGGAAAATTACGAATACGCCTGGATGTTTATGGCAGGGAAAAAAACCGGTGAAAAGGCGCTCGCGGCGGCGCTGGATTCGGTAAAAAACTAACAGGGAGATTCTGATGACAAAAAATGAGGGCGGCAAGACAAAATATGACCTGAGGGAAAAACTGATATTGAGCGTGGACATGGATGACACGGCCGCGGCATACAGCCTTATTGACAAACTGGGGGCGTATGTAAAATATTACAAGATAGGGCTCCAGCTCATCACAAAGGACGGCCCCAGGATGGTCATGACCCTAAAACGCAAGGGGCTAAAGGTTTTTTATGACGCGAAATTTTACGACATTCCCCAGACCGTTTACAACGCGTCCTATGAAGCGGCTCGGTTCGGGGTGAATATGATTAACGTCCACGCGTCGGGCGGGCCGGAGATGATAGCGCGCGCAAAGGAGGGTCTGCTTGCCTCATCGGAAAAAATGCGCCTTGAGCCGCCGAAACTTCTTGCTGTCACAGTGCTGACGTCAATGGATACAAAGGACATTAAAAAAACCCTTGGCGTTTCCATAAGCGCGAAGGATATGGTGCTGCGCCTGGCGGCCATGGCCAAAAAAGCGGGCGCTGACGGAGTGGTATGTTCGCCGCAGGAGATAAAACTTGTTAAAAAGGAATTTGGCAGGGATTTTATTGTGGTAACACCCGGCATCAGGATGGACAACGCCAAAAAGAACGACCAGAAAAGGACAATGAACCCGCGGGAGGCCATAGCGGCGGGGGCGGATTTTATAGTGGTAGGCAGGCCTATACTGCAGGCTCCGGACAAGCTTGAAATGGTCGAAAAGATACTTAACATGATAAAAGAGGGGTACAGCGAATGAACACCGAAAAAGTCCTGGATATATTCAAGAAATCCAACGCGCTTTTAGCCGGCCATTTTCTCCTGACATCCGGCAAGCATTCAAGCGTTTACCTTGAAAAATTCATGGTGCTTCAGCAGCCTGGATATACGGAGATGTTGTGCAAAAACATAGCGGAACATTTTAGGAAAAAAAAGATTGATGTGGTGCTCGGGGCGGCCGTGGGGGGTATTATCATAGCATATGAAACCGCAAGGCACCTTAAAACGCGCGCCGTGTTTATGGAACGGGAAGAGGGTAAACTCAAGCTGCGCCGCAATTTTGAGATAAAAGAGGGGGAAAATGTCCTGATAGTGGAGGATATTGTCACGACGGGAGGCTCTGTCCAGGAACTCATAGACGAACTTAAGGCCAATTACAAGTGTAATATCGCCGGCATCGGTATCTTTATCGACCGCAGCGGCGGCAGGGCGGATTTCGGGGTTGAGGACACTTTCGCGCTGGCAAAACTTGATGTCAAGGCATATGAGGAAAAAGACTGCCCCATGTGCAAGGACTCTGTTCCGCTGACAAAACGCGGGTCAAGGAACCTTGCGAAGAAATAGGCGGTAATTACGGCTTAAAAAGCCCGGAGGCAATTGTGTTTTATATAATATCGGTTTTTGCTGTTGTGTGGCTTGGCCTGATGGCTTTTTATTATTATACAAACCCCAGCCCGAAGTTGATATATAAAATTTCAATTTTTGTTCTTACGATATGTTTTCAGCTTACTGTCAGCGCGATTGCCGTTAAATTTATAAAAAACTGCGGCATAACGGCCCTTGTCGCGGCGAACATAGTTTTTTTTGTGCTTTATTGTTTTTTTTATTTTGCCTATTATTCGAAAAAGTTAATACAGGCGCCGTCGAAATAACTCTATTGCCTTGATTTACGCCTATTATTGTATTAGAATTAATGCCGGATAATCAACCGAGGTGGATAATTATGAATAAAAGATATATTTATATTATAGCGTTATTTGCGGCTTTTGCGCTGGCACCGGCGGCTTTAAAGGCGTCTGTTCCTGAAACAGCCCCGGCGGCGGTCAAACCGCCCACCATACTTGAGGAAAACAAAGCAGCACCGTCAACGGCTCCGGTATACCTTGAGCTTGACGTGTCCGGTATAATCGACCCCGCGACAGCCGATTACCTTGTTAAAGGTATAACTCTTGCCGAAAAGGAAAACGACGCCGGGGCGCTTATAATAATGCAGACACCGGGCGGGCTGGATGTTTCTATGAGGGCCATATGCAATAAGATATTATTGAGCAAAGTCCCTGTAATTACCTACATTTACCCGAAAGGCTCAAGGGCGGCTTCGGCCGGTGTTTTTATACTGCTGTCATCAAATATAGCGGCCATGGCGGACGGGACGAATATCGGCACTGCCCATCCTGTGGATTATCAGGGGCACAGCGCCTCGGAAAAGATAACAAACGACGCGGTTGCAACCATAAAAAACTGGGCAAGACTCAGGGGCAGGAACCAGGAGTGGGCGGCGGACGCGGTTCTAAAAAACGTTTCCGTCTCCGAAATTGAGGCTTTTAAGCTAAAGGTAATTGATGTCATAGCAAAGGACCCGGACAACCTGATGAAACAGATTGATAAAATGAAGGTTACGGTAAACGACAAAGAAATCACGCTGAATACGCAGGGTTATGAACTGAGAAAAGTGGAGCCGACGGCAAAGTATAAATTTCTCCATCTGCTTTCGGACCCGAATATAGTTTATGTACTTTTTATGATCGGCATATACGGGCTTATCTATGAACTTGCAAACGGCGGGACAATGCTCTTCCCCGGAATCGCCGGCGCGATAGCGATAATGCTGGCATTTTTGGGTTTTGGAAGCCTTCCAATCGACCATACGGGCGTTGTACTGATAATAATTGCGGCAATACTTTTCTTTCTTGATTTAATGACCCCGACCCACGGCGCTCTGACAGTGGGCGGCATAATATCAATGACTATCGGGTCGTTACTATTATTCCCCGAAAGATCCATGGGGGAGGAATGGGCGGTGAGTTACGTGTTGATTGGCGCTGTAGTACTGGTAACAGTTGTATTTTTTGGGTTAATCGTGGCCGCTGTTGTGAAGGCTATGAAGAAAAAAACAATTTCCGGAGTGCAGTCCATCGTCGGCCTCAAAGGCGTGGCGGTGACCGAAATTAACCAGTTCGGGGGTGTGGCAAACATAGGCGGCGAGGAATGGCAGGCCCTGTCAATGGAAACGATAGCGGCCCGGGAAATTGTGGAAGTACTGGATGTCAAGGGGATGAAAATAAAGGTAAAAAAAATTCCAAGGAAAAAGGAGGAATAACATGGAACTGGGCGTATTAATTGCGATTGTAGTTGTTCTTGCGATTTTTCTTCCGTCAATTGTAAAGATCGTCGCCGAATATCAGAGGCTTGTGGTATTCAGGCTGGGCAGGTGTATTGGAGAGGTCGGGCCGGGGCTGGTTATTCTCATTCCCGTTGTTGACAGGCCCGTCTGGGTGGATTTAAGGGAATCTTTTCTTGAAATACCACAGCAGACATGCATAACAAAAGACAACGCGCCGATATCCATAGATTTTCTTATTTACTGGAAAGTAACGGAACCGGTAAAAACGGTTGTTCAGGTAAATAATTTTGCGGGCGCGTCGCAGGGTATCGCCACGACCACATTAAGGTCCATCATAGGGGATATTATCCTGGACGACGTTCTTGCAAAAAGGGAAGAGATAAACCTGCGCCTGCGCGCAAAGATGGATGAGGTCACCGAGCGCTGGGGTGTAAAGGTAACGTCTGTCGAGATAAGGGAGATAACGCCGCCAAAAGAAATACAGGAATCAATGAACAAACAGATGTCGGCGGAGCGTACAAGAAGGGCGCTTGTGACGGAAGCCGAGGGGAAAAAGAGCGCTTCAATCACGGTTGCGGAAGGCGAAAAACAGTCGGCTATTTTAAAGGCCGAGGGAGACAGGCAGTCCCAGATACTCAAAGCAGAGGGATATTCCAACGCGCTTGAAAAAATATTCGGCGCGGCCGGCAAGATAGACTCTAAAACAATGCTCATACAGTATTTTGAGGCCTTAAAACAGCTGGGCTCGTCGCCTTCGACGAAATTCGTAATACCCATGGAATTTACATCGCTCATAGAGCCCATACTCGGAAAGGCGAAGGAAGCCTTAAAGTGAACGCGGAAGTTCTGACAATAGGCACCGAGCTTCTGCTCGGACAGATACTTGACACAAATACCCTTTACCTCGGCAAAAAGCTTGCCGAGGTTGGGGTGAACTTATATTATAAAACCACGGTGGGCGACAATGTGGCCAGGGTCAGGGAAGCGCTCACTATAGCATGTTCCAGGGTTGATATTGTGATAATCACCGGCGGTTTGGGGCCGACGGTTGACGACATTACAAGGCAGGCCGTGGCGGAATTTACGGGCAGAAAACTCCTCGTTGAAGAGGCGGTGCTTTCGGCGCTTGAAAAGAGATTTTTATCGCGCGGAATAAAAATGACGGATAACAACAGGCAGCAGGCATATCTGCCCGAAGGCGCTTCCATTATAAAAAACGACAACGGTACGGCGCCCGGATTTATTGTCGAGTACGGCAAAAACATACTTGCGGCCATGCCCGGCGTTCCGATGGAAATGTACCCGATGATGGAAAACGGGGTAATCCCATATATAGCCGGAAAGTCCGGCGGCGAAAACCAGGTAATCAAGTCAAGGTCGCTGAAGGTCGTGGGGCTCGGAGAGTCGCTGGTTGACGACAGGATAAACGACCTTTTCAGGGAATCCAGCAATCCCACAATAGGGGTATACGCGCATTCAAACGAGGTGGAAATAAGGCTCACGGCAAAAGCAGGCGATATTAAAAGCGCTGAAAAACTTATAGACGGACTTGAAATAAAAGTGCGCGAAAGGGTAGGGGATAACATATACGGAAGGGATGACGAGACGCTGGAGCAGAAGGCGGGAGAACTTTTAAGAAAATATGCCGTTACCATATCCGCCGCGGAATCATGCACGGCGGGGCTTTTTTCAAACAGGCTCACGAACGTGCCCGGAAGCTCGGAATATTTTAAGGGCGGCCTGACTGCCTACAGCAACGGCATCAAGGCGGATGTGCTGGGAGTGGACGCGGGTATAATAGAAAAGCACGGCGCCGTCAGCGGAGAATGCGCGCTTGCGATGGCGGCGGCATCAAGGAAATTATTCGGCACTGACTGCGCGGTATCGATAACCGGAATAGCAGGGCCGGACGGCGCCACGGCGGAAAAACCCGTAGGGCTGGTATATATCGCGCTGGATATGAAAGGCGCGGAGCCGCTTGCGAATAAATTTGTTTTCCCGGGGGCAAGGGAAGGCGTGCGCTCCCGCGCCGCGCAGACCGCACTGTGGATGTTATACGGGGCGTTGAAAAACCGGGCGGGAAAGACTTTTTGAAATCCGTTTGAAAAATAAAGGAGAAGCTTTTGAAAAAAAGTAATTTGAAGCAGACCCCGCCGGATAAAAAGTGGAAACATATCGACGAACCGCTCAAGGAAAGGCTGAAAAAAAACACAATAAGTAATATCGCCTATTTTGTCCTGACTTTTCCGATAATGTTTATAATAACGCCGATGATATTAAAGCATGTGGGCAAAGAAGCTTACGGCGTATGGGCGATTGCCGGAACGGTGATAGCTTTTTTGGATTTTATAGGGCTGCAGACACCCACGGCATTAAGTGTTTTTATACCTAAAATAGACCCCAAAAAAAATTCAGGGCAAATAAATGAGTTATTGAATACGCTGTTTGTCTTTTATATGGCTGTTGCGGTGATCACCGCGGCGGCCTATTTTTGCTTCAAGAACACGCTGATACTGTCGATTTTTAAAGTTGAAGGAAGCCTTTTAAACGACGCGAGGTTTGTCCTGACCGCGAGTATAGTGTTATACCTGATAAATTTTGTCTTTGTGGCTTACGCTTACGTTGCCGTGGGATTCAACCTTTTTTATCCGGCAAATATGCTGCATATTATAATAGGATGGATAAGGGTCGCCCTTATGGCTGCTGTGCTATTTTTAGGCTATGGGATAAAAGGCGTGGCCGTAGTGCAGGCGGGTTCAATACTGATGGAAACGCTGATACTTAACGTGTGGATGAAGATAATTTACCCGCCGCTGGAATTCAACCCGTTTTTATTCAGGTTTTACCGGTTAAAACAGCTGCTCGGGCTGAGTGTCAAGCTGTTCGTTACAAAAATGGCATCGGTCGTAAATTACAATATAGACAAGCTTGTACTCGGATATTTAATCAATCCTGTTGTGGTGGCTTATTATCAGATAGGAGCCGGTGTTGCCAAATATGTTTCGGCAGTGCCGGAAATGATAGGGGCGCTGTCCCTCGTGCCGGCGGCATCCGAACTTAATTCGAAACACCAGCATGATAAGATTTTCAGCCTTTATTCCAGGATAAATAAATATATGTTCTTTATGGGTGTGTTTATAACAGCCGGGATACTTGCCATGGGCAAGAAATTCATATTTTTGTGGGTTGGCGCCGGGTATGACGCTTCATACAACGTTATGGCGGTTTTAAGCGTGGCTTATTGCATAAGCCTGCTGGGAGTGCCGGCGGTGAATATTTTAAATGGAATTGAAAAAGTAAATTCGACTATGGCGGTTGCCGGATTTACAGCATTGCTTAATGCGGTTTTAAGTTTTGTGCTTGCGAAATTTTACGGGATCGCTGGAGCGCTGGCCGGGACTCTTGTGTCAATGACTGCCGGCTCGATAGCCATGTACATACTTTTATATTTGCATGTAAAAAAGTTTATTAATTTTTTTGACGTCCTTATAAAACCGGCAATTTCCGCCGTTATTGCGGCGGGTTCGGTATATCTGCTTGACATGGCATTATCAGGAGGCTGGGTTGTGTTTTTTGGCAAGGCTTCTGTATTCACCGCCGTTTACATTTTAAGCTCATTTTTTGTTGTAAAGCAATTTGACTGGTACGATATTGACCTTATTAAGGGTTTCATTCCGTTTATAAAAAAGAAAACACAATAAACCATTCGGATAGCACTTAATCCGAAAATTACCGCCGGAGGCGTCATGTACTCAATCAGGGTTTATTTTTTTAATTTAAAAAGGATATTCAAAAATTACAGGGGGCTGGAGGCGCTGAATTTGTTCTTTATATATACATTTTATTCGGCCAGATACAATATTTTATCCAGGCTGCTGCGCGTTAAAATAACAAACGAAAATATTTTTGGCAGAAAAGTATCTTTTTTTAATTATAAGGATTTTATCGGGCTTTTTGAGGAGATATTTATAGGACGGGAATATTATTTCGAAACAAAATCGGCGGCACCGCGAATAGTGGACTGCGGCTCAAATATCGGCATGTCGGTAATATACTTTAAATGGATCTATCCGGAAGCGGCAATTACCGCCATTGAGGCGGACCCGGACACCTTCGCTATGCTTAAGAAGAACGTTGAGGATAACAGGTTCAACGGTATTTCACTGTTAAATAACGCGGTGCATGACAGGCTCGCAACCGTAAAATTCTATTACGATCCTGGAACCGCAGGAAACCTTCGTATGTCCATGAACGCCGGGAGACAGAACGGGAAGAATTTTAATACAGTGAAAACCCTGCTGCTTTCATCTGTCATAAAGACAGAGACGGATTTTGTTAAAATGGACATTGAAGGGGCGGAAGGCGCGGTTATTGGAGAACTTGTGAAAAAGGGAAGCTTAAAGCGCATATCAAAGTTAGCCGTAGAAGTGCATCACAATATGGAAGGCTCCCGGGAGATTTTATCAGGCATACTTGCTGTTTTCACAAAAAATGGGTTTAAGTACCAGATCTACGCCCCTAACAATCCGCCATATTTTGAGAGAAAATTTCAGGACGTAATGTTATATGCTGAAAAGGAAGCAAAATAATAAACGAGCGGGTATTTGTTTTTTTTGATTTGTTGGTTGTATTTCTCCTATCTACTTTCTCCTCTCTGCTATCTCAAAGAAATGCGAAGCATTTCTTTGTATGGTGCGCCCGGCAGGACTTGAACCTGCGGCCTACTGATTCGTAGTCAGACGCTCTAATCCACTGAGCTACGGGCGCACATAAGAGGTTGGAAAAAGTGAAGAATTACTATTTGGTGGGCAGTGAGGGAGTCGAACCCTCGGCCAACTGATTAAGAGTCAGCTGCTCTACCACTGAGCTAACCGCCCACCTTTTTATTATGGCTGTGACACATTCAAACAATGGCTGTCATATAACGTTCATATTTAATATATAACTTTAACATTTTATAACTTTTCCATTAAAAAACAAGTAAAATTTTACCTTTTATTTCTTGTATTGACGTACCCACCTTATTTTGTTATATTTTGATGTATTTATTAGATGTATTTTTGATACGGGGTGTAGCGCAGTTGGTAGCGCACCTGCCTTGGGAGCAGGGGGTCGCCAGTTCGAATCTGGCCACCCCGACCAGAAAGCATTTAACCCCGGAGCGATTTGCGCGGCGGCCGATTCCCTCCGGAAGGGAAAAGTGGTATTATATTAAACAACGGCGCCCGTAGCTCAGTGGATTAGAGCATTGGCCTCCGAAGCCATGTGCGTGGGTTCGATTCCCTCCGGGCGCACCAGTTGCCTTTTATTTTAAATATGTTATTATATATATCTTAAGATCATGTGGTGGGTGTAGCTCAGTTGGTTAGAGCGCCAGGTTGTGGCCCTGGAGGCCGCGGGTTCAAATCCCGTTACTCACCCCAATTTTTGCGCCCGTAGCTCAGTTGGATAGAGCAGCAGATTTCTAATCTGTTGGTCAGGGGTTCGATTCCCTTCGGGCGTACCAAATGATTAGCATTAATTTGAAATATTTGAACGACGTCCGGCGGGATAAAACAGCCGGCGCTATTTTTTTACCAGCCTTCCCCGCAGGAGGTTTAAAATGTCAGGAAATGAAAAATCCACGGCTATTTACCGCAAAAAAATCTCGCACCGGGGCACCCTTATTTTTATCGGCATCGCGGCCACCGTCATATCCATAATCACAACCAATTTCTGGTTTTTCAACAACCTCGAGCTTAAAAGCATAGACTGGAGGTTTGCCACCAGGGGGACAAAACATACTTCTTTGCCGGTTGAAATAGTGGCCATAGACGACGATTCCCTGAATGTGATGGCCGACAAATGGACATGGCCAAGGACCTATTATGCTAAAATAACGGATATACTCAAGGCTGACGGGGCAAAAGTCATTGGCTTCGACATTGATTTTTCGAGCCCATCAAAGACTAATCCAGGCCAGGACACTGCCTTTGCAAAAGCCGTAAAGAAAGCCGGAAACGTGATAGTGCCGGTGATTTTTAACGTTGACAGGGAAAACAATTATGTTTTGAATCACGCGCTGCCTCCGTTTTTGGAACTCAGCAAAGCGGCCGCCGGGGTGGGATTTGTAGGGCACGCTTACGACGTGGACTCTAATGTCAGGAAAAGCTACCTTATAATGGACGATGACTCGAAAAGATACCTTGGCCTTTCGATGGCCATGCTCGGCTGGTACCTTGGTTATCCAAAACAGGAGCTTGAGGCGCAAAACGGGATGATAAAATGGGAAAAATTAGAAATACCCCTTGCGGGTGAAAATAAGTTCCTTATTAATTTTGACGGGCCGCCCAAGACATTCCCGACCATACCTTTTTACAAAGTCTACAACCGGGATTTCAAGCCCGGCACATTTTCCGGAAAGATAGTCATAGTCGGGGCGACTTCGGATATATTGCACGACGTATTCCCAACCCCTTTTACGGCCGAGGGCAACATGATGCCCGGAGTGGAAATATACGCGAATGTGATGGATACCATATATTCCGGTGATTTTATCAGGAAGCCGGGCAAGATAGGGGATTTTCTTTACCTCATAATAATAGGGATAATAACATCGTTTTTGATATTTAATTTCAAGGCCTGGCAGGGATTCATAATTGTTTTCGCGGAGATAATAGCATACATGGCGGCGGCCAGCTTTATTTTTTCAAAATATAATTACCTGGTCAGCCTTGCGGACCCGGTTTTTATAATGATATTCTGTTACCTGAGCATAAGCACGTACAAGATAACCGTCGAAGAAAAAGAAAAGCACAAAATAAAAGCCACATTTTCCAGGTACGTCTCACAGAACCTTGTCGAAGAACTTTTGAACAGGGAAATAAAGCTCGGTGGCGAAAAAAAGGAAATATCCGTGCTTTTCTCCGATATACGCGGGTTCACATCAATGTCCGAAAAAATGGAGCCTGAAAACGTGGTGGCTACCTTAAATGAGTACCTTTCGGAGATGACCGACGTTATCTTTAAAAATAACGGCACGCTGGATAAATTTATCGGCGATGCCGTAATGGCTCTTTTTGGCACGCCGGCTTTTTACCCGGATCACGCTCTGCGGGCAGTGAGGACGGCTTTTATGATGAAGGACAGGCTGGAAAAGCTGAATGAAAAATGGAAGGGGCAGGGTAGGCCGACGTTGAAAATCGGCATCGGAATCAACACGGGCGAGGCGATTGCGGGCAACATGGGGTCGCTCCAGAGGATGGAATATACCGTTATAGGGGACACGGTTAATCTGGCTTCAAGGCTAGAATCGCTCAATAAAGAGCTCGGTACGGAAATTATTATAAGTTCGTCAACCTATGAAAAGGTGAGGGATTATGTGAAAGTAAGGCAATTTACGGGTATTCATGTTAAAGGCAAGGAAGAAACGCTCGTTGTGTATGAAGTAACCGAAGTTTTATGATATGAAAAGCGGCAGTAATTGGCTTGAAAACATGGAAAATCTGATAAAAACTTGATAAATATCATATTAATATCTGGAAAAATCCAGAATTTGTAGTAAAATTAAACAATAAACAGTTTTGTTTAAAGATGAAAAAAAGGGCTTAATTGCCTTCAGGAATGTTGTATCTATTAAAAAGCAAGTAAGACTGGTAAAAGAGTAAACAAAATAAAAGCGAGCATGGTGAAATTGGCAGACACACAGCCGTGCGCGAGGTAGTTTCGAGCGCTACGGATGAGTGTCTGAAGACTGGTAAAAGAGTAAACAAAATAAAAGCGAGCATGGTGAAATTGGCAGACACGCCAGACTTAGGATCTGGTGCCGCAAGGCGTGTGGGTTCAAGTCCCTCTGCTCGCACCAAAATTTCTTATTATACTTTATACTAAAAGGGCGGTTTCCGCCCTACACCATTAAGGAGGAACAAGCGTTATGAAGTGGGAAGTTAAAGACGAGAAGAACTGCAGAAAAGTGATTGAAGTGGAGATTGAAAAGGAAAGGGTTGACTCTGTTTACAATAAAATATTCGAGTCATTCAAGAACAACGCACGCATCGAGGGCTTCAGAAAAGGCAAAGCGCCGGAATCAATGATAAAAACAAAATTTTCAAAGGATATTGAGGAAGAAGTAATGAAAGAGATAGTTCCCGAGACATATAACGAAGTCATGAAGGAACTTGACCTGAAAATAGTGACATATCCGATGCTGCAGGAAGTAAAGCGCGACGGGGATGTTGTCAAATACAAGATCGTCGTGGAGGTAAATCCCGTTTTTGAACTTAAAGATTATAAAAAAATTAAGATCGAAGACAGGAAACTCAAGGAAGTAACGGATGCCGACGTGAACAGGGAACTGGACCGCGTCAGGCAGTACCGCGGCAAGCTTAAGGACTCGGACGCATCCGAGGTAAAGGAAGGCCATTATGTGACCATTTCAATGGCCGGGTTTGTTGACGGCAAGGCCGAACCTTCCATGACAAGCGACTCGCAGTTCATCCGTGTCGGGGCGGGGGCCATGATAAAGGATCTTGAGGACGGTTTGATAGGATTAAAGCCCGGGCAGGATAAGGATATTAATGTAAAGTTCCCGGACGATTACCGCGAGAAAAAATTTGCGGGCGTGCGCGCCCTGTTTAAGGTGAATTTAAAATCCATAAAGGAACTTGAGCTTCCCGAGATGACGGACCAGTTCGCAAAAGAGGTCAGCGGCAGGGAAACGGCGGCGGAGCTTAAAAATCTTATAAAGGAAAATTTGGTTAAGCAGGCCCTTGATGAGGTCAAGAATTTCAAGGTGGACCAGGTCATTGGAAAACTCCTTGAAATGCATAATTTCGAACTTCCGCGCGGGCTCGTCGACGAGGAGATAAACAACATAGTAAGCCGCTACCAGAACAACCTTACCCAGCAGGGGCTTAATTTAAAGGCCGTTGGAATGACCGTTGAGGATTTACGGGCGAAGTCGGTTCCGCAGGCGGAAGCCAATCTGCGCATGATATATGTGCTCAGGAAAATAGCCGAAGCGGAAAAAATAGAAGTTTTAGACCCGGATGTTGAAGTCGAGATAAGGAAGATAGCCGCCGAGACGAATGACAACCCGGAAAATATGATAAAACAGGCAAAGGCGCGGGGCAACTGGGACGCCTTAAAGGCAAAGCTTCTTGAGGACAAAGTCGTGGAGTTCCTTGTGGCCGCGGCCGCAAAATAATCAAAAAAGGCGGGAGAATCATATGAAAAGCAAAGAAGAGACCAGAATGAACCTTATTCCCATGGTCGTCGAACAGAGCGACCGGGGAGAGAGGGCCTATGATATATTTTCCAGGCTGCTCAAGGAACGTATAATATTTATCGGAACTCCCATTGACGATGATGTCGCCAACCTGATAATCGCGCAGCTGCTTTTTCTTGACGGCGAGGATTCAGGCAAGGAAATATCAATATATGTAAACAGCCCGGGCGGAGTTGTCAGCGCGGGGCTGGCCATATATGACACGATGCAGTATATTAAATCACCCTGCACCACAATCTGCGTCGGGCAGGCAGCCAGCATGGCCGCCGTACTTTTGACCGCCGGTGCAAAAGGCAAGCGTTACGCGCTGCCGAATTCGCGTGTGCTGATACACCAGCCTATGGGCGGGGCGCAGGGACAGGCGTCCGATATAGAAATCCACGCGAAGGAAATACTGAAACTGCGCGAAGGGCTAAATAAAATACTCTCCAAACATACGGGGCAGACAATAAAGAAAATAGAGAAAGACACCGACCGCGATTATTATATGAGCGCGGAAGAGGCAAAGGAATACGGGATAATAGACGAAATAATCGAAACCAGGAAAACAGAACCGAAACAGCAGTAAGAATCCGGGGAAGGCGGCATATATGAACAAGTGTTCGTTTTGCGGGAAAAAAGAAAAAGATGCGGTGAGGCTGATAACGGCAGACGGTGTGGCCGTATGTGACAGTTGTATAAAGCTTTTCTCGAAAATGGAAGAAGAAAAGACGGTTGCGGAAAAGGAGAAAAAACCTCTTCCGACGCCCAAAGAAATTAAGGCTGTACTTGATGATTATGTAGTATCCCAGGAAAGGGCAAAAAAAGTCCTGGCCGTGGCCGTTTATAACCATTACAAAAGAATAACCGCGAACAACGACGACGGCATTGAGGTGCAGAAATCAAATATAATGCTCATGGGGCCGACCGGATGCGGAAAAACGCTGCTGGCCGAAACACTTGCGCGGATACTTGACGTGCCTTTTGCCATTTCCGACGCGACCACGCTGACCGAGGCCGGATACGTGGGCGAGGATGTGGAAAACATCCTTCTGCGTTTGATTGAAAACGCGAATTTTGACATTGAGGCCGCCCAGCGCGGTATCGTATATATTGACGAAATAGACAAGATATCAAAAAAGTCGGAGAATGTTTCGATAACCAGGGATGTATCGGGAGAAGGCGTACAGCAGGCCCTGCTGAAACTAATAGAGGGTACTATTGCCAATGTCCCGCCCAAAGGGGGCAGGAAACATCCATATCAGGAATATCTGAAAATAAACACAAAGAACATCCTTTTTATAACGGGCGGAGCTTTTGTGGGACTCGACAAAATAGTCAAAAAAAGGATGGAAAAAAAGAGCTTCGGATATAAAGGCGGAGTGGAAACCGAGAAAATGTCAAAGTATGAGATACTTTCCGAGACGCTGCCGGCTGACCTGATAAAATTCGGGATGATACCCGAGTTTGTGGGAAGGGTGCCGATAATAGCGTCGCTTGAGGAATTAAGTGTAAAGGATCTTATTCATATACTTGAGGCGCCGAAAAACGCCATAATCAAACAGTATGAAAAGATGCTTAAAATGGAGGGCGTTGAGCTTGATTTTCTTGAAGAGGCAAAGGAAGAAGTTGCCAACCAGGCCGTTAAAAAGGAAATAGGGGCCAGGGGGCTGCGCGCCATAATAGAGGGAATAATGACGGACATTATGTACGAGGTGCCGTCGTCAAAGTCGATTAAGAAAGTGATAATAGACCGGGACATTGTCCTTGGGAAAAAGGACAGGCTCTCGGCAATAGTAAGAGAAAAAAGCGCGTGAGGTGAGAAATGGCCGATGAAATAAAGAGTGAAAATCAGGACGAGAAGTCATATAAAAAGACCAACAAGGTGCCCCTGCTTGCTTTAAGGGATCTTGTTATATTCCCCAATATGGTAATTCCGCTTTTTGTCGGCAGGGAAAAATCCATAAAGGCGCTGGAAGCGGCCATGGAACGCGACCGTATAATATTACTTGTGGCGCAAAAAGAGGCCAAGACGGACAATCCATCCAAGGAAGAAATTTACAATACCGGTACACTTTCCGAGATACTGCAGATATTGAAACTGCCGGACGGCGCCATAAGGGTGCTGGTGGAAGGGCTCACAAGAATAAAAATCGGCCAGTACACCCAGGAGGACCCGTTTTTTGAGGTGACAGTGGCCGAGGTTAACGAAGCCGAGGTTAAGGACAAGGAAACCGAGGCATTAATGCGCATGGTTATGGAGGAATTCCAGAAGCACGTAAAGATGAACAAGAAGATACCTCCGGAAACGACCATGTCTGTATCCGAGATTGATTCCCCGGGAAGGCTTGCGGATGTCATAGCCGCCCATATATTCCTCAAGCACGAGGAAAAACAGGAACTGCTCGAGATGGAGGATTCGAAAAAAAGGCTGGCCAGGATGTCCGAAATTTTGCAGAGGGAAAACGAGATACTCGAGATAGAGCGAAAAATACAGGTCAAGGTAAAAAGCCAGCTTGAAAAATCCCAGAAGGAATATTACCTGTCGGAGCAGTTAAAGGCCATACAAAAAGAACTCGGTAAAGGCGATTCTTCATATAACGAGACCGAGGAACTCAAGGAAAAATTAAAGAAGGCAAAAATGCCCAAAGAGGGTGAGGAAAAGGCCCTTAAGGAGCTTTCCCGCCTGGAAAAAATGATGCCCATGTCCGCGGAGGCCACAGTCATAAGGACCTACCTGGACTGGCTCATAGCGCTGCCGTGGAACCACAAAACAAAGGATAAAATAGACATAAAAAAGGTGCAGGAAGTCCTGGATGAGGACCATTACGGCCTTGAAAAACCCAAGGAACGCATCGTTGAATATCTTGCGGTCAAGAAAAACATGAAGAATAAGCCGGATAAGGCGCAGGACCCCATCATATGCCTGGTCGGCCCTCCGGGCGTCGGGAAAACATCGCTTGCAAAATCCATAGCCAGGGCAATGGACAGGAACTTTGTGCGTTTGTCTCTTGGCGGCATCCGCGACGAGGCCGAGATACGCGGCCACCGGCGCACATATATTGGCGCGCTGCCGGGAAGGATTATCCAGTCAATAAGAAAGGCAAAATCAAAGAACCCGGTATTTTTGATGGACGAGGTGGACAAGATGTCCTCGGATTTCAGGGGGGATCCTGCCGCGGCGCTTCTCGAGGTGCTTGACCCGGAACAGAACAACACTTTTATGGATCATTATCTCGACACCGAATTTGACCTCTCGGATGTAATGTTCATTACGACGGCAAACACTTTATACGGAATCCCGCTTCCCCTGCAGGACAGGATGGAAATAATAGAGATAAACAGCTACACCGAAAACGAAAAGCTCAACATAGCGAAAAAGTTCATAATACCAAGGCAGCTTAAAATGCACGGGCTTACGACAAATGACGTGGATATAAAAGACTCCGCGGTTGCGTCTGTTATAAACGATTATACAAAAGAAGCCGGAGTGCGTTCGATGGAGAGGGAAATAAAGGCGATGTGCAGGAAAGTCGCCAAGGCAATGGTTATGGAAGAGAAAAAATTCAAAAAAATTACCATCGACATTGATAACATCCAGAAATTCCTGGGCGTGGCAAAATACCAGGATGTGCCGACAAAGGACGTAAACGGCGTGGGGACGGCTACGGGCATGGCGTGGACCGAGGTGGGCGGCGATGTACTTGTTATAGAGGTAACCACTATGAAAGGGAAAGGGCAGTTGCTTTTGACCGGAAAACTCGGCGACGTTATGAAGGAATCGGCGCAGGCCGCCTTGAGTTACGCAAGGGCAAAGGCAAAAAAGCTCGGCATCAAGGAAGAAACATTCGCAAAAACAGACATTCATATACACGTTCCGGAGGGCGCAATACCCAAAGACGGACCCTCGGCCGGCATCACGATTGCCACGGCTATAATATCGGCTTTTACCGGCAAACCCGTGAAAAAGCTCCTATCCATGACGGGAGAGATAACACTGCGCGGACGCGTACTTCCAATAGGGGGATTAAAGGAAAAGACCCTTGCGGCGCAGAGGAACGGTATAAAGGAAGTAATATTGCCTTATTATAACAAAAAAGATTATGAGGAGCTTCCGGATTACATAAAGAAAAACATGAAGTTTCATTTTGTCAAGGCTATGGATGAGGTAATAAAAATAGCCCTCGGGATTGCCATGGGCGGAAAAACAAAATAAATGCCCAAATATGTATTCAAAAAAAAGAAATTAAAGTTATTAATCGGCGCGGTGGATTTGCTTGGCGGCATAATTTACGCGCCGATTCGTTTTTTACGCGCCGCAAAAACAAGAAATAAAATCCCTGAAAATATAGTTGTTTTACGGCTGGATCAGACCGGCGACTGCGTGCAGACCCTGCCATTCTTTGACGCCCTCAGAAAAAAATACCCCGCAGCCAGGATTACTGCGGTTGTGCTTGAAAGCAATGGTTTCCTGTTCAGGGAAAAGCCCGGGATAGATGGTGTGATTACCATTCCTGTTTCATGGCTGGTTAAGGGCAGGAAGACCGGTTTAAAAATGGTTATGGGGCTTGTCAAGTCGATAAGATCCGGAAAATTTGATCTTGGATTTGAGCTTCGCGGAGACATAAGGAACATTGCCCTTCTCTGTTTTTCCGGTGTAAAAAAGATTGTGGGATACGCCTGCGCGGGCGGAGGCTTCATGCTTGATGGGGAAATCCCGTATGACAGGGATATGCACGAGATAGATAAAAATTTAAAGCTTATAGGCATAGGGCCGGTTTCCCCGCCTGTCACAATGGATTTCCCGGCGTCGGGCGAAGCCGCGGCGGCCGAATTCATGGAAAAAGCATCCGAGGGCAAGAAAATTAAAATTGTAATACATCCATTTGCCGGGGCCGCGTCAAAAATGTGGTCCCCGGTAAGGTATCCGGAACTTGTCAGAAGGATACTCAAAGCGCAAAAAGACGCGCTGATTTTTATAACGGGCGGCCCGGGTGACGCACAGGGCTGGGATCAATTTAAAAACAACGGCGTAATAAATGCAATAGGACTGCCTGTGGAAGTTTCAACCGCAATTGCCGGGAAATGCGATATATTCATAGGCAACGATTCGTTTATGCAGTTCGTGGCGGCCTATTCGGGGTTAAAAACATGCGTCATAGCGGGATATACCTCAAATTACCGGCGCTGGAGCCCAAAAACAGCTCCGGAAAAATTGGTGGTATTTCATAAGCCGGTCCCGTGCGGCCCGTGTGAATTACAAGTTTGCAATCAGAAAAGCCATTTTTGCATGGAAATGATAACTGTGGACGAAGTTTTTAATTCATTAATAAAATGGCTTTAATCAATACAACAAGGGAAGGTCAAAAGTGGAAAAAAAAGAAAAAATCCTTATAATTAAGCTATGCTGCATCGGCGATATAATCCAGCTCACGCCGGCGTTGCGGGCGATAAAGGATTCGGGGGCCGAAGTACACCTGCTTTGCTCGAAATGGGTTAAAGAAATAGCTGAAATGGTACCTTTTATAGATAAGGTTCACATTATTGACACTAAAAATATTTTCAGTATAGCGGCGGCGTTTTTCGGCCTGCGGCTGGAAAAATTTGATATCGCTGTCAATTTCCACAGGGACCTTAAATCGTTTATTTTTATGAAACTTGCGGGCGCGCGTTTAACGGCCGGGTTTGAATGGAAAGGGTCGGGAAGGTTGGTTGACCGGGCTTTTCAATTTGACCCAAATCAGCATGAAACCCAGAGGTACTTATCTGTTGCCCGGGGGCTCGGGTATACAACAGGCAATGAATACACCGAGATATCAGCGGTTGCAACAAAGCTTCCAGGAGCGGAAGGGCGGCCGAAAATAGGCATATTTCCCGGAGGCGGGAGCAATCCCGGGACAAAAATGCCGACTAAAATATGGCCGGCGGAAAAGTTCAACGCGCTGATCAGGCTTCTGGAACGGGATAAAATGGAAGTTTACGCTTTTGGATCCGCGTCAGACAGGACTTCTGTGGAGAACGCGGTAAATGGGACGGGTGCAAAAACAATAATTACACGTTCAATAAAGGAATTTGCATCATATGCGGCCGGACTTGACGCTTTTACCGCGTCAGACACGGGGCCTCTGCATATAGCCGCGGCCCTGGGCGTGCCGGCAATAGGTATCTTCGGGCCGACTTCGCCGGAACATTTCGGTGCGAGGGGAAGAAAAAGCGTGAACCTCCGGGAAAGCGGGGCCTGCGCTGATTCGCCGTGCTGCGAACCGGAGACTTTTCATCAGAGAAAATTTCTGGACTGCGCGGATAATATATGCATGAAAGCTGTTACACCGGAAAAAGCATTCGGGGCGATAATAGAGTCCTTAAGAAAATAGGTTTATAATATTACAAAAAGGAGATAGTATGCGCGTAGCGGTTATACACGACTGGCTTACAGGCATAAGGGGCGGAGAAAAGGTGCTCCTTTCCATACTTGAACTCTTTCCGCGCGCGGATATTTTTACCATTATTTGCGACCGCACAGCTCTTGATGAGAGGATAACAAAGCATAAAATAACAACATCTTTTCTGCAGGGCATACCGGGAATATTTACGTCATACAGGAATTTTTTGCCGCTTTTTCCGGCTGCTGTCGAAAGCTTTGACCTGAAGGGATACGACCTTATAATATCATCCAGCCATTGCGCGGCAAAGGGGATAAAACCGCCATCACCCCAAATCCACGCCTGCTACTGCCACACGCCAATGAGGTACGCCTACGGGCAGTTTGATAATTACTTTTCTGTAAAAAGAAACGGCATCATAAAATACGCAATGATTTCCGCCGTTATGCCGGCATTAAGGCGCTGGGACAGGAGCACTGCAAAAAGGGCGGGTTTTTTTATGGCAAATTCAAATGCTGTGAAAGGGCGTATAATGGAATATTACGGCAGGGAAAGCTCGGTTGTGCATCCTCCGGTTGATACTGATTTTTACACCCCTGGAGGGAAAAAAGAAAATTTTTTTCTTATGGTGAGCGCGCTGACCGAATATAAAAAAGTTGATTGGGCGGTTGAAGTGTTCAATTCAATGGCTGATAAAAAGCTTGTGATAATCGGCGGAGGGCCGCTTCTCGATAAAATAAAAAATTCCGCCGGGCCCAACGTCGCCGTGCTCGGACGGAAGAGCGATGAGGAAATAAGGGACCATTACCGCAGGGCGAGGGGATTTATTTTTCCGGGCGAGGAGGATTTTGGAATAACAATGGCCGAAGCGCTCGCGTGTGGAACTCCTGTACTGGCTTTTAACAGGGGAGGCGCGCTTGATATTGTTACTGACGGCGAGACAGGCTCGTTTTATGACGGTTCAGGGGAAGGTTTTATAAAAGCCCTTGAGAAAATGGAAAATAACAGGTATGATGATAAAAAAATGAGGGCATGCGCCGAAAGATTTTCAAAGGACGCATTTAAGACGAATTTTGTCCGGTTTCTGGCGGAAAATTCGCTCATACCCTCCGGAGCAAAGCTTGGATAAAAAAACAGTACTGGGTTTTTTGAGAGGATCATTGCTGCTCGGCGACGCCGCAGTCGTGGTCATATCATCTTTACTGGCTTATTACCTGCGTTTTTTTTCGGGCATGGTATCCATAAAATACGGCGTACCGGACGTTTCTATATATTTCAAGGCGCTGCCGGTGATTCTGGCGGTTTTTATACTGGCATTTAATTACGCGGGGCTTTACAGGGTTGATTTCGGCCGCTCACGTTTTGACGAGGCGCTTTCCGCAATAGCCGCCTCAAGCGCGTCCATAATTATACTAACGGCAATGACTTTTTTTTTCAGGCGGGTATCTTATTCAAGGATAGTTATAATGCATATGTGGCTACTTATAGCTGTTTTTATTACTGTATGGAGGTTTTTTTACAGGACCGTATTTCAGCACATGAGAAAAACGGAACTGATCATCCGCAGGCTGCTGATAATCGGGGCGACGCCGGCATCCGGAGTGCTTATCGAAAGGCTGAAACGCCTGACGGGCAGCGGATATAAAGTGGTGGGCGTCATAGACGACCGCGCGAAAAGCAATTCCAAATTCTGCGGGGTACAGGTTCTTGGCGGCTCGAAAAATTTCACGAAAATAGCGGAAAAAATGAGGGCGGACGAGGTTTTCGTGGGGGACACCGGCGGCTCAAGGAAAACGCTGGCTTCAATCATAATGAAGAACGACAAACTGAAATTTATGATAGCGTCGGATGAACTGGGAATTATAACAAAGGTCAAGGATTTCGGCGAGATCCACGGCATTCCGGTCTTTGAAGTCAAAGAACTGCCGCTGAACAGCGTATTTAACAGGTTTATAAAAAGAAGTTTTGATATAATTTTTTCCATATTTTTTATTATAATTCTGTCGCCCGTTTATATCGCGGCGGCGCTGCTGGTAAAATTAACATCAAACGGCCCGGTATTTTACGGGCAGGAACGTGTGAGCAGGAACGGCAGGCGTTTTATAATGCTTAAATTCAGGACAATGAAGGTGGGAGCCGAGAAAACCACGGGGCCCGTATGGGCGAGCGAAAATGACCCGAGGCGCACATTCATGGGTGGATTTTTGAGAAAGACATCCATTGATGAATTGCCGCAGTTCTTTAATGTGTTAAAGGGGGATATAAGCATCGTCGGGCCGAGGCCGGAGAGGCCGCACTTTGTAAAAAAATTTGCGGGTGAGATACCTGGATATATGGAAAGGCATGTTGTAAAAGGGGGCCTTTCGGGCTGGGCGCAGGTCAACGGGTTGAGGGGGGATACGTCGCTTAATGAACGGGTAAAATATGATCTGTATTATATTGAAAACTGGACGCTATGGCTGGACCTGAAAATAATAATCAGGACGGCGCTGGAGATTTTTCACCAGGATACGGCGTATTAATAAAAAGGAGAAATTATGAGAATTTTAGTTACTGGCGGTGCCGGATTTATTGCTTCAAATGTGGCTGATGCTTACATCAAAGAAGGCCACAGGGTGGTTATTGTCGACAATCTTTACATGGGTTCCATGAAAAATGTGAACAAAAAGGCAAAATTTTATAAAATGGACGTCAGGGATGTTAAAATCAGGGATATAGTGAAAAAAGAAAAAATTGAAGTCATAAACCACCACGCAGCGCAGATTTCCGTGCCGGATTCCGTAAAAAAACCCGTGGAAGACATGGAAATAAATATAGGCGGAACATTGAATATGCTCGAGGCGGCAAGGGAAGGCGGGGTAAAGAAATTCATTTTTATATCAAGCGGCGGCACGGTTTACGGGTCAAAGATAAAACTGCCCGCTGTTGAAACATACCCGCTGACCGCGGAGAGCCCTTATGGCATTTCAAAGGTAACCGGCGAACATTATGTGAGGTTTTATCAGGCACAGTACGGCATTAAATACACAATATTGAGATATTCCAACGTTTACGGACCAAGGCAGATACCGCACGGCGAGGCCGGGGTCGTGGCTATTTTTATCGAAAAAATAATGAAAGGCGTCCAGCCGGTAATTTTCGGAGGCGGCAAATGTGTGCGTGATTATGTTTATGTCGGTGATGTGGCGGCGGCCAATTTAGCAGCGCTGAAAAAAGGCGATAATGAGGCCTTTAATATAGGAACCGGGATAAAGACTGATGTGAACGGGTTATTTNNAGGAAATAAGGCTGGCTACCGGTTTTATGGGAAAGGCGGCGGCGGCGCCGTATCGTTCCGGGGATATTCCGGCCAATTATTTGAATGCCGCCAAGGCCTCAAGAATCCTGAACTGGAAAGCGGCGGTTTCGCTCAATGAAGGCGTGAATAAAACATACGAATATTTCAAAAACAGGCAGTAAAACGGAGGATATGATGAAAGCTCTGATACTTATCGGCGGCGAAGGGACAAGGCTCAGGCCGCTGACAATGGACACCTTGAAATGCATGGCGCCTATTGCCAACAGGAATTTTATTGAATACCAGATAGCGCTTCTTAAAAAATATGGCATAAATGATATAGTCCTGTCGGTGTGTTACATGCCGGAAAAAGTGAAGGAAATAGTCGGAAACGGCAAAAAGTACGGCGTAAGGATATCTTACACCGCTGAAAAATTACCGCTGGGCACGGCAGGGGCGATAAAAAACGCGGAGAAGCTGCTTGATGAAACTACCATAGTCATGAACGGCGACATTTTGACCGACATAAAACTGGACGAAATGCTTGAGTGCCATATTTCAAAAAATGCTGACGCCACAATAGCGCTCCATGAGGCGGCAGACCCTTCTGCCTACGGGCTTGTCATAACAGACGCTCAGGGCATGATAACCCGGTTTCTGGAAAAACCCAAGGAATCCGAGATAACGTCAAAGTGGATAAACGCCGGGATATATATATTCTCGAGAAAAGTCATAGACATGATACCTTCCGGGCTGAATGTTTCACTGGAAAGGCAGACGTTCCCTCTGGTCATTGATACAAAAATGCGCCTTGCGGCTTTTAAGTCATCACAATACTGGCTTGACATAGGAAAAATAGAGAAGTATATGCAGGCAAATTTTGACGTGCTGCAGGGCCGGTTTGAATCGCTGTTCGGGGACGAAATAGCGGACACCGGAATTAAGACCGGGCATGGTTCAATAATTGACGACAGGGCCGTTCTGTCAAGCCCGGTAATAATAGGAAAAAAATGCCGGGTCGCCGCGGAGGCAAGGATTGAACGCAGTATTATCTGGGATAATGTTAAAATTGGCGAAGGCGCCGTAATAACAAATTCCATAATCGGGAACGGGTGTGTTGTGGAGCAGGGCTGTGTGATAATCAATACGGTTGCCGGAGCCGGAAGCGTATTCACCCGCTTCACAAGATCGGGGACAAAATAGATGTATAATATAAAATTCGGGACAGACGGCTGGCGGGCGAAAATAGCCGAAAATTTCACTTTTGAGAACCTTTCAAAAGTTACAGATGCATTTGCGGTTTTCGTGCGGCGGACAGTAAAAAAACCGCGCATTGCAATAGGATATGACAACAGGTTCCTGTCGGATAAATACGCGGAATTCACTGCAAACAGACTGGCCGGGCTGGGTTTTGAGGTGTTGTTATTCGACACATCCGTGCCGACGCCGCTGGTTTCATTCTGCGTCGTGAAGAAAAAGCTGGATTACGGAATAGTCATAACATCGAGCCATAATCCGTATACTTATAACGGGTTTAAGATAAAGAACCGGCATGGAGCAGGAGCGTCAGAAGAGGAAACACGGGAAATAGAAAATATAATTGCCGGCGGAATTATTCCAAAAAAGGCGCCGGGCAGGGTATCTCCCGTTAATATGGATGAGGCATATGTGAAAAAGCTCTCCTCGATAGCCGATATTACCGCTATAAAAAAAAGCGGGATAAAGGCCGTTCTCGACAATATGTACGGGCCGGGGGCCGGATATGTAAAGATGATATTCGGCAGTTATAAAGGCATTACATATATTCATGACAAAAGGGACCCGCTTTTTGGATCCATCAATCCGGAGCCTATAAGGAAAAACCTGATGGAACTTGAATCCGCGGTAAAAAGCGCGAAGGCTGATATTGGCCTGGCTCTTGACGGAGACTCCGACAGAATGGCGCTTGTTGATGATAACGGAAGATTCATCCCAACACACAAGGCTCTTGTAATAAGCCTTATTCATCACGCAAAAAACCGGGGCATGAAATTCAGATTTGTCAAGACCATCTCCGGGACATCGCTTTTAAATATCATAGCAAAAGAGTATGGAGTAGAGATAATTGAAACGCCTGTTGGATTTAAGCATATAGGCGACCTGATAATAAAGGACAGCGCCACCATTGGCGGCGAGGAGAGCGGCGGGCTGGGATTCGGTTATTATCTGCCGGAGCGCGATGGTATAGCCGCAAACCTGCTGCTGCTGGAATTTCTCGCGAAGGAAGGGAAAAAAATATCACAGGTACTCGCGTCATTCGATAAAAAATACGGCGCTTTTGAGTACGACCGTGTAGACGTAAGGTTTGACGCGGAAAAAATGGATGAAATAACCGCGAAGGTAAATGAATTTGAAAAGCAGGGATATATTGCAGGTAAAAAAATAGCCTCGGTAAGCCGCATGGACGGGGTAAAGTATATCCTTTCCGACAGGGAGTGGCTGCTGTTCAGGTTTTCGGGGACGGAACCACTGCTCAGGATATACTCGGAGGCTCCGAATTTATCGGAAGTATGGCGTAACATTAATTTCGGAAAAAACGTCACGGAGTAAACCGGGGTTTAATATCCCATCTTTTTAAGTTTTTCCAGGTCTGTTGCCAGCCTTGCCTGGGTCGGGTCAAGCTTCAGGGCTTTTTCAAAATATTCTTTTGCTTTTTTGTAATCATTAAGCCTGATATAACACAGGCCTTTGTTTGCTAGAGCGGGAACACTGTTGGGGTCCAGTTGCAATGTTTTGTCATAATATACAAGTGCTGTTTTCAGGTCGTTTTTCATGGAATAAATGAGCCCTATGTTAAAATAAGATCTTGGATTTCCGGGGAAAAGTTTTATATCCTGGTTGAATTCCGCAAGAGCCTCATCAAGTTTGTTCTGTTTTAGCAGGTCCATACCGCTGTTAAAGTGAGCCATCTTTTCCTGAATGGCTATCTCTTTGTCCGACTGCGCCCTGTATTCGGCCAGCGCTTTTTGCAGGTAAACCCTTGCGGAGTAATTGTAAGGATCCAGTTTAACCGCTTTTTCAAAAAAATAAGCCGCCTGCTGGGGGTTGCCCGCTCTTCCATAAAAGCTGGCTATGTTAAAAACGATCGGAAAAGAATCGGGGTTAAGTGCGTAACTTTTCATAAAAAGATCCCGGGCCTTCAGGTTGTTATCTTTTATGAACGGGTCAAGGGAATATACAAGCGCCACATTGCCCAGCACGGGCAC
The DNA here is from genome assembly GCA_003159495.1 of candidate division FCPU426 bacterium. Classification (GTDB taxonomy): domain Bacteria; phylum Oederibacteriota; class PGYV01; order PGYV01; family Palsa-1178; genus Bog-1181. The sequence continues at coordinate 12,472 of PLPI01000133.1, read as the reverse complement.
GGAGTCGTATCCGGTATCGGAGGCTTTTGCGAGCAGCCATTCATACACATCAAATTTAGCCTGGTTCTTGTAGAAATTTGCCAGCCTGCAATAATATGTGCCGGCTATTTCACGCTCCTCGTAGTCGTGATAAATATAGGGGCCTGTAATAAGCCCTTTCATGGAGTACATTTTCCAGTACTGATTTTCCGGTTCACCCGGTTTGTCCGATATTTTATAGATTAATCCGCACGGAATCTCCGAAAAAAGCCTCGATTCGACTTCGGTGGCGGAATACAGGCTGGTATAGCCCATTGAAAGCGCCTGCATTATGTTTTCCTGCGTCTGGCTTGATTTTGATTTTTCCATTATGGGCAGAGCATCCTTAAAAACAGTAAGAATGTCGTCGTAAATCGAAATGTTTGGCTTTTTACCAAGAATGAATTTGAAATAGGCAAGCGGATAAATATTGTTGTCGCCGGTTGCAAAAAGCCCCGCCTTGTCTGCCGGAAGCGGCAGAAGCAGGTCGGAGGCGTAGTTATAAGCCATAAAATTATTACGCTTGCTGTCCTCGTATGAATTTTTCCCTATTGAAAGAAAAAGCATCAGAGCGGAGAAAATAACCGCTGAAGCCGCCGGCAGGGCGATGCCGCCAACCAGGTCGTATATGTAATAAACCAGCAGGCAGATAAAAAACATCATTATGATATATGACGGGATCATGTACCTGAAAGCAAGTTTTAAGTCGGTATAATTTCCGTAAAATAGAAGCATTATTATTGATGCGAAAAATATTACAAGAAACGAAGCCGTGTACCTGAATTTTTTGATTATGGCGGCTATTACGCCGGCCATGAAAAGTATTATTGCGGCGGGCGAGAGTTCGCGGAGCAGGACATCCTTTATATACGCGAAAAACACGGACATGCCCTCCCATCCGCGGGAAAATTTCTTTATGGAATACTGTTCCTGCGTGATGTAACTGAAAAATTTCGAAAATGAGTTAAGGTCGGACCATTTCAGCGTTATATCCGATGAACCGCGTATAAGCAGAAAAGCGTAAACCGAAAGCCCCGTAAAGAAAAAGAAGGCTATCCATCCGGATGCTTTTTTGAACCCGGCAAAATCATCAAACGCCAGCTGTATCCAGAGTACCGCGGAAAAAGCCATAAATGTAAGATGGAGCCCGGCTCCCAGCCCGGTAAGCAGGGCCCATAGATACAACAGTACCGGGGATTTTTCTTCGGTATATAAGAAGAACAATAAAAGCACGGCCGCGCAGAAAGCGGCGTTTAATGTATAAATTCTGGACATTACCGCCTGGGACCACAGCGTGTAGGAAAATATCATCGTCATTGAAATTATGGCCGGAAGGAAATATGAAAGGAAAACCCCGGTTTTTTTTCTCAGGAAAACATGCAGCGCAAAGAAAAAGAGGGTGACTGCAAGCGCGCCTGAAACCGCGGAGAGCAGGTTTATTTTAAAACCCGGGTTGGCAAGGGGTAAAAAGTAAAAGAGCCTTCCCAGAAGTACGTAAAGAGGGAAACCAGTGGGGTGGGGGACGCCCAGCGTGGCGATGTCGGATATGAGTTCCCCGGAATCGCCGAAAGTCAGGGTGGGCGCCAGGCAGAAAAGGTAAACTGCATAAGCCATAAAGAAAACAAACGCGCCGGCGGCGCCTGCTGCCAGTTTCTTATTCATATTTGATATCAATCCTTTCTATGGTTTTAGCCCTGCCGTCAGCCTCGTCGACGCCGGTTAAAACGGCGTTTATATGGACGTCTGTCTCGGAGAGCTCAAATTTCTCGGGAGCGGCCATTAAAAAGCGCCTGATGATGATTTCTTTTTTTACGCCTATTACTGAGTCAAACGGTCCCGTCATGCCGGCGTCTGTTATGTAAGCTGTGCCTTTTGGCAGTATTTTTTCGTCCGCGGTCATGACATGCGTGTGAGTCCCGAAAACTCCGGTGACGCGGCCGTCAAGATAATATCCCATGGCCTGTTTCTCGGAAGTGGCTTCCGCGTGTATGTCCACGAAAATTATTTTCGCGTTGCCGTTGATTTTTTCGATTTCCCTGTCGGCGGATTTGAAAGGGCAGTCCACAGGAACCATAAAAACACGGCCGATGAGGTTTATGACCGCTATGTTTATTTTTTTTGAGTTTTTTTCAATTGTGAATATTGAATGGCCCCTCCCGGGGTTTCCTTCGGGAAGATTCGCCGGCCTGATGAGCCTGTTTTCGGCCTCAAGAACCGGGATGATATCCTTTTTGTCCCAGATGTGGTTGCCCAGGGTCACCGCGTTCACGCCGGCAGAAAGAAGGTCCTCGAAAGTCTTGCCGGTGATGCCAAAGCCGCCGGCGGAATTTTCGCCGTTGGCTATAACAAAATCTATTTTTCTGTCCCTGATAAGTTTTGGGAGCAGGGCCGAAAGAGCGCTCCTGCCGGGTTTTCCGTTAACGTCGCCGATGAAGAGTACATTTATCATGAAACACCGCTCATTGATCCGCTTCCGGAAGGCCTTTTGAAAGGCCCCCCGGTGCGGGATTTTTATTATTTACTTCGCGTACTCCACGGCGCGCACTTCCCTGATGACGGTAATCCTTATCTGGCCGGGGTACTCGAGTTCCTGTTCGACTTTTTTCGCTATATCCTTGCTGAGCTGGTAGCTCTTGAGGTCGTCCATCTGATCCGGCTCGACCATTATCCTGACCTCACGGCCGGCCTGTATGGCGAATACCCTCTGGACGCCCTCAAAACTTGAGGCGATCTTTTCGAGGTTCTCGAGCCTCTTTATATAGCTCTCGAGCGTTTCGCGCCTTGCTCCGGGCCTTGCCGCGGAAATCCCGTCGGCCGCCTGCACAAGCACGGCTTCGATTGTCTTTGGCTCGACGTCATTATGGTGCGCCTCTATGGCGTGCAGTATCTTTTCCGATTCGCCGTATTTGCGCGCTGCTTCCACGCCGAGCGCCACGTGCGAGCCTTCCTGCTCATGGTCTATGGCTTTTCCTATGTCGTGAAGCAAAGCGGCCCTTTTTGCCACAGTGGGATCAATATGAAGTTCGGCGGCTATTATCGATGTGATATAGGCCATTTCAATTGAATGCTGCAGGACGTTCTGGCCGTAGCTTGTCCTGAAGTGGAGTTTGCCGAGAAGTTTTACTATTTCCGGATGGACGTTGCCCACGCCCACATCCATGCATGTCCTCTCGCCGATCTCCTTTATTTTCTGGTCCATATCCTGTTTTGTCTTCTCAACTATTTCCTCAATGCGGCCCGGGTGGATCCTGCCGTCCTGTATGAGCCTTTCAAGCGACATCCTGGCAATTTCCCTGCGCACCGGGTCAAAGGCCGAAATTGTCACGGCTTCGGGGGTATCGTCGATTATGAAGTCCACACCGGTGGCGGCTTCAAGGGCCTTTATGTTTCTGCCTTCGCGGCCGATAATGCGGCCCTTCATTTCCTCATTGGGAAGGGGAACCACGGAAACGGAAACTTCCGAAGTGTGGTCCGCGGCCACGCGCTGAATCGCGGTGACTATTATTTCACGCGCTTTCTTTTCGGCGTTTTCCTTTGTTTCTTCCTCTATCCTTTTTATCTGGAGAAGCGAAGCCTGCCTGGCCTCGCCAACGAGGGAATTTATCAGCTCGTTTTTTGCGTTTTCCGCGGAGAGCCCCGAGATTACCTCGAGTTTCTGCCTCTGTTCGGCGACTGATTTTGAGAGGTCCTCCTCGGACTTTTTGAGTTTTTTCTCAAGCTCGGTAAGTTCGTTCTTTTTCTGGCCGATTTCCTTCTGGCTTTTGTCCAGGGTGTCCGCGCGTTTGTCTATTGATTCTTCGCGCTGCCTGAGGCGTTTTTCCAGATTGCCGATCTCGGCGCGCTCTTCGCGTGTTTTCTGGTCAAATTCCGACTGTGCCCTGAGGGTTTTGTCCTTGATCTCAAGCTCAGCCTCTTTTTTAACTGTTGCGGCGTCTTTTTTCGCGGTTTCGATAATCTGCGCCGAATATGCCCTGGCGCTAGATATCTGCTGTTCTGAAATGAATTTTCTCATCAGGAACCCGAGTCCTGACCCTGCGGCGAGAGCCACCAGCGCCGCGATGATAGTTACTAACATAAAATACCTCCTAAAAAGGTCCAGTTTTTTTTCCGCAACACAGACGTTCTTAGCTACAAATGACAGTCTGTTTACGGAAAGCTTATCGGGCGGAAAAATACAAAATGGGGGAAATGAAGGAAATGCGGTTAAACCATATTAACAGAAAAAACCCCGCGAACAAAGTACAGGGTATTATTATCCGCTAATATGACAGGGCATTGTATGCCGCTATTAACCTTGATTTCAATCAATTCTACAACCATTAATTTTTCTCCACCGCTTTTTTAAGCTTTTTGCCGGATTGCCGGCTATCCCGTTTTAATCAAAAAACGGGTAATTTTTAACCCCGAGGTGCCGTGAGAAACAACAATTTGGACCATATCAAACAGGTGGGTGCCCCCTCATACGCTTCAGGCTTCCTGCAAGCAGGCATGCACACGGCGTATGGTAAAAGGCTCCCTATTTAATAGGTGTTGGACCAAATTAAGAGTCCCCCACTAACATCCCAGGAATTTTTCACTCTGGTTTCGTTTCAAAATAACACAATATAAAGTAATCAAATATTAACATAAAACATAGTTTTACGTCAAGTGGTTTTGAAAGGCAAAAAAACCGACCAAAAGTCTAAAGAACCGGAAATGGAGCCTCAAAAATCATCTTGTTTATCTCATTATTATAGTATAAAATTATTAATCAAATAAATTAGAGGTAAAAAATGGGCAAAAAAAATGTAAAAACTTCCGGAAAAAGAATTTTGGAAAACAGCGCGGAACAGATACTCCTTTTAAAACCAACTCCAATCAGGGACGCGCCTGTATTTGCGTCTCTAAAAAAAAGAAAGACAACCCGTGAAATCAGCGGCAAAAAACTTCCGCCGCAGATTCTTTCAAATCTTTTATGGGCCGCATGCGGCGTAAACCGTGAAAAGGGGCCTTTCGGCGACCCGGGATCAACCGCGGCGTCCGCAAGTAATTCCAGGGAAATTGATATTTATCTTTTTTTAAAAGAGGGTATTTACCTGTACAACCCCGTCCGCCACTGCCTTACACTTGAGGCCGCCGGGGATTTCCGGAAAATTGCCATTGGAAGAGGGCAGCGCTCTTCGGGAAACGAGGCTCCAGTAAGGCTTGTTTATATCGCGGATATTGACAAGTTCAGCCTGGCTGGATTTCAGGAGCCGGGTTTGAAAAATCCGGAGGTCCAGAAGGCTTACTATTACGTAGATACGGGAATTATAGCGGGAAATGTATATCTTTTTGCCGCATCGCAGGGGCTCGGCGCGTGGTTCCATAACTGTGACAGAGAGGCGGTCGCCGCCGCTTTAAATCTGCGCCCGGGACAGCGCGTGTTATTCGGGCAGACCATAGGGTTTGCCGGTAAATAAAAAAAAGGAGAGTCAATTATGAATTTAAAGGGAAATACGGTTTTAATTACCGGAGGGGCTTCGGGGATAGGATACGCGCTTGCGGAGGATTTTTTAAAGGCCGGCAGCGAGGTCATCATATGCGGCCGCAGGGAGGAAAAGCTTCTTGAGGCACAGAAAAAACATCCTGAATTTAAAATAAAAAAGTGCGACGCGGCTTCTGACGCTGAGCGCGCGGAGCTTGTTCAGTGGGCTGTATCAAATTTTAAAAACCTGAATATCCTGGTCAATAACGCGGGTATTCAGCGCGATATTGATTTTAAAAAAGGAATAGCGGAGTATAAGGCGGGGCCAAACGAAATAGCGATAAACCTCGAGGCGCCGATAGTGCTTTCAGGGATGTTTATACCGTATCTGACCGGCAAAGAGGGCGCCGCAATAATAAATGTTTCGTCGGGGCTGGGATTTGTTCCGGCGGCAAAAATGCCCGTATACAGCGCGACAAAAGCGGGGCTGCACGTTTTTTCAATGGCGTTAAGGCACCAGTTGAAAACCACGGGGATAAAAGTTTATGAGGTAATCCCGCCGGCGGTGGACACGGATTTAAACGCCGAAGGCAGGGCGTCAAGGGGCGGGTATAAGGCAAATCTGGGGCCGGAAGAATTCGCGGCGGCTGTCATGAAAAAACTGGAAGCGGATGTATTTGAAATAGGATACGGCATGACGGAAAATTCAATAAACGCGTCGCGCGCGGATTTGAATAAAAGTTTTGAGCAGATGAACAGCCGCTGGTAGTTAGCGGGGAAGTTAAATCTGAAAAATAACAGAGCCCTTGTTTATTCCGAGCCACAGGAACAGCGATATGAGGCCGATGACAATAAAGAACATGAAGGGGTCGGCTTTAAGCTGTAAAAAGGGCCTGTTTAATATCATCAGGAATGAAGCGGAAAATATTACAAGCGCCGCAAGGTAGACAACGGCGTCTCCTTTTATAATGAAGGCGAGGCCGTAAAAAATGGCGGCTATAAAGATTGACCAGAAAAGCGGCATGCCGAGCTTTTCCACTTTTCCGGCTTCCGCGTCTGACTGGTCGTATACCGAAAGCTTCGCGATGCCGCACGCGCCGAAAAGAAGCAGTATCCATACTATATGCAGCCTTTCAAAACCAAAATAATAGAAAAAAACAGCGGGTGAAATTATATATGCCAGAAATTCTATGAGCCCGTTCATGTACCTGCCGAAGTGCCTCTGTGACTTGAACACTTTCACGAAGAACGGGTCAAGAAGGTTTATAAGCATGGCGACGAACATGAAGGCCACGGCGTTCTCGAACCGCTGAAAATGTGAGTGGAGTATCGAGACCAGAGAAAACAAAACGCCGGTCAGTGCAAACAGGTCCGACGGGCTTATGCTGAGAAAAAAGATGCTGTTTTTTTTCATTTTAAACTTCCTTTTTGTTTTTTAATATTATATAGCAAACAAAAAAATGGACAACTAAAATAATGGGAAATAATGAAAATCTCTTGACAAAAAAAACCCGTGGGGGTATCATTCTTATTGAAAATCATTTTCATCAGGAGGTTGCATGAAAAACTGCGAATGCCCCGGCGCGGAAAAACTCCACGGCAGGTTCCGCGGCTGCGGCTACAGGATGACCGCGGGCAGGGAAGCCGTCATAAAGGTGCTCCAGGAGACACAGGAACATTTGAGCGCGGATGAGATATTCTCAAAGGCACGGGTGATAAACCCCGATATTGGGCTGACAACCATATACAGGACACTTGAAAAGCTCAGCATGATGGGGGAGGTGCACAAACTTGATTCCGGGGACAAACGCGGCAGGTTTGAACTGGCCAACAGCGGCAAGGGGCACCATCACCACCTGGTATGCTCCAGATGCAACAGGATAATAGACTATGATGATTTTATTGACGACGAGGTAAGGCTGCTCAAGGAAATGGAAAAAAAGCTTTCCAAAAAATATAATTTCGCAATAAGCGGACACCTAATCCAGTTTTACGGCGTGTGCGATAAATGTAAGTAATTTTTTTTATTTGTAAATGAAAATGATTTTCAACAGGAAGGAGTGGAAAAATATTTTAAAAGGCAATCATGTGGGGCTGCAGGGCGGGATTTATAAACCGCGAACGCAGTTTTCCGGGAAGAATCCGCGGCTCTTGCGGGCGGCAGTAAAAAAAATAAAATCAAAGTTGAGGTGTAAAATGAAAATCGGAATCACAATGGACACTGATGAAGGCATGAAGGGAACAGTATCACAGCATCTCGGGCAGTGTACGCATTTTCTGGTGGTCGGGATAGAAAACGGGAAGGTAATATCCGAGGATGTTTATAAAAATGAGGACACTCACGGCGGCGGCGGATGCGCGGCAGTCGCCGGCATAAGTAAATACGGGATATCGCACGTGATATCGGGGGGAATGGGAGCGGGCGCCAAGGCAAAGTTCGCGGCGGCGGGAATAACCGTTTTTGGATTCAGCGGAAGCGTAAAAGACGCCGTAGCCGGGTTCATCAAAAACTCTCTGGGAAATATTGAGGCCTGCGCGGGCCACGGGCATGGACATGAGGACGGCGGCCACTGCCACGGCCATAACTGAAAAGCCTGATTTTACAGAGATTTTAATCAGCCTCAGCCGGGACCGGTAAAAATATTTTTTTGGTATGTTGTAAAATACTTGAAAACCGTGTTATACTATGTAATACAAAATTTCCGGCAGGGCACCGGCTTTTCCGGAAAAATTGTTTGTTTTGTTCCGTTGCTTTAAAAAATAGGGCAGGGAGAATAAAATGAAGGCTGGAATACTCGGAGTAGGTTATTATGTTCCGGAAAATAAAGTCACGAACGCGGATATGGAAAAAATAGTCGAGACCACGGATGAGTGGATCAGGACCAGGACCGGCATAGAGGAGAGAAGGTTCGCAGCGCCGGAGGAATTTGTTTCGCACATGGGGGCAAAGGCCGCGGAAATGGCCATAAAAAACGCGGGTATTAAAAGGGAAGAGATAGGCATGATAATAACCGCGACCATTACGGGGGATTATCAGTGGCCCTCGACGGCCGGGCTCATACAGGAAAAGCTCGGACTGTACGGGATGCCGGCTTTCGACATATCCGCCGCATGCTCCGGGTTTATTTATGCGCTCGGCATCGCGAAAGACATGGTAGAGGCGGGAACATATAAAAAAGTTCTTATAATAGCGGCCGAAAAACTCTCCACAATAATCGACATGCAGGACAGGGGCACTTGCGTGCTCATGGGAGACGGGGCCGGAGCGGCTGTCGTCGGGGAAAGCGAAAACAGCAATATCATGTCGGTCGTTTTGCACGCCGACGGTTCGAAGTCAAAAATTCTTTACCAGCCGGCGGGCGGGTCGGCGATGCCGGCTTCGGTTGAAACCGTAAATAACAGGCTTCACTACATTAAAATGGACGGCAAGGAAGTCTATAAACACGCCATTGAAAAGATGCCCGCAGTCCTGGCTGAAGCCATGGAAAAAGCCGGCGTGACGAGCGGACAGGTTGATTTTGTGATTTTTCACCAGGCAAATATCAGGATAATAAAATCCATCGCGGAAAAATTTGGCTGGCCCGATGAAAAAAATATTGTGAATATCCAGAAATACGGCAATACTTCCGCGGCGACGATACCCATAGCTCTGGCCGAGGCAATCGAAAGCGGAAGGATAAAAAAAGGGAATATTGTGGCCTTCTCGGCTTTCGGCGGGGGACTCACATGGGGCGGAGCGGTAATAAAAGTTTAGGAAAAAATGATAAAAGGAGATTTGAAATGACAAAGCTTGAGATCGTGGATAAAATTTTTGAGACGGTTGCGCAGCCCAAGAAAGAGATTGAAAAGGTAATAGACGAGTTCGTGAGAATAACGCAGGAAACCCTGAAAGCGGGCGATAAAGTGTCGCTTACGGGCCTTGGTTCGCTTGCCACAAAAGATCGCGCGGCAAGGACGGCGCGCAACCCCAAGACAGGGGCGCAGGTTCAGGTTCCGGCGAAAAAAGTGGTAAAATTCAAGCCGGGCAAGGAACTCATTGAGGTTTTAAAAGAAGCTTCATCCAAACAGGCATAAAACCGCACGCAAGACAGCATGGCGGAAAATAAGAAAACACCGCGGATTTAAGCCGCGGTGTTTTTTATTAATCAGCGCCGGGTCTTAAAAAAGGTCCACCCGCTCAACTCACGTAACAGATAAACCATGGCTTTTCGACATCACATCAGGATAGTTATGAAAGGCATATGAAGGGGAAAACGGTGTAAAATGAAGAGAATAATAGTACTCGGGGCAGTCATTGAAAAAGACGGAAAAATCCTTCTTGCCCGAAGGAAACAGGGGCAGGGCATGGCTGATAAGTGGGAATTTCCGGGTGGAAAACCGCAGTCGTCAGAGGATGAAAAGGAGTGGCTCAAAAATAAAATATTTGATGATATTAAGGCTGATATAGAAGTGGTTGATTTTTTCGCGGAGACAATATACGGGATGGGAAAAAGGGAACTGAACCTCAGGTGTTACAGGGCAAAGCTGTTATCAGATAAAATAAATTCGCCGTGCAGAGATTCCTTTGTATGGGCCGTGCAGGAAAAAATACTGGACTACGACCTTTCTCCGGCCGACATAAAAATAGCGAACAAACTTGTTTACAACAGGAAGTAATTATTTGTAAAAAAGGCGTTACCTGCCCGTATAATCACTGCGCATGAGTGCCTTAAATATTTTTACCCCTGTTTCCAGTTCGTCAATCCCGATGGATTCTTCCGCCGTATGTGACAGGGCGTCGTTGCCCGGGCCTATTATTACGCAGGGAAGGCCTGCGCGGTTGAATTCTCCGGCGTCGGTGGCGTACTGCGCACCCGCGGGAGTGGAATTATATCCCGATTTCTTCAGCGAACCAAGGGCCCACTGGATAAAAGTCCCGTCGATATCCTGCGAAAGAGGGTCGTCGTAGAAATCCATGTTTACAGAAACATCAAGTTCCGGGTCTGCCAGCCGCAGTTTTGCCAGTATCTTTTCAATATCAACAATGACGTCCCCTGATTTTTCTCCGGGCATGAACCTGCGGTCTATTTTTATGACGCACAAATCCGGGACAGCGTTTACCTGGCGGCCGCCGTTTATCATATTTATGGAACACTGCGCCTTTCCGCACAGGGGATCCACCGCCCTTAAATTTGCTATATATTCTTTTTCAATTGTTTCAATGACCTTCAGCATCCCATTTATAGCCGATTTTCCCTTATATGGCTCTGATGCGTGGGCCGCGCGGCCTTTGACCGTCACTGAAAAATGGGCGACTCCGGCGTGGCGCACTATCGGCTTAAAAAGTGTGGGTTCGGCTACTATAACGCCTGACGGCTTAAATCCCAGCGAGGGCAAATATGCGGTAAAGGCAACTGCGCCGGTGCGGCGCTGTTCCTCGTCAACAGTGGCAAGCACCGCGATATTGTTCGGGCATGAGCCTTCCTGCGAGGTTTCCTTAAGCGCCCATATAGACGCGCAAAGGCCGCCTTTGTCGTCGGATACGCCGCGGCCGTAAATGCGGCCATTAATCTCTTCCGCTGCAAAAGGGTCGCGGGCCATGCCGTCGCCGGAGACCGTGTCCATGTGAGCCGCAAACATTATCCACGGAGCGCCGCTTTTGAATTCCCGTGTTATAAGGAGGTTATTGCCGGTTCCGGGAGCCTCGATCATTTTATATTTGAGGCCGTATGACTGCGCGCACATGGAAAGATACTGCGCGACTTCACGCTCCGCGTCTTCGCATTTGCTGATGAATTTATTTACCGAAGGAATCTGCGCCGCCGATATAAGCATTTCCTTTACCGAACCTGCAGGTTTTGTTTGCATGTATTCTCCTTGTTCATTACCGATTTTGTAAAGATCAAACCTTAACTGGAGCAGGGAAGGGTAAAGGAACACATTAAATTTACCCTTTTTATATTACAACAATTATGGCCGTTTAAAAAGAGGAATATGTCCAGTCAAAAAGTTTAAAAAGCCTAAAAACCTAAAAAAAACCTAAAATCCGGTAAAACAATTGAAAAACCCGTCTTTTTTATGATATAATTTACTTTCAAAGTTTTTTATTATTTATCTGAAATATGCGCTGTAAAGAACGGCTCCGAATTTTTTAAGGAGGTTTTATCATGATAGAGATGCACGGGACTACCATACTATGCGTTAAAAGAAACGGCCGGGTCGTTATGGGCGGCGACGGGCAGATGACCATGGGAGCAACCGTTATGAAGGCGACTTCAAAAAAAGTCAGGGTTATTGAGGGCAAGTCAAAGGTGCTGGCCGGGTTTGCCGGCTCTGTCGCGGATGCTTTCACACTGGTTGAAAAATTCGAGGAAAAACTGAAAGAACACGGCTGGCAGCTTCAGCGCGCCGCTGTGGAACTTGCCAAAGACTGGCGCACGGACAAAATATTAAGGCGACTCGAAGCTCTGATTATCGTCGCCGATAAGGAATACATGTATATGCTCTCCGGCAACGGGGAAGTAATTGAACCCGAGGACGGTGTTATCGCGATAGGTTCCGGCGGGCCGTACGCACTTGCGGCGGCGCGCGCGCTGCTTCGCCACACCGACAAAGAGGCGAGGGAAATAGTGCAGGAGTCCATGAAAATAGCGGGCGAGATATGCATATATACAAATGAAAATATTACCATAGAGGAATTGTGATGCTGGTGGAAAAGCGGTTGCAGGTTTTATCCGGGGTATATGACANNTTTTTATTGGATTTGTCGCCCGGCAGTACAACTGCAAATAATTTTGACGGCAAATAAAAAACGAGGTAAAAATATATGGCTGAAATACCGGATGAACTGACACCCAAAGAGGTTGTTGAAAGGCTTGACAAATATATTATAGGCCAGGACGCCGCAAAAAAAGCGGTCGCCGTGGCCCTTCGCAACAGGGTGAGAAGGCTGAAACTCTCGGCGGATATGCGCGAGGAAGTCACGCCGAAGAATATCCTTATGATAGGGCCGACAGGCGTGGGCAAAAC
>PLPI01000102.1 GCA_003159495.1 candidate division FCPU426 bacterium | reverse complement strand
CGCCAACCCCGCCGCCGCCAAACCCGCCGCCATATCCTCCCCCTCGTCCGCCCCCCATAAAGAAAAGAAGCATAAATAAGGCAGGGTGCCTGATGAACATTATTATCATAAATATAAAGAAAATTATCATTAGAACGGTCTTTACCGGCCCCATCTGTTTATAAACCCGGGCGTATTGATTTCCGTTTTCCGGTTCGTAATTTCCGGTCAGGGTGACATTGTAATATCCAGCAATCCTCGAGCTGATGGCATTTACGCCGCCAAGTATGCCGGCGCCAAATTCGCCGTTTTTAAATTCCGGCGCTATTATATCCCTGATGGTCTCCCCTGCAAAGGAATCCGGCAAAAGCGCCTCGAGTCCGTACCCGACTTCGATGCGTATTTTTTTGTCCGCATAAGATACCAGCAGCAGCACCCCGTTATCCTTGCCTTTTTGCCCGATACCCCAGCTCTTAAAGAGCCTGCTTGAAAAATCTTCAAGGCTGTCTTCCTCAAGGGATTTTATTGTCACAACGGCAATCTGGGCCCCTGTTTTTTGATTTAATTCGCCTATCAAAGAGGTTAATTTTGCCGCGCTGGACGCGTCAATTACCCCGGCAAAATCATTGACCCAGCCTGATGCCGTAAATTTATTTTCATCCAGTGAAAACGCAAAAGACGACAGTAATATAAACGCCGCAAAAAACAATATTATTTTTTTCATAGTTTAATTATAACACAGAATGGCTTCAAAATATAACAATAATCCTGCCGGCCGGAAAGCATTATATATAGATAATAAACTCAGCGGGCGGTATTCCCGCCAGCGCCTCTTTTTAAATGCGGTTTTTATTACGCGTACGCCGTCCAGTCAACATCCGGGAATATATTGTCCTTCCATTCCATCTCGGCCAAATAACCCGCGTCGATATTGCCCGACTTGAGCATCTCATAAAGCCTGGTGAAACGGAAAATATGCTGAAGCGTGCGTTTTACGGCATACTGCACCGTGGTATCGGTACGCATGATAAACGCCCAGTCGGACGACTGCGCCAGAAGTATTTCCCGCGCGGCCTGTTTGAGCGCGCGCTCCTCATCGGCGGAGCGCGGTTTGTACATAAATATGGAGCACAGTTCTTTCATGCGCTCATATGTCTTATGGAGATGGCGGTAAATCCAGTCGTTGGTATTGTTGAGCCAGAATTCCGCGTACCCCTTGTAACCCCAGCTTGAAAACGTGGGTGTAACCACCTGATTTTTCGGAAAAAGTTCCAGGTATTCCGACGGGGTTATCATTTTAAAAGTCTGCTGGTCGTAAAAGACTTTTCTCATAAGGAAATCTATGAATGACGGCCCTTCATACCACCAGTGGCCGAACAATTCAGCGTCATAAGGGGCGACAATAATCGGTTCCCTTTTCATAAGGCCCTTAAGGTGCTCTACCTGTTTTTCCCTGTTATACATAAAATTGCCGGCATGTTCCGCCGCTTTTTCTATGGCTGCAGCCGGGTCATAAGGGGCCTTATTGGACAGGTCCACTTTCCCCCCGGTAATCTTGTGATACTTGATGCCGGTATTTACCCTGATGCCGCTTTCATGGATATATGGTTTTATATAATCGTAGTCAAGGTCATATCCTATATCCCTGTAAAATTCCCTGTAATTAAAATCACCCGGATAGCCTTCTTTTGCGCTCCAAACCTGTTTTGAGGAATCAAGGTCGCGGCCAAAAGCTGCCACGCCGGATTTGCAGTATACCGGAGCAAAAACGCCGTATTTTGGCCTTGGTTTTCCGTATAAAATACCATGCGTATCGACCAGAAAATACCTTATACCGTATTTTTTCAGTATCTCGTCATCACCAGGATTGTAGCCGCACTCGGCCAGCCATATACCGCGCGGCCTCCTGCCAAAGGTCTGCGTATAATGGTCAGCCGCAATTTTTACCTGGGCATTGACCGCGTTACGGTCGGGCGAAAGCGGCAAAAATCCGTGCGTGGCGCCGCATGTTATTATCTCAAGTTTCCCCAGATCCTGAACATGTTTAAAACCCTCTACAATATCCCTGTGGTATTTATNNGCCTGCAGTTGTAAAATTTTTCACGGTACATCACCGCGGTCCTGTTATAAGCAGGTTCAAACTTTGTCCGTTCAACCTCTTTATTTGCGAGTTCAATAAGCCTGTTTATATGCCGCATATATCTCTCCTGCAGCATGGTGTCTTTTAGCATGGATATGAGCGGCGGCGTCATTGACATGGTTATCCTGAAATCAACGCCGTCTTCGATAAGCTTGTTATAGACATTTAAAAGCGGTATGTATGTTTCGGTAATGGCCTCAAAAAGCCAGTATTCTTCCATGGGGTCGTTGTATTCGGGGTGGCGCACGTAAGGAAGATGCGCATGCAGTACTAACGCAAGGTAGCCGTCTGGTTGTTTCATACGCGCTTATTCTGTCTTTCTTTCGACGCTGATCTTTATATAACGCTTTTCCAGCCCGTCTGACGATGTGGCTTCAATCGGCAGGTCTATTTTTCCGTCAGGAAGATGGAACCTCATTGAAAAAGATCCGTCATCCTTCAGCGTGACTTTGTCGCCTTTTACCTTGACAGCTGCGTCTTTCTCGGTTGCGCCGTAAAGTATCAATTCGGTGTCGGCGACAAGAAAAAATCCGTGTTTATCGGGCTGTCCTCCTGTCGGGCTTGAAAAGCTTGAAACAGTCTCTGAAGAAAGACCTGATTCCATGGGAGATTTCGATCCCTCGGATGAACCCATCCTTCCGGATTTTCCGCCGCCGGAGAGCCTGAATAGTTCATCAAAGTCCTCATCTACTATCATCCACTCCTCATCGGTAAAATTCGACACCTTGTCGTCTGGTGTATTCACTCCGTTTGAACGCGCAAGAAGTATGAATTTCCCGGAAACAGTCTTGTAGCCCACGTCCACAATGTATGNNTTTTACCCGCGTCCCACACATTTATATACCAGTTCCCGGCCTCGCCGTTAACCTGAATATCTATGTATTTGTGTGAATTACTGCCGTCAAAATTCACATCCGTAATATCATAAACCCTTAATACAAGGTCATATTTTTCATTGATTGTTTTCGCCTTGCTTGCCATAAGGTCGACTGAAAGGTCCCAGTAAACGTAGCACCAATGCGGGTCCCTTGTCATGAGTACAACGCGGTTGTCGCCGTATTTGTCCGGAATTGTTGTTTCATGCCTTTCCTGCGGCTTGATCTCTTCTTTTGTTTTTCCGCCGGCAACAGCTTCGGCAGGTTCAGGTTTGAAAAATTTTGAAGCTTCTATTTCCGTTTCGACAGTTTCATCTTCAGCCATGGAAATATCCGTATCTTTAACCTTTTTGGAAGAGGGCTTCCTGCCCGCTTTTTCCTTTACAGCCGGGACAGCAGGAGGTTTTGCCTTAACCGGCGCCTCGTTTTTTACCGGCCCGGGAATTTTTACAGTTTTCTTTTTTTCGGAAGTCTTTTCTCCCGCGGATTTCTTTTTATCAGCCGTTTTTTTTGATTTTTCCACGGCCTCTTCGATTTTTTTAGTTGTTTTCTTTTTCGGTGTCTTGTCTGCCACAGTATATACCACCTTTCATTAAAATAATTGCAAAATAGCGCTGCAGTGAAATATATATTTTACCATTCAAAATCCGGTTAAGATTACAAAATTATCATATTAATTTAACAAATAATGAGGATTTTAACATAAAACAAAACGTTTATGCGTTATTGCCCGCACTGCTGTTCATGGAATCGGCAAGTATCTGTATGAGGTCTTTTCCGGGCTTAAATTTTACGACTTTTTTCGCGGGTACTTCCACTTTTTCACCGGTTTTAGGGTTTCTTGCAAGCCTGCTTTTGCGTTCTTTTATCGAAAAAGAACCAAGTCCCGTCAATGAAACTTTAGTGCTTTCTTTCAGTGCGTCCTGGGAAATCTTTACAAACTGATCAAGAACTTTTTCAATGTCTTTTTTGGGTAAAGCAACATTTTCGCCGATTTTGTCAACCATTTCGATTTTTGTCATTAAAATTTACCCTCCTTACTCATTTTTCTTATATTTTACAGTAAAATCCCCAAAAGTCAAGGTGTTTTTAAGAAAAAGGCCAATTAATAAAAGGCTTATTTTAAATACTTCTTTTTTATCATTTTAGCCACATAAGAATGGACGAACTGGGATACATTTCCGCCGAGACTCGCAATTTCCTTTACAGAGGAGGATGAAATATAGAGATATTTCTCATCCGGCATGAGATATATCAGTTCAATATCATCGCCCATCATTTTTTTATTCAAAAGCGCAAGCTGGAATTCGTACTCAAAATCTGAAATAGCCCTTAAACCCCTGACAACTATGCGTTTTTTTGACTTTTTCAGATAATCGACCAGGAGTCCTGAATAAGAATCAACCTTAACACCCTTAATTCCGGCCACAGTGTTTTTTACCATGTCAAGGCGCTCATCCAGGGGAAAAAAAGTTTTTTTATGGATACTTTCCGACACCGCCACAGATACTTCGTCAAACATAAGCGCCGCGCGCTTTATAATATCAAGATGCCCTTTTGTAATCGGGTCGAATGTCCCCGGATATACTACTTTGCGTTTCATTAATTTACCTCCCGGAAAATTTAAAACTTAAAATTCAAAACCAAAAAGTACAATTCTTAAATTTCAAATTAAAATCACGGCCTATTTTTCCGGGTTCTGTATCATGTAGGCTTCGTATGTGTTGCTCATTAACATTGCCCTCGTCATGAGGCCTACTCCTCCCGGAACGGGCGTTATATACCCTGCTTTTTCCTTTACGGCCTCAAAATCAACGTCGCCGCAGAGTTTGCCCGCGCTGTCGCGGTTCATTCCAACATCAATTACTATCGATCCCTGTTTAACCATGTCCGCGCCGACAAATTTAGCCCTGCCTATTGCGGCGACAAGAATATCCGCACGGGCGGTTATCTCAGCCAGATTCACAGTTTTGGAGTGGCAGATCGTCACAGTCGCGTTTTCAGCAAGCAAAAGGATTGCCATGGGTTTTCCGACAATGTTGCTCCTTCCGATAACAACCGCATTTTTTCCCTTAATTTCCATCCCGGCGGCTTTTATCATTTCAATGCATCCCCTGGGAGTGCACGCGACAAGCCCCCTGCTTCCGGTAAAGAGCCTTCCCGCGCTGTTATATGTAAAACCATCAACGTCTTTTACCGGGTCAATTGAATTTGTAATAAGCTCTTCGTTGAGATTTTCCGGAAGAGGAAGCTGGACAAGAATGCCATTAATTTCCGCTCTTGAATTAAGCTCCCTGATAAGGCCGGTTATCTCACTTTCGCCTGTTTCAGCCGGAAGCCTGAATATTTCGGAATGAAAGCCAACCTCAAGCGCGTCTTTTTCCTTGCCGCCTACATATACTTTTGACGCCTGGTCCTCACCCACAAGTATCACGGCAAGCCCGGGCTTAATCCCTTTTGAGCCGATCTTTTGCCTTAACTGAGCCTTTATCCCGGAAGCCATGGATTTACCGTCAAGAATTTTTGCGCTCAAAATTTTCACCTTTCTTTAAGGCCGCTTATAAAACGGCATAAAATTTTTGTTGTTTTTATTATAGGATAAAATAAGAATTGTGTAAATATAAATAGCGTCCGTGGACGGTTTGCAAATAAATGGTGTCGTGGATATATTGGCTTAAACAGGTCATAAAGAATTGATTCCCACCGCATGTACCCAAGGCGATAAGTTCCGCCTTGGCTGCCGGCAAGATTATTACTGTGCCCGCGTCTCGCTTGTCTGGATGGTTTCGTGGAATTTTTCAAGGACCTTTACTTCGATATTTTTGCGCATCTCATTGTTAAGCGGATGCGCAATGTCCTTGAAGGTCCCGTCAGAAAGTTTCCTGCTGGGCATTACCACAAATAGGCCGTTCTTACCGTCAATAACCTTTAAACCCCTCACAACAAATGATCCGTCAAAGGTGATGCTAACGTAAGCCTTTAATTTCTGATCCTCTGCTTCTCCCGAGCCCCTTGGAAATACCTTTACTTCCGTAATTTCCATGCAGTTTCCGCCTCCTGACTGATTTTTCAAATCGAATGTGCCAGGCTGATAAAACTATCGCGCCACACACTCCTCATTCTTTCACAGCACATCAAAGCTCCCCTTCTGTCTTTAAACAATCCGTAAACCGCGCTGCCGCTCCCGCTTAAAGAAGCGTTAACACAACCCTGCTCTAATAAATACTCTTTCAATCTTTTTAAACGGATGTATTTATCAAACACCGGCTTTTCAAAATCATTACACAAATCTGCCGGTAAATCATCCATAGATCCATTATTAAGTTTAGTATATGAAACCTCTTTTGTCAATTTTTTTTCGTAATCGTACCAGTCATACGCCGCCGCGGTCGGAACGCGTATGCCGTCAGGGACCGCTATAACATACCAGTATCCCGCAAAATCCGCAAACAGCCTTATTTTATTGCCTTTTCCAGTCACAAGCGCAGGTTTAGAATAGATAAAAAACGGCACATCCGAACCGAGGTTAAAGCCAAGCTCCGCCATGTTTGATTCGCCGAGCCCGGCCTTAAAGATAAAATTCAACGCTTTAATGACGGCGGCCGCGTTGCTGCTTCCACCGCCCAGGCCCGCTCCATGCGGGATAAATTTATATAAAGTAATTTTTACGCCGGCTCTGATTCCACATTCTTTTTTCATGAG
>PLPI01000013.1 GCA_003159495.1 candidate division FCPU426 bacterium | reverse complement strand
GTGTAGAAAGATAAAGAGTAGAAGAAATGGGGGTGACTGGCAGGTCTTCCCCTCGGGATTGATTAGTTCCGTCAGTGGGTACTAAACTAATATCCTTCCACCAGAAGGTATTATACCGCCAGTCACTTACCAACATTCTACTACTTCAGTTTTCGTTGGGATAACAACAAAGTAACGGACGGAGTTCGGACAGAAAATGCCATAAAAGGATTTGAAGGAAAGAGATTAATGCTGAAGGGATTAATGGGTGCATAGGTGGATAAAACAATATTAAAAGAAAAATTGGGCGAATTAAAATTAATAACTGATTTATACAAAAGCAATAAAGAACAATACGAAAACATAGATTTTGATGAAATGAATACAAGGAAAGGTTTTGTTGATAGATTTTTTGCGTTATTAGATTGGGACATGGATAATAGTATTAATAAATATGACGAAAGGAATAAAGAAGTTGTATTAGAATATAGAATTAAAATAAAAGGAAATATAAAATATCCCGATTATAGTTTTCNNATCTATAACAATAAAAGACGATGCGGAATCAGCATTTCAGATTAGAAATTATGGTTGGCATAAGTTTAACGAAAATGATGAAGTGGTTTTATGTATATTAACTAATTTTAAAGAATTTGCAATATATCAAACAGTTATGGAACCCAAAGTAAAAGATAAGGCGGATTATGCAAGGGTGTTTTATTGCACGTATTTGGAATATGAAGAAAAATTTGAATATATATACGAATTATTTTCCCGCAAAAGCATACAGCAAGGAAGTTTGAACAAATATTATAAAGAAAATACTTTAGAAGGCAAAGAAAAAATAGACGAGAGTATATTGGAACTAATAAATACATGGCGTAAAATATTGGCAGAAGAAATATATGCCCATAATAAAATTGAAGAAATTGAATTAAATTATACGGTTCAAAGATTAATAGATAGAATTATATTTTTAAGATTTGGCGAAGATAGACAAACGGAAGATTTTGAAAATCTAAAAGAAATTTCAGAGCATAAAAAAGTTTACATTAGTTTATTGGAATATTTTAATACATCATGGGGAAAATATAATAGCGAGTTGTTTGCATCCGATAATATAATTGACAATTTAAAAATCAAAGATGAAACGATAAAAGCATTAATTGAAGACCTATATTATCCCAAACACCCATATTTGTTTAATGAAATAAAAATTGAATTATTAGGTAGCATATATGAACAATTTCTTGCGGAAACCATAAGGGTATTACCTTCGGGCAAAGTAAAAATAGAACAAAAAAATAAATTACGTCAAGGGCAAGGAATTTATTATACACCGCAATATATCGTTGAATATATTATGAAAAATACAATAGATAAATTATTAAATGATTTATCTTTTAAAAAAGCACAGCAAATTAAAGTTCTTGACCCTGCTTGTGGTAGTGGTAGTTTTTTGCTCGCAGTATATCAGCATTTAATGGATTATTATTTGAATTGGTATAAACAAGAAAATATCAATAAAAATATACAAGAAAACAAAATTTATGAATATAAAAAATCATTTAAGTTAACTATTTCCCAAAAACGGGAAATATTATTGCAACATATTTTTGGTGTTGATATTGATAAATCCGCAGTTGAAGTAACAAAATTATCATTATTATTAAAATTAATGGAGGGAGAGAATCAAGAAAGTATAAATAATCTTTTTAAATATAGCCATTTGCAACCATTACCCAATTTAAAAAGTAATATAAAATGTGGCAATTCATTAGTTGATAAGGGATTTTATAATAATGAACAAATTTCTTTGTGGAAAGAAAACCAAAAGAAGGAAATTAATGTTTTTAATTGGGAAGATAATTTTAAAACAATATTTGACAATGGTAAGTTTGACTGTATTGTTGGTAATCCTCCATATGGAGCGGATTTAAACAAAGAAGTACGTTCATTTCTTAAAAACAAATATCCGTTTGTATCAGATTACGAAAGCTATCAGTATTTTATTGCCAAAGCAAAAAGTTTATTAAATACAAATGCGTTATTTGCATTTATAATACCAAATACTATGGTTTTAAATTTAAATGCTAAAAACTTTAGAAAATTTTTAATTAATAATTTTTCGTTGATTAAATTTAACGATTTATCTGAAGTTGATGTTTTTAATGATGCGTCAGTAAGAACGATAATTCCAGTATTAATTAATGGTAGTAATGAAAATGTTATTTGCGCTAAATTTGATAAAGATTTCAATATCGTTAATGAAAAAAAATATTTATTTGAACAATTTAAAGATGATATTTTTTGGAGAACTTTATCTAATTCTGGCACTAAAAAGTCCCAAATATTAGATAGAATTTTAAAAGATTTTTTACCGTTGAATACTTTTTTAGATGTAAAACAAGGGTATATTCCCTATAGAACAACAACACTAACAAAACGGCATGGAGCAAAAAAGGCGAAAGAAATTGTCGAAGGTAGATTATGGCACTCAAATACAAAAAAGTCTAAAGATTATTTNNAATATGGAGAATGGGTTTCAACATATTTGCCAATAAATGTTTTTTCGGGTGAAAGAATCCTTATTAGAGAAATTACGACAAAATTACCATATCCTTTATATTGTACAATAGAAACTAATACCTTTATTCATAATCCGAGCGTGTTGGTTGCTTTA
>PLPI01000126.1 GCA_003159495.1 candidate division FCPU426 bacterium | reverse complement strand
CGCGAGAAACAGCGCGCAATAAAGTTTCAATCCCCGCCACGCCGAGGATGAGGCTATAAAAGCCATTACAAACGCGTACGAAAGAGCCACAACCGGTAGCGCGAGCGCCGCGGACTTCATCTGTTCCGGAGTAAAATTTACGTACTGCCTGATTCCGGAAACAGCCGACGCAACGGACATTGATACAATGACAAGCAGCCACAGAAGAATAAACCGGCCGGCAATTTTTATAATTTTCATCTTTTGCCTCCCTTTTTAGACGCTATCACGTCGTTTATTACGGCTTTTCCATTTTCAAAAAGCAGTCTTTCTATCTCCTTTTCATCCATTCCGTCCATAACCCGTCCGGCAGCCAGTGCCGCAAGTCCATGAGTGAATATCCAGGTCCTTCTGCCGACTCCCTCCCATTCACGCTTATTGAGCCCGGATTCCGCGGGCGGTTCATCCGCAATTCCCGCCCGTTTCAGCGCCGCCAACTGGATATTTTGCTGCGCCGGCCATGAGGTCTTTTCCGTCATTTCAAGAAAATAAAAGAGGAAAAGCTTTTTCTCCCTTGCCGCAAAATTAACGTAACCAATGGCAAGATTCATGAAAGGATTGGAAGTGTATTTTTTTGTCTGATATTCCACCAGCAAAGCCAGTGTTTTGTTGCGCACCTCCCCGGCAATAACATCCATGGACTTCATATACCTGTATATGGGCATTGTTGAAGACTTTAATTCCGCAGCAACAGCCCGTGCCGTAAGGCTCTCCCATCCGGTCCTGCGGACAATGTTAAAAGCGGCCCCGGCAACAGTCTCTTTCCTGAACTTAATTTTCGGCGCCATATCGCCCTCCTTAAAAATAACTATCGTTATATAACATCTGTTATATAACATAACAATCAAATTTTGTCAAATATATTTTTTTGTATTTTTAAACCGGCTCTGTACCTGGTTATCAAAGGCCCTTTACACTAAAAATCCGCCACAATCACAGCCGTACAAAAAGAAAAAACCCGGTGAATTAAATCCACCGGGTTTTTATTGTATGAACTTGTTTCTTAGATTTTGACTACGTTCGCGGCCTGCGGCCCTTTTGCGCCTTCAGTTACGTCAAAACTTACTTCCTCGCCCTCTTTTAAGGACTTGAATCCTTCGCCCTGGATCGCCTGGAAGTGAACAAATACATCCTTACCGCCCTCAGTCTCGATAAATCCGTAGCCTTTCGCGTCATTAAACCACTTTACTTTTCCCTTAGCCATAACAAAAACCTCCAAAAATTTTAAAATCTTGTAGAAAATATTCTACAGCACCTAATAGGATAACATACTGGTACGGCGCGTCAATGGGTAAATGATGTTCTTTTCATATAAGTTTTACATCAACTTTTCTATGGCGTAGACGTGGTGACGTCGTAACTGGCCTGACACTGGATGTCGTTCCATTTAAGTATATCTGCCCGGGACCCTCCCGGGCCGGCGAATGTTACGGCTGCCGGAAGCCTGCATTGCGGTTACTAAGCGGCATCCGCGCCATTATTTCAGAATGAGTAGTTCCTGTATTCTTGAAACAGCATTTTCTCCTGTAACGCTTTTTGCGGTTATAACGCAGTAATATATGCCGTTTGAAAACCGGTCAAAATAATACTGCGGCAGCTGCTCTATTTTCCTTCCAGCGGTACATGTATCCAGGAGTTTCCTCATTATGAGCCTGAACGAAACTGAATAAACCTTTAATTCAACACTGCCGCAATCCCGTGATGCTGTAAAAGCAAAATATATGTTTTGCGATACATTGTATGGATTCGGATAAATAATTTGATCTGTTATGGCAAATGTATCCGGTGTGGCCGCAGCCACCGGCGTAGCCGTAGATGTATTTGCCGGCGTTTCAGTATTTGTCGGAGTGTTAGGTGCCGGTGTATTTGTGTATGTGCCTGTAAATGTCATGGTGCATGTTGGAGTGTCTGTAGCCGTGTTTGCCGGGGTATTAGTCGCCGTGCCCTGCGGTGTATCATCCGGAGTTGTTGTATAGGTATTTGTCATGGTGTTTGCGGGCGTATTGCTAGGAGTATTAACAGGAGTATTTGTCCGGGTATCTGTAGGCGTGTTCTGCGGGGTCATGACCGCCGTTATCTCTCGTGTAGATGAAGGCGTTATTGTCTGAGAAAGTGTAGATGTGCCGGCCGGGGTGAAAATCAGGGTTGCGGTGCTTGACGGTGAAACGGTAGACGATGGAACAATGGATAAAGTGTATGTTAATGTCGGACTCGCAATCCATGTTAGTGTCGGCGTTGGAGTTAATGTATATGTTATTAACTGCGTGCCGGTAGCCGTTAATGTTGCCGTCCTTGTGAAAGTCTGCGTATAAGTATTTGTGTATGACGGGGTATTCGTCCTTGTAAGTATTACGGTCTGCGTCTGGGTACTTGTAAAACTGGCTGCCGCCGTAAATGTGTATGTCGGTGTATATGTTAATGTAATAGTTTTTGTATTTGTGACGCCGGCTGTACCGGTAAATGTAGGTGTAATTACCGGGGTTGCAGTCCGCGTGGGGGTATATGTGACGGTCGCTGCCGCGGCGATGTCTCCGCATAATATTCCCCTTCCGTTGGTACCCAGATACATACGCCCGTAAACCTGCTCGTCCCCGCATGCGAACCCGGGCCCGCCGAACTGGTGGTTATTGTCGTTGATCCTCGTCCAGGCTGTGCCAACCCCGTCATCGCAGCGGAAGAACCCGTATTGTCCGCTCACAGTACCCACAAGATAAACCGCTGGATGGGTATATCCGGCGGCGGCCTTGCCGAATCCGACCGCGGAAGCTGAAGAAACATTTGCTATTTTTGTTGTTGTGACCGCACCTAAACCTACGTTTGTGAAACGATACAGTCCCGAACCCGTAGGAACCCAGACCTCTCCTGCAATTCCAAAAACCGCCCTTGGCCTGTTGTTCCACGACAAACCCCCGGCAAATGTTCCTGCCGCAGCAAAGCTTAACCCGCTGTTGCTGCTGACATAAAGATTCGTGCCGGAGACCCCGTAAAAAATAGTGTTGTTCGCGCGGTCCGAACAGATATAAGCGCCGTTAGGCAGGCCCGTAGTGTTGTTCCATGTGGTGCCGTTATTTGTCGAATAGACCGCAATACTGCCGGGTAAAGACCACAGTATAACGCTTCCGTTTGCATTCACAGAAATATCGCCGTTATTATTTGTTGTGGAACAGCCGTTCGGGTTGCTGCCAAAAGCTATCCATGACACACCGTTGTCCGTCGAATAACCGCCGGCCGCCGCCGCCCACAGGCTGTGCCCCTCGCGCACGACGTAATTGGTGTTCAGTTGGGCGAAATCCACGCCGTCAGAAGAACTCATTGACGGATTACAATACATGCCGAGCGCCGGCGATTGAGTAATATTGTCATGCCTCATGCCGTCCACGTCGCCCATTGCGCTGAACATCACGCCCCCGGCCACCGAAGCAGTCATATCGAGCTGGGCGGTTTCTTCCAGGCCGTAATCTGTAAAAGTCCATGTAACTCCCGCTGGCTGTGTGGCCGCATTTATGCCGGTGCTGCTCCATACGCCGGCGCCGGTTGTGTAAATGGCGTTGTTGGAATTGAAAGGGTCTATCTGCACATCGCCCATCCATCCGGAGCCTCCGTCATAAGCGCTGCAAAAACGGGTATATATTGCGCCGTTATTATTATAATTTGCAAAAGGTCCGGCGTTCCATCCGTTACTAACATTACTGATGATACTCCATGCGCCGCCGCCGTTTGTTGTGCTGAATATCTTATCCCCCGAGCTCCACCAGTCCATGGTAGTAACAATGACATGCTGCGGGTTTTGAGCGTCAACGCATATTCCGCTGTATCCGCCCGAACCCCCGGCAGGCCCGGCAGCCGGCGTCATGTTTGTCCAGGCAAGCGTGGTTGTGTTCAGCCTCCAGACCTGACCTGTCGTTATCCCGTTGGGGCCGTATCCCCCGCTGGCATATGTTATCCATAAATTCCCGTCAGATCCCAGGGAGGCGTGCGGTGGAACCATGCCCGTCGGCCCTCCCGGTATGACCGCCCAGCCGGTTCCGCCGTTTATAGAACGGTAAATATTGCTGTTGCCCGAGTTCATGGCCTCCACACCCGCGTAAATTGTCTGTGAAGCCGTGCCTGCGGTGCCGGCTGGATTGAAAACCACGAAACTCAATCCATAGCCTGCATCGCCGTTCACTGGAAATGCCGCAACTTTTGCCCACGCCGCGGCTGAATTCGTACTGACCATCAGCCCTCCTGAGCGTGATCCGAAATATAGCTTGCTGGTTAAATTCGGGTCCACGGCAAGCCGCTCCCCCGCATTACGGCCGTCATTGTTCCCGCCCATTACAACTCCTATCGGGTATTGGGTCCAGGTATTTCCCTGGTCGGCTGACGCAAGCACGTATCCGTTGGAATTATTATATGACTGTCCTATTGCAGCATAAACTATATTCGCATTTTTGGGATCCGGGGCAAGGCTTTCTATGCCGTATAAATTCCAGTCAAGCTGAAAATCAGTAAGGGGTATCCAGACGCTGTTTGCGCCGTCCCAGCGGTACGCTCCCCCCATGTCTGTCCTGGCATAAAGAAGCCCCGGTGCTGCGCGGCTGTATTCCACACCCGAGACATATCCGCCGGCGGGAACCACCACGTTCTTCCATGTATAGGCCGCACCAAAGCCAAATACAGGCAGGAGTATGATAAATGCAAAGGCCAACAATCCTTTATTTAAAACGGTTGTCAGGGGAAGTTTTTTTTCCTGCATTAAACCCTCCACAGTATTGTTAAATCGGTTTAACTTATAAACAAAAATTTCAGTCTTTCGTTGCCTCTTGTTTGTCTGTTTTAATACAATTCATTAAACCGGTTTAGCACATTCAAAAATATATCGCATATTAACAGTTTTGTCAATTTTTTTATGTTGATTTTCTAATTATCAGTTCGGGTTCAAGAATTATGTGCTTTTCCTTTTTAAGCCTGCCTTCTATCGCCACCACCGCAAGGTCAAATGCCTCAAAGCCTAACTTTTCAATCGGCTGCCGCACCGTGGTAAGTGGCGGGCTTAAATGGGCCGAGAATATCATATCATCAAACCCTATCACAGCAAGGTCCCCGGGTATTTTCATTCCCAGCTCCCGGGCGCGTTCCATTACACCCATAGCCATGGCATCCCCCGCCGAGCAGAAAACCGCGTCAAGTTTAATGCGTTTTTTTATAAAATTATCAAGCAGTTCTTTGCCTTCCGCGCATGTATACCTGTGTACCATTTCAATGTAACCTGCTTTTAATACACGGCCATGCTTTTTTAGAGCCGCTTCAAATCCGGCCTTTCTTTCCACAGCAGCCGGATTCAAGCCCCAGGGCGTATTGATATCAATTCCACCCGACATAAGCCCGATGTTTTTCCTGCCTGTTTTTATCAGATGCTCGGCCGCCATGAACGCGCCCCTAAAATTATCAACATTCACAGAATGAGCGCCTTTCATGGAATTTTCTATCAATATCAGGGGCAGACTGTGTTTTTTATATTCCGCGACCATTTTCGGGTCCGGGTTTATAGCCAGCGTCACCAGACAGGAGGCTTTCCGTCCGTATAATATGCTTCTAAAAAGCTCCTGCCTGATTTTAGGATCGTTCCTGGTCGAATATGGCATTATGCCGTTTACATATTTTTCAGACATTATGGCCTTTCTTTCAAACGCCTCGAGTATTTCCGCTATAAAAGGCGCGGAAAAACGGACTGCCATAAATGCTATGACATCGTTCTTTCCCTTTCCAAGGTTTTGTGCGGATTCAAAAGGATAATAATCATTTTCTTTCATGATCTTTATTATCCTGTCCTTGGTCGACCCGGGTATTCTTGAATAATTATTAATCACCATGGAAACCGTGCCCTTCGTAACCCCCGCAATCCTTGCAATGTCTGCAATCGTGACTTTTTTCATCAAATCTCCAATTTGTCAGTAAGTATAAATACACTTTATTATATATAGCAAATGAAGCGTATTCAAGACAAATAAATATCAATCAACTTAATGGCAAGTTGCAGATTTTATTGCGCCACCGTCAAAAGCCGGCATGTTTTTTTTGTAACTTTTTGTTTTACTATGTTATTGGCTGTTTGGTATTTAAATATCCCTCTCTGGCAATTATTCATCCAAAAGGGCAGCAAAACCTCGGAGGAGCGAAGGGGCTCGACTTTAGCGAAGGTTTCCTTAAAGGAAATGTTGTTCTTTAACCGTTTTTCCCCGGCCGCCAAAGCCATAAATTTCAAGCGGCAGGCGCGAAAATTGCCCGAGCGGCCCAGTAGTATGGGCGTTTTTTAAAATATCCCGGAAATAGA
>PLPI01000041.1 GCA_003159495.1 candidate division FCPU426 bacterium | reverse complement strand
CAATGACGCCGGTTGCCACATATACCGTGGTCAATGCCAACGCAGGCAGGGTATATTATGACCCTGATACGCATAATTTACTTGAAGAAATATGGCAGACTTCCAACAGCATACAGCTGTTGAACGCACAGATGACTCCTATTGCCACTGCATCAATAGCTTATGCCCAGTTTTCATATAATCCCAAATATAACAACCGGGGATTAATTTCTCGACGCCGATGGGTGAAGTCGGATTTTTTCGGAGCTTCTATTGATAAACAGTGAGCGGCTGATAGAATAAAAGATTACAGAGAAAAAAAGTGTGGAACCTTTTTGACGTAAGAGGTATATTTACCGTTGACAAATACTTACATGGGCGAAACCATACCGCACATACCGCAACAGATATTCCGACGATTTGGATTTTTTTGTTAATAACGACCTAAAATTTCAAGATCATGTAAAGCATATAATCAATTATATTGCCGGAAGCGGAATGAAATATACAGTAGAAAAAAGAGATGACTCATTTTGCAGAATGACCGTGGAAGACATTTTGAAACTTGATTTTGTAAATGACGTGCCTTTTTATTACGGTGCGGTTGAGTTAAGAACATCCGGACCATTCTCAAAAATTGACAATCCAATGAATATTCTTGCAAATAAAATAACAGCATTCAATGACAGGGAAGAGGCAAAGGACATATCGGATATATGGATTATTTCAAAGATATTGGAATGGTAATTAATAAGATGCTGAAAATTTAGGTTAAAGCATAAAAATTTCTTACTTCTTTCACGTCAACGCTCCCATCCCTTATTGACTTTATTTAAGCTTTGATTGATAATAAATATTTATCAGGTTAAAAACCTGTTAAAAGGCTTAAACTGCAAAAATCGCTGGAGGATAAATGAACCTGATTGATATCTTGTTCAAGGCCGGCAAACAGGCGGGCAATAAGGTTTTTATGGCCGAGGATAAAAAGAAGATGACTTACTCGAAGGCCTGTTCCGAAGTGGAGCGGTTTTCTTCCGGGCTTTCGCGTCTCGGCATAAAAAAAGGCGACAGGGTCGCCATACTGCTTAACAACTGTATGGAGTTTGTCATTTCTTATTTTGCAATCATATATGCAGGCGCCGAAGCTGTCCCGGTAAACACATTTCTTCGTTTTGAGGAGATGGATTATATATTAAAGGACTCCGGCGCAAAGTGCCTTATTACTTCCTCAGACTTTAAGGGTATCATAAAGGAACTCGGGGACCTGCCCGAGATTAAAAATTACATATCCATCGGCGAAATACCCGTTCAGTATACCCCCTTTGCCTCCATTTACTGTGATGAAAAAACAAGCGCCGTGGAAATAAACGACAATGAAACGGCCGTAATTATTTACACCTCCGGCACCACGGGATACCCCAAGGGGGCGCTGCTCACCCACAGCAACCTTATATCAAACATAGACGCCTCAACCCGCGCAATAAAGGTTAACAACAACGACCGCTTCATCCTTTTTCTTCCCATGTTCCACGCGCTCACATTTACCGTCTGCGTACTGCTTCCAATTTACAGGCTTAATTTTGTCAGGATAATGAAATCCGTGCTTCCGTTTTCGAACATAATAAAATCCCTGGTTTTCGACAGGATAACCATTTTTGTCGCCATCCCACAGGTTTTCAACGTGCTTTCCATGAGAAAAATACCAAAGATAGCCCTGTGGCTGCTGAATGTGAGGGTGTGCGTATCCGGCGCGGCTCCGCTTCCCGGCGAGGTGCTGAAGCGTTTTGAAAAAAGGTTCAACATACCACTGCTGGAAGGCTACGGCCTTTCCGAGGCTTCGCCGGTTGTGTCCGTAAATCCCCTTGACGCCGAGAGAAAACCCGGTTCGGTGGGGCTTGCCCTTCCCGGCGTTACAACGGCCATCATGGACGAGAGCGGGGAAAAACTGAAAACAGGCGAGGAGGGGGAAATTGCCGTAAGCGGCCCCAATGTCATGAAGGGATACCTGAACAAACCCGAGGATACGGCGGCAACGTTAAAGGACGGCTGGCTTTATACCGGAGATATCGGCAGGATAGACGAGCAGGGATATATTTACATACTCGACAGGAAAAAGGATCTCATAATAGTCAACGGCATGAACCTTTATCCAAGGGAAGTGGAGGACGTGCTTTATAAAAATCCCGTTGTCGAGGATGCGGCTGTGGTGGGCATAAAGGACGAAACCCACGGCGAAATACCAATCGGTGTCATAAAATTAAAAGAAGGCAGGGCCTCAACCGAGGTTGAAATGAGGCAGTTCTGCAGGAAACACCTTGCCAATTTCAAGGTCCCGCACCGCTTCGAGTTCTGGCCTGATTTGCCCCGGACCGGCACGGGCAAAATATTAAAAAGGGAAATAAAGAGAATATTAAATGAAAAATAAAAACATCAGTTTCTTCATGGCGCAGATAAATACAACAGTTGGCGACATTACCGGCAATACGGATATCATTATAAAAAAAATCGGCGAAGCGAAAAAAGCAGGGGCGCATTGCGTGATATTTCCGGAGATGGCTGTAACAGGATATCCGCCCGAGGATTTGCTTTATAAAAAACGTTTTATCGATTCCAATATTGCGGCGTTAAGGCGCATAGCCCGCTTCGCGCGCGGAATCACGGCTGTGGTGGGTTTTGTCGACAGGGTAAAGGGAAAACTTTACAACTCCGCCGCTGTATTGTCCGGCGGACGCGTCGGGCAGGTATATCACAAAATTAACCTGCCAAATTACGGGGTATTTGACGAAAAAAGGTATTTTGCGGAAGGCGAAAAAGCCGTGGTATTTGAAACGGCCGGGGCGAAAATAGGGCTTTCAATATGCGAGGATATCTGGGTGGACTGCCCGGCCATACGCAGGGCCTCAAAAAAAATGGATTTTCTGGTAAATATAAGCGCCTCTCCATATCACATGCTCAAATGGAAACAGAGGGTGAGGGAGTTTTCAAAACGCGCCAGGCAGTACAATACAAAAATTTTATACTGCAACATGACCGGGGGGCAGGACGAACTTGTATTTGACGGACACAGCCTGGTATTTGACGAAAAAGGCAGGGTGCTCTCCCAGGGGAAACAATTCGAGGAGCAGGATTTTATTTTTAATTTCGGGACAGCAGCAGGTAAAAACGAAAAAAAAGAAAAACCGTATTCCGTCGAGCGGGAGGTATACGAGGCCTTAAGGACGGCTACAAGGGATTATATAATAAAGAACGGCTTCAAAAAGGCGGTGCTGGGACTGAGCGGCGGCGTGGATTCGGCGCTTGTGGCGGTTATTGCCGCCGACGCGCTGGGCAGGGAAAACGTAAACCTTATTTTCATGCCTTCAAAATTTTCCTCAAAGGAATCCCTGGACGACGCGGAAAAACTTTCCGGCAACCTTGGAATCAAATTAAAGACCATCCCCATACAGAAAACATTCGACGTAATGCTTGACGAGCTCTCGGGTGAATTTAAGGGGACAAAAAGCGGCACGGCCGAGGAGAACCTGCAGGCAAGGATAAGGGGCAATATCAACATGGCCTTTTCCAACAAGTTCAACTGGCTGGTTTTAACCACGGGGAACAAAAGCGAAATGTCCACGGGTTATGCCACACTTTACGGCGATATGGCCGGCGGTTTCGCCGTCATAAAGGACCTGCCGAAAACCCTTGTTTACCGGGTGGCAAAGATGAGAAACGAAATGGCCGGATATGACCTCATACCTGAAAACATTATGACAAAGGCGCCGACCGCGGAACTGCGCTTCAACCAGAAAGACACGGACTCGCTTCCGGAATATGAAATACTCGACAAAATAATAGAGGACTACATTGAAAAGGATCTCACCTACGGCGACCTGAAGGGGAAATATGACGACGAAACCCTGAGGCGCGTGATAAGGCTTATTGATATAAATGAATATAAAAGAAGGCAGGCGCCTCCGGGGGTAAAGATAACGCCGAAGGCCTTCGGCCGAGACCGCAGGATGCCAATCACAAATAAATACAGGGAGTAGGATACTGGTGGAAACCGCGTTGCATGTTTATCCATGGTATATGACATTTTTATCGGATTGCCGCCCGGTATTATATANNGGCGCAAGGCCAATAAAAATGTCATATACCATGGATCCGGCAACATGTGCGGGGTTTTCCGAAAGTATCGAAAGGGGATTTTATGATACTCGTAAGCGCGTGCCTGGCCGGCGTTGAAACAAGATATGACGCAACCCACAGGCTCAATGAAAAAATAAGGGAGCTTGTAATGTCCGGCAGGGCTCTGCCTCTGTGCCCCGAGGTCATGGGCGGCAGGAAAATACCAAGGGAGCCGGTGGAAATTACCGGCGGTACGGGCAGGGATGTTCTCTCCGGCAGGGCGCGTATAGTGGATAAAAAAGGCGGGGACCATACCGCAGAAATAGCCGCCGGCGTGGAGGATTTTGTTAAGGCCGCGAAAAGCATGGGAGTCACCGCGGTGATATTAAAGGAAAAAAGCCCCGCGTGCGGGGTTAAAAAAATACATGACGGCACTTTTACCGGGACCCTGGTTGCGGCGCCGGGCCTGCTCGCGGCGGCGCTTGAAAGGGAAAACATCAAAATATACACCGAGGAAAATTTTCTGGAATTGCTTGAAAAATAAAAAAACGAGGTTTTAAAATGAGCGGCACAACGCAGATTGACAACTCGGGGCTCTCCGAGAAAATTAAAAGAGAAAAGGAAAAGGTAATAATATTATCCATAGCCTCCAACGCCGCGCTTGTTATAATGAAGCTCACAATCGGGATAATGTCCGGATTAATCAGCATCGTGGCGGAGGCTCTTCATTCCGCCAACGACCTGATGGCATCGCTTATCGCCTATGTCGGGGTAAAAAATTCCCTTAAGCCCCCGGATAAGGACCACCAGTACGGCCACGGTAAAATCGAGATAATTTCCGGCTGGGCCGAGAACATACTTATACTTCTCGTCGGATGCGGAATAGTATTCGAGGGGATAAAAAAATTTTCCACAAAAACCCCGCATCAGTTTGTCGCAACTGCTATAGTGATAATGATAATTTCAGCCATTATAAATATGCTGGTATCCATTTACCTGATAAAAAAAGGAAAACAATTAAGGTCGGTCGGCATTGAGGTCGACGGCGAACACCTCAGGGCGGATGTGGTGACATCGGCCGGGATAGCGGCGGCCCTTATTATAATGAGGTTTACGGGGCTGTGGTGGATAGACCCGCTCGGCGCTGTTTTTGTCGGGCTCTGGGTGGTGGGGATATTTATCAGGCTTTCGTCGAAGCTGACGCAGCAGATGATTGACAGGGGGCTATCCGAGGCGGAGATGAATTCCATAGAGAATATGCTTCTTGCCATGAAGGACATAAAGGATTTCCACAAAATAAGGTCGCGCCAGAGCGGCTCGACAATTTTTATAGACATGCACGTAAAAGTAGACCCGGGCATGACCGTCGAGTGCTCCCATGAACTTACGACGGAAATTGACGGGAAGTTAAGGGAAATGTTCGGGGAATGCAATACGCTGGTGCATATTGAGCCTTTTTACGCCGGCGGCACGCTGGAATAATCAGTACTTTTTTTCTTTTACAAGCTTTAAAAAAAATGACGCCTCTTTTTTTGGAAAAAAACATGAGCCCAGATGGGCCAGATTCGCGGCCGCGGCAGCCGCGCCGTAACGGCAGCCTGCCGAAGCATCAAACCCTTTTGACAATCCATAAGCCAACCCCGCCGAGAAAGCGTCGCCGCACCCTACAGGGGAAACGCTGTCTTTAACCCTGACGGCAGGATAAAAAACAAATTTTCCGCTGTCATAAAGCAGTGAGCCTTTTTCATTCATCGTGGTTATTATAACCGGTATGGAGTGCTTTGCGGACAGTTTTTTAATAAAAGTTTTTAATACCGCAGGGGAGCCGAGTTTTTTGCCGAACGCGCTTTCAAGCTCGTGTATGTTCTGTTTGATGATATGCGGCGCGGCTTTGACGCCGTGGAACAGATACCGCGATGAGGTATCTAGTATCACTCGGGTATCGCGGCGCACGGCACGGACGGCTTTTTCATAAAAATTTTCCGGCAGGGACAGCGGCAGGCTCCCGGAAAAAATCATGTGCGTGCATTTTTTTGCCGCCGCGCCGAGTTTTTCCATAAGGGCGGCCGTATCTTTTTTTGATATGTCGATATCAGATTCGCTGTTGATGACGGTTTCCGAACCGGCCCCGGAAGTTTCGGTTATGAGCAGGCATATTCTGTTTGATCCGGTGCAGGCCACAAGGTCGGGCTCCACGCCGTAGTGTTTTAAAAAATGTTCAGTTTCACGGGAATCCCTTATGCCGGTAAATCCGCAGGAGAGGGCCCGCGCTCCGAGCGATACAAGGGCGCGCGCCACGTTGGTCCCTTTGCCTCCCGGATAGGAATATACGGCCTTTGTGCGCAGCACCGAGCCTTTAACCAGATTTTTTACGGGCGCTACAATGTCAATGGTGGGGTTTAAAGTTACTGTGGCTATCATCTTACAAAATACACTATGACGATTGTGGAAATTATATAAAGGACGATATTTACTATCATGGGGATGTCCTTTAAAAACACATTTTCCGGCGAGCCGCCCAGGTTTTTTTTATGCACCAGGTAAAGGTAGCGGAATATGCCGTATAAAACAAACGGGACAGTTAGCATCATATAATTGTGTTTTTCGGCAGTAGGCGAGGTAAAGGCATAAAGGCTGTAGGCGACCACGGTTGATGCCGTGACCACCGATATCATCTGGTCAAGCAGCGGTATGGAATATTCCTGTAAAACTTTCCTGTGCTTATTCGAGTCCGGAAGGGAGAGTTCGTGGCGCCTTTTTGAAAGGGCCACAAAAAGGGCCACAAGCGTGGTGCATATGAGCAGCCACGGCGATATGGTGACTGAAATAACAAGCGCGCCCGCCGCTGCGCGGATGACAAAACCCGCGGCAATCTCAAAGACGTCGAGAATTACCATGTTCTTTAATTTTAATGTATAAAATACCGTCATTACGGCGTATATAAGCACAATGATAAAGAAGGGAACCGAAAGAAAATAGGAGCAGGCCAGGGATATCGTCATGAGAATGGCGCTTAACGTGTACGCAAAATCTGTTTTTACGGCGCCGGATGCAATGGGCCTGAATTTTTTTTCCGGGTGCAGGCGGTCTTCCTTGCAGTCGTTGATGTCGTTGAATATGTAAAGCGAGGACGACGCGAACGAAAGCAGGAAAAATCCAATCAGGACCTTCAGGAAAAAGGGGAAATTAAAGAGGTTGTTCGTGAATACCAGGGCGGCAAAAATAAGCATGTTTTTCGCCCATTGTTTTACGCGCAGCAGGTCGAATATTACAGACAGCTGGCTTTTCATCTAATTACAGGGCCAGCCTTATGTTATCCAGGTATATTACAACGTCTTTAGGCTGATTTTTTGTGTCCATTGAAAGTGAAAAGGATGTGATGGCCGCGACATCGACCCTGGCTGTTTTTACGTCGTCAACAAGAAGCTCGAGCTTGTTCCTGCCGTTCTTTAACGGCCTCGATGCGGTGTACTGGTTGCCGTGCGCGTCAACGAGGGTTATCGTCAAATCAGGAGCCTGCGGGTCGGCGACATATACGTCAATATCGAATTTTTTATAAACGGACCAGTCGGTGACCTTCAGCGGGGTGAGGGTATTGATGCCCATGGTGACTGAATCCACCCATGAGTCCTTTGACCTTGCGGCCTGAGTGGTTGTCAAAAAGTCAACCGGAACCGAAAAGGTGGCCTTTGCGGAAAATTTGCCCTGGGATGAGTACTTTTTTATCTGTTCAAGTGATACATAACCGTTGGTTTCAAGTTCAAAATCGCCGATGGCCGAATCCGACGCTGTTGTTTCAAAAGAATTCAAAAGGCCCGCGGCCTTTCTCTGGGCCTTTACGTCAGGCCCGCAGCCGGTTATAAATAATAATGAAGAAAACAAAAGCATTACCGTAACAATAGATGATATGCGGCTGTATTTCACAGTTTTCCTCCACGAAATGATGTTATAAATATAAGCCATTTTATCAATTAAGAAAAGGGTTGTCAATAAGATATAGAGGGTCAGGGTGAGGTGAGGGTGCCCTTGGCGCATCTTTTTAATTCATTGCTTTCTTTACAAACCGGCCGGTTTTTGTTATTGTATTGTATGAACGGGCGGGGAAACAGCCTGTTTATCTTTAACACAAATAATTACCAGGGAGCCCCAATATATGCCAGCTGTAAGCCCGGAGTTCAGGGTATTTTTAAAAAAATACAGGATAGAATTCATAATCGCCGCTGTTATCTCTATAATAATGATGGAAATGTCCTTTTCTTTTTCCCACCAGGCGCTGGTCGATTTCATAAAAAATGAAGCCGTAAGGAACGTCTATAACTGGATCCTGTTCATCCTGACCGCATTGATGTTTCTGCTGGCCCTGATATCATACCCCAAGATATATAAATTCAAGATACTGCTCTCGGCCTACGCGCTGGCGGCTTTTTTTATTGTTTATCTCGGGATATCCGTAATCAGGCCCGAGGCCCTCAATGTCATGGGATTTACAATGGATTTCTGGAGGGACGGCAGCCGCTTTTCCCTGAAATTCCTGTCAACCCTGCTTGACGTAAACCTGCTTATAGTGGTTTTGTCGAGGTCGTCGATAAATTACAATAAGGGCAAGAACATCGCAATTACCGCTTTTTTTGTGAACATACTTTTATGTTTCGTGGCGCTCATCCTCATCGAGGGCAATTATTATGTGGCATGGCCGGATAAAACCGGATTTTTAAGATTTACCGGCGCGTTTGTTTATTTTTTTAACAAATACGCCCTTGCCGCAAACCTTGTCATTTTCGCGGTCATGGCGGTGCTTTCGGTATTTAATATCGAGGAGGAGCACAACTACGGCTCGATAATAATGGCCATAGCCGTCATGAATTTCTATATACTCATCGCCATAATGTCACAGCCAAACGGGGACGGATACTACAAGTACAAATACATGCTGCTTTTGATGGACCTGCTCATTATCGTCGGAATTTTTGTCCACTGGATGAGCTGCTTGAACCACAAGGCGCATTACGACCCTCTTTTAAAAATATACAACCGCCAGCACATGGACGCCATAATCAGCGGCCTGGCTGATATAAAACTCGGGAATGATTTTTCCGTATTTATGTGCGACATCGACCATTTTAAAAATGTAAACGACACCTACGGCCACGCGGCCGGAGACGACGTGCTTTTCAAGGTGGCGCAGGTTATCCGGGACACTTCGCTTCCTGAAGGCGTGGTGTGCAGGTACGGCGGCGAGGAAATAATAGTGTTTGTCAGGGACCGTATCGGCGAGGAAGCCTTCATGAAAGCGGAGAAGATA
Organism: candidate division FCPU426 bacterium; assembly: GCA_003159495.1. Lineage (GTDB taxonomy): Bacteria > Oederibacteriota > PGYV01 > PGYV01 > Palsa-1178 > Bog-1181. The sequence continues at coordinate 53,242 of PLPI01000041.1, read as the reverse complement.
AGAAAAGCCGTCAAAAAAGAATCGGTCAAGACAAGGAGCAAATCCATAAAAGTGACGATGTCCATCGGGGTGGCCTCAACCAGAAAAGGCCTTGATGATATAGGCAAAATGATCAAGACCGCCGACGATAACGTCTATAAAGCAAAAAAAAGGGGCAGGGACAGGGTCGTAGCGGAATAAGTTCTGCCATAATAATTAAAAAAAAGACTTGATTCCGGAAAAATTTGTGATATATTTATTATATAAATTTGATCCAAGTCATATTATTTATGTACCGATTAAATGCGGAGGAAGTTTTGTGAAAAAGCTGGTGTTAATGACGGTTGCTTTTGTAATGGCGGCTGTCTTTGTCTATGGACAGTTTGACGCATACACGGATTTCTATAATTATAAATCCCTGAAGTTCATGGAAAACACCTCTATACCATCCGTATACAAACATTCGAAATATTCCCTCTATAAGAAACACAGCCATAAAAACAGCGAACGCGTCAAACAGGGCGTTGTTTTCGTTTCCGAAGAGTTTAAAAAACCCGTTCAGACGGGTTTCACCGAAATATGCTTTGCAAAAGCCCCACAGGCATTGGGATTTTATTCCGGAGATAATTACTCATATGCCGGCGTAAAAGGGGCTGGAGACTTCCTTATACTAAAAACCCGCAAATAAACCCCATTATTTTTAAAACTTCATTTATTTTTCTGCAAATATGCGTATGCGCATATTCTAAAAAAACAATAAGGAGAATAACCATGAAAAAAATAGTTGTGCTTGCTCTGGTTCTTGCTTTTGCCTCGGCAATGTTAATGGCTGAAATGGCTCCTCCTCCTGGCGCGGCTTCAATGGTTACTTCAACGGCAAAGGCCGGAAAAAATGCGCCGGCTTTGAAAAAAATAAATAAGAAAAAGCAGTCCGTAAAGAAATGGGCCAAACCGCACACAACACCGGCGGCAACAACCGCCACGGCAAAGTAAAAGGGACTATATTTAAAATATGAAAAAGGAGGCATGGAAAATGAAAAAAATCATGATTATGTTGATGGTTGTCCTGTTCGCGGCTTCGATGGCTTTTGCGGCGGATACAAAAACAGCCGATTCCGCATCCACGGGTACGGCAAAAGCGGCGAAAACCGTCAAAACGGTAAAAAAGGCCAAAAAGGCAAGGAAGGCCAAAAAAGCGAAGAAAGTAAAACCAACCGCGGCGGCTCAGACGGCAACACCGGCGGCAAACTAAAAAAAATCCGTTAATGCGCGTGAATTAAGGCGGGGCGCGCTACGGTTAAACTGCGCTTTACAAAACCCGCCAAAAAAAAACAATGGAGGATTTAGAATGAAAAAAGTTATCGTAGTTCTGATGGCATTAATGTTCGCAGTTTCAATGGCATTCGCAGCAGACACAACAGCAGCAGCACCGGCAACAGCGGCAGTAGCACCGGCAACAGCAGACGCGGTTACACCGGCTGCAAAACCGATGAAAAAGAAAGCAAAGAAAGCAAAGAAAGTAAAAAAAGTTGCGACACCGGTAGTTACAGCTCCGGCAGCAGACACAACGACAGCAAAGTAATACCCGCAATATAATTTCAGGCCATGGAGGCGCGTCGGACGCAGTCAAATGCGTGCCATAGCGCAGGACGTGCCTCCATGGCTTTTTTTTTACAATTATAACGCAGGTTGTTTGTTCCATATTATGTTAAAGGAGGTGAATATGATGAAAAAAGCAATCGTTATCGTTCTCGCGGTACTCTTCGCAGCGGCATCGCTTTTCGCGGCCGAGGCAGTGGTTACCACACCGACAACAATTACAGCAGCGCCGGTCACAATGACGGCTGAGGCACCGGTAGTTAAAGAGTCGTTTTTAAAGAGGCTCTGGCACAAATTATTCCCGGCAAAAACAGCCGCGGCCGCGGAAGCAGCCGGCAACACGGAAGCTCCTGTAGCAACAACAGCGACAGCCAAGTAATTTTTTTCATTGAAATAAAAAGGGGACGGATATTCCGTCCCCTTTTTTATTTGTTGTGATATAATGGTGATAATCAGCCGGTTGACACAGGAAAGGTTGCGTTTATTATGATAATCCGGAAGGCGGGAAAAAATGAAAAAAACAAAGATAGTGGCGACACTGGGGCCTGCTACATGCGGCTACGCCGTAATCAGGGAGCTGATGGAATCCGGCGTGAATGTTTTCAGGCTTAATTTTTCGCACGGCGACGCTGCTTTTTTTACGGGAGCCATCGCGTCCATAAACCGCGCGAGGATTTCCACGGGCTTAAGCGCGGCAATACTCCAGGATCTTCAGGGGCCGAAAATAAGAGTTGAAAAATTCGAGGGAAAGATACAGGTTAAAAAAGGGGAAATTTTAACCATAAAAGATAAAATGATAAAAACCTCCGGAGTTGAAAAACATATTGCGGTCGATTATCCGGGGCTTTATAAATACCTTAAACCGGGCAGGAAAATACTCATCAACGACGGCCTGGTACAGCTTATGGTGAAAGAGATAAGAGCGCATGATATTTTATGCGCCGTCACAGCCGGCGGAGACATTGAACCGCGCAAGGGGGTTAACCTTCCCGGGGCAAACCTGCCGCTTTCATCCATCACAAAAAAGGACCGCAGGGATCTCATATTCGGCCTTAAACACGGCGTCGATATTATCTCACTTTCATTCGTGCGCAGCGCGGACGACATAAAAGAACTTAAAAGGCTGATAAAGGGAAAAAACAGACCCCTTATAATAGCAAAGATTGAAAAGCCCGAGGCTCTTGGCGATATTCCCGCAATACTCGATGAAAGCGACGGGATAATGGTGGCAAGGGGGGATCTTGCCGTGGAGGCGGGTTTCGACAGGATACCCGCGATACAGAAAGACCTGGTTAAAAAAGCCAATGAAAAAGGAAAAATAGTCATAGTGGCCACGCAGATGCTGGAATCCATGACGAACAACCCTTTTCCTGAACGCGCGGAAATAACCGATGTATACAACGCCGTGCTTGACGGCGCCGACGCGCTTATGCTTTCCGGGGAGACATCCGTCGGAAAATATCCGGTAAAAACAGCGCGCGTAATGGCTGACCTCATAAAAAAAGCCGAGGCCGAGGGGAGCGAAGTTCCCGGAGGCCCCGAGGTTATAAAGGGCAGGGACATTTACAAGAACGCGGTCTCTTACGCAGGCGCCGCAATGGCAAAGATGATCCCATCGTGCGAGATTGCGGCGAAAATAGCGGATGTATCAGATGTGGCTTACCTGTCTGATTACAGGCCGAAAAAACCGGTTGTCGCGTGTGTGACAGACAGGAAACTTTACCAGAAACTTGCCATATACCACGCCATCCATCCGGTGCTGATGAAAACAGCGTCGGAAACCAATGCCGCGGAATTTGTGCGGAAAAATATCAGAGGGGCCGGAAACCTTGTTTTTCTGGACCTTAACGCCGTCAGCGGGCAGTCGGCAAGGATTTCCGTCATGAAAATAGGCATGGCCCCAAATAAAAATATACGGGAGGCATGATGAAAAAAATATTCTTTGCCGCGCTTTTCGCGGCGGTTTTAATCCAGGCCCCCTCTTACTGCATGGCGGGCGCGGGCGTCTCCGGCGGGGGAAAGAACGGGGCGGACACGGATTATTCAATAGCTTATGTAAATGATTTCAGCGGCGAATGTGAAATAAGGCGTTCCGGCGGGGATTTCAGCGAAGCGGTCCAGGATCTTTATGTCCCCTTATACGAAGGCGACACGGTTTCAACCGACCCTGACAGTTCAATGGAAGTGATTTTTGACGATGCCACGGTTGTTAAACTCGACCCGGACAGCAGGCTTCTCATAAAGGACCTTAAGGGGAAAAATAGTTCCAAAACCGGCCTTGAACTTTTAAAGGGCAGGCTCATGGCGGTTGTAAAAAAACTCCTGGGCAAAGAGGAATTTACGGTAAAAACAAAAATGGCAATGGCCGCTGTAAAGGGGACTGAATTTATCGTTCAGGCCGGCGATGACAGCTCCATCGGGGTATATAACGGCGCGGTCGAGGTATCGGGGCTTGATATGAATGGTAATGTGCTTCACAGGGTGGTCCTGAAAAAAGGCGAGGAAACGACCATCGTGAAATACATGCACGGCCCGGGCAGGATTACCGAGCTGGGCAGCGGATTTATTGCCAGATACAGGGAAATAGGGGATTTAAGGGAAAAAATTGAATACATGCGATCGATGAGGGGCTCGGGAAAGATAAAAAAATACAAGATAGAACGCAGGCTTAAAAGGATAGAGGCGCTCAAAAAAATGAGAAAGATGGACCCGGAGAAATTCAATTCACTCTCCGCAGGGGACAGGGCGCTTGCGGACGAAATCATAAAGGAAGAGCCTTATCTTGACGCCGAAAAAGATACGGAAAAAAACAATGATGAGCAAAGCGGCAGGGATGCCCGCCTTAAGGCAATGCTTGAAAAGCACAAACAGCAGTCCAATGACGCGCAGTAAGGCAGGCCGGGGCTTAATATACCTTGTGTGGCAGGCCAAATAGTAGTATAATAAAAACAGCTAAAAAACCTGGAATTTGAATTGCATGCCCGAAAATTTGATTATGGCTGTTTTGATGATTTCACGGCCACAGTTGAAGAATTTTTTGCTTTTCAAAGCCGTTTGATCCGGCTGGAGATGATATAAATGGCAACACAGCAGAAAGAATTTGTTGAAAGTCTTAATTACCCTTCTAAGAAACTGAGGCCCCTTGCAAAGTGGCCGATTTCCGTTCCCATGGACCCGTTGATATCCGACTACACCCCGTTCAAGGGCAGGGCCATACAGACAAAAAATTATTTTTATTCCCTGTTTTTTACCGCTTTTGACGTCCGGGATTACGGCGCGTCAATATCGAAATTCTTAAAAATAGCGGCCCCGCTCTCGGTTAAAAAAGTTTACCTTGAAAGCTACCGCGACGGGTACACCGTTGACGCGGCGGTTTTAATTGCCGCCAGGGACGCCCTTTTAAAGGAAAAATACATGGTATCCGGGGCGATTACACCGACGCATTTTTCCACAACTGAAAAAAACCCATACCCGACGGCTTCCGGATGTTTCACCGACAGGGAAGCCAACCGCAGGATGAAAAAGGTATTTGAAATGACGGCTTCCATATTTGACGAAATCATAATCGACGACTGGTTTTTTACGGTATGCGAATGCTCCGCCTGCAAAAAGGCGAAGGGGAAAAAGAGCTGGCAGGAATACAGGTCAAAACTGCTTTTTGACGTCTCAAAAAAATATATAATAGAACCGGCAAAGAAAGTAAACAAGGACGTAAATATTATCCTCAAGCTCCCGCAGTGGTATGAAAGTTTTTATGACAGGGGCTACGACCTTGAAAAGCTCATTCCGCTTTACGACGAGATAGCCGTCGGCACCGAGACGCGCGATTTCAGGCAGGCGCGTTTTATGCCGGTTTACGGCTCCATGTTTTATATGTACATAAAAAACATAGCGCCGGGCAAGGTCAAAAAGGCGTGGTTCGACATTTACCAGTGCGACAGGGAAATATACACCGAGCAGGCATACCAGTCCGTGATCGGCGGGGCCGGGGAAATAATACTGTTCTGCGCCGGAATCCTGCCCCAGCCGCTCATGAGGCCGCTGGTGGAGGAGCTTGTTGAAAAAAGCGAAAAGATAGACCGCCTTCATTCGTTCGGCAGTATATTTTCAATTCCCGTGATAAGGCAGCTCAACACATACGGCGACGAGCTTTTTCTGCAGTATCTGCTCATGGCGGGCGTGCCTGCTTACCTTACGGACAAAAAGAATTTAAGGGAAAAAATAGTCATACTCACGGCGCAGTCGGCAAAGCCGGCGGAGTTTCCGGCGCTTTTCAACCACCTTATAAAAACGGGAAAGAACGTCGTGCTCACGGTGGACGCCGCAAAATACCTGAAGAAACATTTTGAGGTTGAGGAACTCAAGGAAGAGATAAAGGTCGATACGATAACGTTCCGCGGCAATGAGGAGATGGTGGACGACAATATATATATTTCAAATGAGATCCAGAACGGAAAGAGAATAGCCCTGGTCAACAATGCCTATTCGCTGGTGACCGGTTATAAGATAAAAAGAAGCACCGTATGGGTCTTAAACCTTCCTATTACGACTGACGAACTTTCCGGCCACACGGGCGCGGCTTTTTCGGCGAATTACAGGTACATACTGCATAATCCGATTATAACAAAAGTTTTTAAGGCTCCTTTCGAGCCTTACGCCAACATACAGCTTTACGAGGCCATGAGGACCTTTTACAAGCACAAAATCTGATTATTTTCAGGAAGAATGGGGAAATGGAAAAATTCAGGGAATACGGACAGGGACCATTTAATGTTGCTTTCATTCACGGAGGGCCCGGAGCCGCGGGAGAATTAAAGCCCGTGGCAAAGCGCGTCTCTGAATATTGTCCCTCCATCGAGCCGTTCCAGACAGCCATGAATATAAACGGGCAGGTCGAGGAATTAAGGCTCATCATAGAAAGAAAAGCGCCCGGAGGAATCATACTCGCGGGATATTCCTGGGGAGCGTGGCTGTCGTGGATTTTTACGGCGAAATACCCGAAACTTGTAAAAAAAATCATCATGATATCCAGCCCGCCTTTTACAGACGAATATGCCGCGGCTATAATGCCGGCAAGGCTCTCAAGGCTCAAACATCCATTAAGGCAGGAATTTGAATTTCTTTTTTCCAACATAGGCAACAAGGCGGTGCGCGACAAAAGAAGGCTCATGGAGCGCATCGGACAACTGACGCAGCAGTCAGATTTGTTTAACCCGGATTTTTCGGCCGCCGAAAAACCGGAACACAACGCCGACATTTATGAACGCATATGGAACGAAGCCTCGGCAATGCGCAGCAGCGGGGAGCTTCTTGCGCTTTCGAAATCTGTAAAGTGCCACGTCACGGCCATACACGGGGACTACGACCCGTACCCCGCGGAAGGCGTGAGGGCGCCGCTATCCCGTGTGAAAAGAAAATTCACCTTTCACCTGCTGAAAAACTGCGGCCATACACCGTGGCTTGAAAAAGAGGCATCCGAAATATTTTTTTCCATTTTAAAGGATGAAATAACCGCGTAATTAAGCCTTTTAATGTTTGTCCTGCTGGATAAACCCCAAAATAAACCCTGTTGAAATTTCACCCCAATGTTGTAATATCTTAAAAAAGCGATATCGTATATACAAACATGGCGGTGAATTTGAACAGAAAACGATATTACAGAAGCATGAAGAGCGCGGTTGATTATATTGAAAGAAACATAAATGAGAGAGTAACCGTTGCGCAGGCAGCCGGCGCCGCATGCATTTCAAAGGACCATTTCTGGAGGCTCTTCAAACAGATTTTCAGGGAAACCGTGGGATGCTACATAAGAAAAAGAAAACTCACCATAATATCCAGGAAACTGCTCTCCACAAAAAAAGCCACCGCCGCCCTTGCAATTGAATACGGCTTTGAGTCCAGGGAGGCCTTTTCAAGGTCGTTTAAAAAGGTCTTCGGCACAACGCCGGCCGTTTACAGGAAAAACAGGCGCATTATAATTGACAGGGAAAGGCACAGGCTGACAGAAAGCGAGATACGCCGCATCCTGGCCGGTGGAACACCGCCGGGCAGCGGGAAAAAACGGTGTTAAGCCGCAACCCTCCGGCCACAAAAGCCGTTATGAATGATGAGGAACGCAGATTAACATACGGAGGGAATATGAAAAAAATAATGATACTGCTTTTTTTAGCGGCCGCAGTATGCGGTTATGCCTTCGGCGCGGCCGTAGCCGTAACCGTGAACGTCTCAAAGGATAATTCGGCCATAAGCCCCTATATCTACGGGACGAACCAGGACCTTCCGCCGGATTTGAAAATAACCGCCCGGCGCCTCGGCGGCAACAGGATGACGGGATATAACTGGGAAAACAACGCCTCCAACGCGGGCAGCGACTACCAGCAGTCGTCCGACAATTATCTGGCGGATAATATGGGCATGGAAGGGCCCGCCGACAAGACAGCGGGAGTCATAGAGGCGTTCCATGATAAATCAATAGCGATGAATGCCTACTCGCTGGTCACGGTTGAGCTCGCCGGATATGTGGCAAAGGACAAATCAGGGCCGGTTTCCGCGTCGGATAAAGCGCCTTCAGACAGATGGGCGCAGGTGATTTTTAAAAAACCCGGCGCGTTCGCGGCAGAGCCGGACAAGAACGACAATTATGTCTACCTTGACGAGGAGATAAATTACCTGGTCAAAAAATACGGCAAATCAGATACCGCCACAGGCGTAAAGGGGTATTCGCTGGACAACGAACCGGATATCTGGAGCACGACACATCCTCTGCTGCATCCCGACAAGACAGGGGCGGAGGAATACATAAACAAATCCATAGAGGCTTCCATGGTGATAAAATCCCTGGACCCGCACGCGGAGATATTCGGGCCGGCGTCATACGGTTTTAACGGCTATAAAACATTCCAGAACGCGCCGTATTATACAAAACAGCAGTGGATCTACGGGTGGTTCCTCGGATATTACCTTGCCATGATGAAAAAGGCGGAAGTGGTAAAAGGGAAAAGGCTGCTGGACGTGCTCGACGTGCATTATTATCCGGAGGCAACGGGCGCCGGCAAGCGTGTGGTTTTTTCGCAGGGCTCTTCAGAGGATAACGCCGAGGCCAGGGTGGAGGCGCCGCGCTCGCTGTGGGACCCGGAATATTCCGAATCAAGCTGGATATGCTCCTCGGGCAACTGCCCCATGATGCTGATACCGAAATTAAAGGACCTCATAAAAAAATATTATCCCGGCACCAAACTTTCATTCAGTGAATACGAGTTCGGCGCGGGTTTCCACCCGTCAGGCGGAATTGCCGAGGCGGATGCGCTGGGCATATTCGGAAAATACGGCGTGTACATGGCAAATTACTGGATGGTAGAATGGGGGGCATATTCACTGGCGGCATTCAGGCTTTACCGCGACTACGACGGCGCCGGCTCGCAGTTCGGGGACACCTCCGTATACGCCTCGTCCGGTGACAATGAAAAACTTTCCTGCTACGCTTCCATAGACGGAAAAGACGCTTCAAAACTGCACATCATACTGCTGAACAAGGACACGGGCAACACGCTGACAGCCAGGGTGACGCTGATATCAAAAAAGCCGTATAAAAATATCCTGGTCTTCGGGTTCGACAGGTATGCCGGGCCGCAACTGACGCCGCGCGGCGCCCCGGCCGTAAAGGGGAACGTCTTTACCATAGAGATGCCGCCCCTTGCGGGATACCACGCTGTGCTGACCTCAATGTGAGGCCGGAAAAAAACATTGACAAAAAAACCTTTCCGATTTATTCTGCCGGTATAAGGCGGGTATAAATCATGAAAGGAGGGGGTGCTTTATGGCTGAAAATTCAAACAAAACAGCGTCAGGACTGACCGAGAATTTCGAGGCGATGTTATGTTATCTGTTTGGCTGGGTATCGGGGCTTGTTTTTTTTCTGATTGAAAAGGACAACAAGTTCGTCCGTTTCCACGCAATGCAGTCGTTAATAACATTCGCCGGGCTTCTGGTAATAAACATTGTGCTCGGCGCCATACCGGTGCTGGGATGGATAGTCGCGGTTTTTTTGTGGCCGGTTACGCTGATACTCTGGATCTTTTTAATGTACAAAGCGTACAAGGGTGAAAAATTCAAGCTTCCGATAGTCGGCGACATGGCCGAAAAACAGGCCGGATAGACCGGCAGGGCAAAAAATAAAAAGGCGGGGTAAAACCCGCCTTTTTATTTTTATAGCCGGGTGTTATAATACATCAACACAGCATACGGGAGGCATCATGGAAAAGATAACGGTAAGGGTTAAAATGACCGAACAGGAGTTCAGGGGATGGCATTTATCAAGGGTATTTTCACCCACGTTTAAAATAATAAACGCTCTTATAATCCTGCTCATGGCGGGGACGTTTGTCGCAACACTTGCTTCCGGAAGGAGCGCGGCCCATTTTGTAAAAAGCTTTTTGCCGGTGATCATTTTTTACGGCGCATACCTGATAATTATGCCGTCGCTGGTCTATTTCAACGTCAAAAAAATATTCGAGACCGACGACCATATAAAACAGGAACAGACATATATTTTTGATGAAGAGGGTTTCACAATATCGGCGGAATACGGCAACACCTGGATAGGGTGGGACAAGATAATCCTGGCGGTTGCGAATAAAAAATATTTCTCGTTCTGCATATCTGCCGTAAAGGAATACCTGGTGCCGAAAAAAGACTTTGCCGCGCCCGCCGAAGCGGAAGCGGTGATAAGGTTGATAAGGGAAAAGATAGACAAAAAGAGGGTTAAGATCAGATAAAAACAATAAAGAACCGCTTCTAATTGTTTTAACTTTATTTGTTTTGCATTTTAACTTTTAACTTTGACCTGCCATCCCCAGCGTGACCTTTACCTTCATGTCTTTGCCTGCAGGAAGGTTTATATAACCCTCAGCCGCGTTGAAATCCGTCCACGGTTTGCCGTCGATAGCGACTGCCTTTATCACAACAGCCGGATCCTCAAGGATGTTTACGTAATGCTTTTCGCCGGCCGCGTCGGCGGAAAGGCTGAAATAAAGGGGTGTGTCGGCGTGGTTTTTATAGAGGCTAAGGTAAAGGTAATTTGTCAGCACGGTTTCCATGGAGTGGTATGAACTTTTATAATAATCCGCTTTGGCCCTTATAGATGGTTTCCCGCCGCGGTCCAGCCTTTCATAAACCTCGCCGTATTTATTGTCCACGAAATATTTGTCCCAGAATTGCGCGCCTGCAATGAATTTATCCAGGAATTTTTTATTGCCGGTTATGTGGTAAAGGGATAACATGAGGTTGTCGCCCTCTTCCTGCGTCCACCAGTCTTTGTCATCATCTGTTATTAAAGGTGATTTTGCGTCGAAATGGAAGAACCATCCGCCAAATTTTTTATCCCAGGTGTATTTTATCTGGCCAGAGGCAATTTTCTCCGCGGCGTCCAGGTATTTTTTATCCCCGGTTATGTAATAAAGCCTTGTTAAAACCCATGCCGTCTTCAGGTTGTGGCCCACCCACAGGTTGGTTTCCAGCGAGTTCCATTCCCCGTCAAACGATTCCCCCACAAAACCGTTTTTGTCTATCATGTGGGCGAGTATTGTCCCGCCAGTTGCGGTGAGGTCCTTTAATACGGAAGGGTCGCGCGTGGACATATAATAATATATAAGGTATGCGGTGCAGGTATCGAGCATTGAATTAAAGGATTTTGTGCCTGTTGCGGTGCTCCAGTTATAACCCACGTAAGCGTAATATCCCCCGTTTTGTTTGTCCCACGCATTTGACTGCATAAGGGCGTGGGTTTTTGAGACCAGCGAAAGGGCGTTTTTGTCGCCTGTGGTGAAATAATAAAGTATGGGCCCGACATTGCCGTAGGTCTCGTCAAAAAGGTTTTTGTTGCCGCCGTCGGGGTCGCCCCCTTCGTCAACAGTGGTGGCCCAGCCGCCGTTGTCCTTGTCATAGCAGTACTGCGAAAGAAAATCCATGCCGTGCTTGGCGAATACCAGGTATTTATCGTCGCCGGAGATAAGGTAGGCAACGCAGAATCCGAAAACAACGCGCGAGTTCATACGGGTATATTTGTTGGCGGGCTCGCCCTGTGTTCCGTCCTCGTTTATGTTGGTAAAAAATCCGCCGTTTTCATTGTCAATGGTTTTTTCCCAGAAGGGCGCAAAATTTGTAAGCCCCTCATCTATCCAGTGGCCCGGGGATAAAACAGCGTCACTCGCTGAAGCCGAGGCAAAACCCGCGGAAAAAAGGGCAAAGACAAACGACAACAAAACTGCCGGTAAAAGTAATTTTTTCATTTATGACTCCTTATTATGTTTAATTAACAAATATATAACGAAAAAAAGGGGGCGGGGGTTGCGCTTTTGGCAGGCGGAAAAAGGACAGAAAAAAGGGGAAAGAGGGGTTTGCCGAAAACCGGCAAATTTTATAAACTAATCCGGATATTTTGGGAATACTGCGGGCTTGCGAATATTTATATTGGGGGGAGCCTATGCTCAGAAAATTGTTTTTGTTTTCGGTTCTTGTTTCAGCGGTTCTTTTTACGGTCATATCATGCAGCCAGAAGGGGTCGTGCCTGATATGCCCGTCAAAGATCAAAATGACGCCGACGCAGACAGCGACGCCGGACGCGCCGTATACGGTTTATTTACACGAGGAGTCGACGCCGATGGCAAACGTCGGGGTGACGTTGATCCAGCCGACGGCGGGGGTAACACTAACCGGGACGACTGGAAAGGACGGCAAATTTGTTTTTAATGTCCATGATGACGGGCAGTGGGAAATGGATATAGGAGGTTATGACGGATTTGAAGGGCAAAAATTCATGGTGGAACCAGTGACGAACACATATAATTCCATAAACTACGGCATACCGTCGCTTGAGACGGATGTTGTAAGTGGAAGCGAGTCAATACCAATAGGGGCGTCAACTATAATATATAAGGTTGTTTATCATACAAAATTTCCAAGGCCGATATTGGTGCATCATGATACGTTTGATAATCTTATGTTTTCAATTCCCAGCAATAGTGGAAATTTAAGAATTGAGGGAGATTCAACCAATTACACTTTGAATATACCAAAAAGTTATGAAGGATATCCAACAGGAAAAACACTCCCGTTCAATTTTTACTGTACCCCTTTGAACGGGACAATAGTATATTCGCCCCAAAGAATACTCACAAAAAATTGGGAATTCAGCATTACAGCGGATTATATTTATGCCGCTGTGAAGGCTTATGATGAGGACAGCGGACACACCTCATATTTAGCCGGTGTAAAAAACATTATTTTATTTCCCGGGAATTATGTCCCGCACGGAAACATAGTGTGTGAAATATATTCGGCGGTAAATACAGGAGATGCTGGACCTGGAAATCTTGTATCGACAGGATACGGATGTTTCAGGGATAAAGAGGAATTCGGGTGTTATACGCTTCTTGCAAAACTTACAACAAACATGGATGAGGATTTTGCATACAGTCATCCGGATAATAACGGGACGCTAATATTGCGCATTCATGACGATAGTGACGGGGATCTGGATATAAAAAGGTTGTTTCACACAAATAATGACTGGAACCAGCCCTGTTATTACTGGTGTTGTACATCAGATAAAATTTCCGCATCTTTACGTGATTGCTATAACGGTACAAAACCAGACCATGACTGTGACGCCTATTGGGATCACTTTAGATTGGCTGATATATTTAAAAAAAGGGTTGAAACAATTACAAGCAGTTCAAATTAGGAGGTTTTATGAAAAAAGCTATTTTATCTGTTTTTGTCGTTATTATTGCTGTTATTTTGCTCTCCTGTACCGGGAAAACAGGCTCAACCGGGCTAATCGGGCCGGCAGGGCCCCAGCAATCCGGGCTTTATTATGTAAAAAATTTTCAGAATGGTATTTATCCGGCGTCTTACAGCGGGCAAATAGAGGCTTCAATTTTTTGCGGATATTCTGGCGCAACATACACGGCCAACACACAACCAATCTGGCTTGGGAGCAAAGGGATTAATTTATGCACGTTCAGGGGGCTTGTGAAATTTGATTTGAGTTCGTTGCCTTCTTCCAAAATATTGATCGACAAGGCTGAACTGACAATAAAAACAAACGGCAATATTGTCGGTTCTGGAATTACAGGAGTCCATGTGCATAAAATAACAACATTATGGACTCAATATTATGCAGGGTGGAACAACGCCACTGAACATACTTTCTGGAAAAATCAATTTAATGAAGGCGGGGATTTTGAGAGCAATACCATGACTGTAAATGCTCCGGCTTTTGACCTTGGCGCAAATGATACTGTTACTATAGACCTTGACCCTGCTGTGGTGCTATCGTGGGCTGCCAGCCCGTCGACAAACTACGGCATGATATTTATAGCAGGTGACGAAGCCGGGGGCGAATACGCCGAAATATATCCGTCAGGTGACCCGACGCCGTCAAACAGGCCCCTGCTTAAGATTAGTTATTACACAACGGAATATAATTGATTTTAAAAAAAATATAACAGCGATAATTTTATTTTACAAGGGGAAATAAAATTATTCCAAAAAAAATTTCGGGAGGGGACGATGAAAAAGATTTCGCTTTTTTTGCTTTTATCTGTTTTTGTACTGGCTTTAAATATTTTTGCTGAAAACGGTTATGACGGCGGGCCCGCAAGGCTTCTTTCGATGGGCGGGCCGGAAATAACCGTGGCTGATGAATCCAACCAGCTTGACCTTTACGGCGAAGGCTTTACACCCGGGATTTTCATGAGGCCGCAAACATCATTTGTGGCGATTTATCCGGAATTTGATGTTTATACATATAATACGAATGGTGATGTTTACAGCAAAAGGTCAGAATTTCTTATCGGCGGCGGCACAGGTACTACATTCCCTTCAAACGACGGCATACAGTATTTTTTATCGCCGGATTCTGTTCTCATTATAAAACCCCTGATTTCGGGTTTTGGTGGAAATCAAACGTATATGTCGGATAAAGAAAATTATGGGCAAATTTTAACCGGCGGGGAAGTAAATTACGCGCAGAAACTCAACACAAATTTTGCAGCGTCGGCGACACTTGGATATTTGTGGCAGGGATATTATGATACATTTCAGGATAACTCAAAAAACAATTCCTGGATAGATAAGCTCGAATATGAGATATCAGGAGCATTTCTACCTGATACCGCAGATGGTTGGAGTTATGCGTTATCTCTCGGCAATAAGACGGCACTCTTTGTAACAGGTTATGAAAATTATGACCTTATTATGGATCCGGGTGATTATACAAGGGGAGAAGCGCCATTCCAGTTTTTTAACACCCATCTATATTACACATCAGAAAACTATTATAATAGCACACCGACTGCCGTGGAGGGTTATATAGACGATTACGTCGGGGGAACCAGAATCAGCTTAGGAGCGGCTTCCGCAAAAACTAACAGGACACAGTTTGATATCAAAGCAGGGGTTTTGGTTGATATGAGTATTACCGACAAATTTACCGAAGTTGATACTGATAAGACAACAGGCGTATTTACAACAACTAAAAGCCCGGATTATATGGTGTTAAAAAACGGCACCGGGTTTGACGGCGAGGCGGCTTTCAGGGCCGATCTCGGCGGTATCAACGCTGGAGTTAAAGTAACAGAAACTTATTTATCCGGCGATATGACAGGCGGGAAAAGATGGATTAATATTGCCGGAATATCCGCCGGCGAGGCGTTTGGGGATAAAAACTTCCTGGTTCCGGTAGAACTGTTTTACCAGGAAGAAAGGGCGGACACCAGGGATGATACAGGCGAACTCAGCGGATTAACTTATGATATGGGGATAAAGATTGGAAACGAAATAGCTATTGGAGAAAACATGGCGGTTAGATATGGCGTTGATTTTACCGCTTTGAGCAATTACAGCAAACAGACAGGAGCTAGTCCCTATGAATCCAGCCCGACCGGTTCACAGGAAAACCCGTGGATGATGCAGCTGGGGTATAACGCAGGCATGGGGTTTACCGGGAAGTCGTATGAATTGAATATAGGGGTAAGGGTGGAACCGCAGTGGGAAACACCGAAAGAGAATCAGTACTCGTCGTATAACGTGATAAATACAAAGATATTTTCGGATTTGAAAATATTCATTTAAATTTTGTTTAAATCATAGCTAATCAAATAACTTTAGTCGGGGTGGGGTGCGGGGGGGGCAAGGCCCAGTACATTTGGGGCACCAGATTCCCTCTCCCTTGATGGGAGAGGGTCAGAGGAGGGTGAAGTAGCGGCAGGCAGGTATGAAGGTGAGACACCGACTGCCGATACTTCACCCAAACCGACTATCTACCCGGCAAAGTAATACTGAAAATAGCACCATCGGTGGGAAGGGTGTATTTGAAAAGCCGCCGACAAAGCCGACGGTAATTTACCACATAGAATCTGATATATATTCCCAAATATAAGGCGGCTTGACAATACAAGATATATATTGTATTATAAACATTGAATTGAGGGGTAAGTTATGATGCGTTATAGTTATAAAATTGCATTTTACTGGATCGGCAGCAGATGTCCTGTTGATAAATTTATTGAATCAAAAAATCACGCAGGAAAAGGTAAAATTTATTTTTTAATGGCGTTGTTGGAGGAAAAGGGGCCGAAACTTAAACGGCCATATGCCGCATATCTAAGGGATAAGATATGGGAATTAAGGCCGGGCATAAATACTGAAGAATACAGGCTGTTCTATTTTTGGCACGGGAAAAGCGCGGTATTTGTGCATGCTGTTGATAAAAAAGATTTTAAACAAAAAGATATTGATAAGGCGGTTTTAATAATGAAAAAAGTAATTAGTATTACGGACAAAAAGGAGATGTAAGATGAAAAAAGAGAAAATTACTATTGATTATAGTATATATAAAAACAGGGTCGGGCAACACGCTAAAAACGCCGAATACAGAAAAGCATACAACACTGAAAAGATGATGTACGCTATGGCTGAAACACTGCAGGAGGAACGGCTTAAGATTCATTTTACCCAGAAGGTTCTCGCGCAAAAGGCGGGATTAAAGCAGCAGGAAATTTCAAGGCTTGAAAAAGGCGACGCAAACGCCACCATAAAAACATTATTTAAGGTGGCACAGGGAATGGGTAAAAAACTCGTAATTAAACTGTCATAACACCGGGGAGAATGCAAACTATGAAAAAAACCGCAATAATTTTTATTATTACAGCCTCGTTTATTTCCCTGCTTCACGCAGCTGTCCTGAAACCCGGCGACACGTTCCCTTCATTCACCGCGCGCTCGTTAAATGACACCATGGTAACCGTCCCTGACAGCGTCACACCGACAGTCACCCTGATATCCCTATCTTTCAGCAGACATGACATCGCGCTTACAGAGGCATGGACTGATACATTTACCGCGCGGTATAAAAACAACCCGGATGTAAAATATATCGAGGCTGCGGTCATACCCGATATGCCGTTTATAAGCGGTATTATAGCAAACGCGCTAAGGGGGGCGGTTGCAAAGCAGCGGTGGGGGGATTTTGTTATATATTCCGGCGACAAGGACGCAATGATGAAAAAATTATCCGTGGATGATCCGGACCCTTTTTATATATATTTGACAGGCAAAGACGGAAAAATACTGAAAATATTAAAAACGAGCGTATTGACGAAAGAATACATAGATGAAATATCCGGTATTATTGATAAAACGTTAAAAAGCAAGCTTTTTCACTGAAAAAAATACTGACATGTTACATATGTGTTACAGTTGTAACATATTTGTAGCATACGGCAAAATTTTGATTCTGTATTTTTAAAATCCATGGAATAAAAAACCCTTTGATATTTTATAAAAAAATGTTAAACTTTCACGTTTAGACAATGGGGCTTACAATAAAAATCCGGAGGAGTTATGAAAAAAATCATTGTTCTGGCAGTAATTGGGTTGAGCTTAATTTTCACATCATGCGCCATAGTCTCAGATGCGGTGGTAAAATCATCAAAAACCGCCGTGTATAGATATCCGTGGAAAAACTATTCTTATGACAGGGTTTTTAACGCGGCGCTTTATGCAGCAAATGCAGCAGATGAAAAAATAACAGAAGCTGACCGCAGCAGCGGCATCATACGCACCCATTATTATGATAAAGATGCACAGGCCGAAATAAACAGATTTTATATGATTACACAGGGGGATAAAATGGTATTTTATTCCGCAAGTACATATCTTGCAGTAACGCAAGAAGTCGACCCGGTGAATGATTATTTTAAAATAACAAATGAACCGAGAAACGCAGTGTTTTCACCCTATGCAATATTGCCAGGCAGTAAGGAAGAGGCCGTCTGGATAGATAATACGCAAAAATTACTGGATAATGTGATAGCCACAAGGGAATCCGCATGGCGGGCAGTTCAGGATGCTATAGTTGACAGAATTTCCGACGCATGCAAAATTCTCAGCGGGGAAAAGGAATAAAATAAGCCTATTTTTTCTAAACGGGTATAATCGGACATAATTGGGTATATCATAAAAACATTATTTACATTACTTTTCAAATCGTATATAATCATATACAATCATATATAGTCAGACTGACCGGAGGAAGAAATGAAAGAATATTTGACGGCAAGGCTTTTAAGGGTAAAACAGGCCGGCCTTAAAGCCAGACTTGACCATATTGACCGTGTCCGGGGAATTGTTGATATGGGCATAAAAGCCGGGGCGCAGGTAATAAACAGGCTTAAACAAAATGTGCTGGTAACCTCCACCGGCGCTTCAACCAGGATAGAAGGCTCCCAAATGTCCGATGAGGGGGTAAAAAAACTGCTGGGCGGGCTTAAGGTGACAAAGCTCAAAGACCGGGATTCCCAGGAAGTCGCGGGATACGGGGAAACCATAAAAAGCGTATTTGATAATTACAAAGATATTAAATTTTCCGAGAATTCAATCCTTCATCTGCATAAAATGACCCTGGAATTTTCGGACAAAGACGGGCATCACAGGGGAAAATACAAAAACCAGCCTAATATAGTCGAGGCCATAAATAACATGACAGGCGAGAGGTCTGTGGTATTTAGCCCCACCGAACCATATCTCGCCCCTATTGAAATGAAAGCGGCTATAGAATGGGCGGATGAAACGCTTAAGGCCGGAATATTCCATCCTGTTCCGGTAATTGCCAATTTCATACTTGAGTTTCTTGCCATTCATCCTTTTCAGGACGGAAACGGAAGGTTAAGCAGGATACTGACAAACCTTCTTTTGCTAAAACAGGGCTATACCTTTGTTAAGTACGCGTCACATGAAAAGATAATAGAGGATAATAAGGAACGGTATTATATTGCCCTGCGTGAAGGTCAAAAATTCAGGAAAACTGAAAAATGTGACGCCTCGATGTTTGTAAACTTTTTTACTGAAGTGCTCGGGGAACAGGCCGGGATAGTTGAGAAAATAGCGGGCGGCACAGCGCCGGAAAAAATGATATCGGAAAGGCAGGGATTAATACTGGGACTTTTCGGGAAGTATGATGTGATAAAGAACGCCGATGTTGTAAAAGAACTGAATATCCCGTCCATAAGCGCGGCACAGGCGCTGAAAAGACTGGAGATGTTAGGGCTTATTGAGAGGATAGGAACGGGACGGGGAGTGAGATATAAAAAAAAGTAAATATGATGACGGCGGAAAACTGGTTTAGTTGGATAAAACATGGTTGTCCGAATTAATTCTCCCTTTCCTTTCAGGAGAGGGTTGGGGTGAGGTGAAAATGGGACTGATAACAATTACCGTGCTCGGGGCGATAATCGAAAAAGAGGGGAAAATACTGCTTGCCAGGCGGCACACGGGCAGCAGCATGGCGGGTAAATGGGAGTTTCCCGGCGGGAAGCTCGAGGCAGGGGAGACGGAGAAAGAGTGTCTTAAAAGGGAAATAAAGGAAGAGCTGAATGCGGATATTGAAGTGGTTGATTTCTATGCGGAGAGCAAATGGGACAGGGGGGACAAGATAATAGACCTGAAATGCTACAAATCCCGCCTGCTGACGGATAAATTACAACTGATAGTCCACGACCTGATTGTATGGGTAACTCCGGAGGAACTGCTGAAATACGATATGCCTCCGGCGGATATGGAGATAGCCAAGAAGATGAGGTATACGAAATAGAAGTCCGCATTGTGTTTGACAATTAAACAATAGTTTAATATAATAAACATGTGTTAAATATATTAAACAAGGTGGAGCATGTCAATAAAGGCTGTAAATTTGCTTGAAGGCACAAACGCGCTGAAAACCCTGAAATATCTTTGTGAAAACAGCGGCAGGGATTTTACAGGCAGCGCGGTTCAAAAAGCACTTGGAATAAGCCGGGCCGGAGTTTTTCTTGCAATGAAACAGCTTATAAAGGAAGGTTTTGTAAAAAACGAAATTAGGGGAAATACTGGAATATATTCGGCCGACGCATCAAATCCGGCTGTAAAACAGTTTAAAATTATGATGAATATTGTTGAATTAAATGGCACAGTTGAAAAGCTTTGCAGGCATATGATATCCGCAACCCTTTATGGCAGTTGCGCAAGGGGCGAAGATATGGCCGATAGTGATATGGATATTTTTATAATATCCCATGACCCTGACAGGGTAAGGGAAATCCTGAAAAAAATAAAACTAAAACGAAAAATTCAGGCAGTCATAAAAACGCCGGTTGAAACGGCGGGTTTTAAACAAAAGGAAGCTTTATACGCGCGCGAGGTTGAAAGAGGGGTAATACTGTGGGAGGAGAGGGATGAACACAGAGTACGGGGAGTGTCTGAAAAAGGGTAGAATAAGGGAGTTTTCGAGGGGAAAAGAAATAGCGCCTGCGGAGCTTCAGGCAGCAGAATTAGATTTAAAAAGGGCGGAAAAGACATTTAATGACAATGATTTTAAGTGGACAATGGTGCAATTGTATTATTCAATGTTTCATACAGCCAGGGCCCTGTTATATCACAAAAACTTGAGGGAGCACAGCCACTATTGCCTGATACAAGCAATTAGATGTCTGTATGTTGAAGAGAATAAACTGCCGTTTTTTTTTGTTGAAGCGCTAAATGAAGGTTTCAACCAATCTGAACCGGAGTTTCTTATATCATGTATGGATAGACATAAGGATTGGGCCGTCATAGTTTGTCTTGTTGGTGGTGGACAGGAGATTAATACTGGAGAAGCAGGTATTTCTGAATGGGTGCGTGCCTTAAATAAGTCATTTCCAGACTGGCGTATATATATATCACCTAAACTACATGATTCTGAATATGGGACAGAGGAATTGCTTAATGAAATAAAGAAAAGAAAAAATGTTTTTTACAATCAAGAATTACACTTGGCAGTATCGATGAGATCTTTTAGGGCTGAAAATTTATCTTTATTAGTCAAACAAATGCTTGATTTAAGGGAGAAGGAAGCAAAAGAAACATATAATAAACTTAAAGATAAATATCCTATAGTCTTGACGAGAGATTTAAGTAGAGCAAAAAAATGGCTTAGATTGCAGGCTAGAGGAACTGAAAGATATGGAATAGTAGTATCATCTCAAGCGCAAAGATTAAAACCTCACGCAATAGATGTAAAAAGTCCTATGGATCCTATTCATTGGTTTCTCGATGGCAAAGAAGACGTGCGTTCGTCCTATTATCTTGAAGATGTAGCAACAGAGTTCCATGTACAGGGCTTGGAACTTGATTGGGCTTGTGTTACATGGGACGCAGATTTTCGATATACAGATAAAGGATGGCAGCACATGTCTTTTTGTGGCGACAGGTGGAATAATATAAATAAAGCTGAACGTAAAATGTATTTAAAAAACGCTTATCGAGTTCTTCTCACACGTGCAAGGCAAGGCATGGTTATAGTAGTACCAGAAGGAGATAGCTATGATAGAACCAGAAAAGCAGATTATTATGATTCCACTTATGATTACTTAAAAGGAATCGGATTAAATATACTTTAATGTAATAAAAAAATTGTAATAGGAGGACGAATATGAATGCCGCTCTTTACACTTGGGGAGAGTTTGAAAAAATGGAAGATATTATGGCAAATGATTTGAAGGAAATGAGAAAATTAACCAAGCAAGAATTGTTGAGTTTTGTTTATAGGAAAGAAGACAAGAACAAAACATTTTATGCTTCTGAAGATTACATTGATTCCGGCTCGGACGGGATTGCTGTGAAATTCGCTTATGCGGTTGACGAACTGGTCTTAAAACCTTGATTTGGAGTCATTTATGAACATCGCAGTTATCGGTATTGGCGGAGTGGGGGGATATTTTGGCGGGAAGATTGCTAAACTGGCTGAAAAAGAGAGTGACCTCAAAGTATTTTTTATCGCCCGCGGGGCTCACCTGGCGGAGATTATACAGAACGGATTGACGCTTGATTCAAGCGAGGGTGTTATAAAATGCCGTCCCACGATGGCTACAGACCGCATTGAGGATTTGCCTTCGTTTGATATATGCCTCATCTGCGTAAAAGGATATGACCTTGCGGATGCTGTAAAAAGACTGGCGCCGAAAATAACTGATAAAACCGTAATACTCCCCTTGTTGAACGGCGTTGATATATATGAACGCATCCGGGCTGTTATAAAAAACGGTATTGTCCTTCCTTCCTGCGTATATGTCGGCACACAAATTTCAAAACCCGGCACGGTTTTCCAGCGCGGCGGGGAGGCTTCTATTATTTTTGGTAATGACCCTTTGCATGACGAAGGGCCTGACCTGCTGGTTGAGATACTGGCAAAAGCCGGAATACAATATAAATGGACCTCGGACCCTGATGTGGAAATATGGAGCAAGTTTGTTTTTATCGCCTCTTTCGGCCTTGTGACAACCAACTATAACAAGACAATCGGCGAAGTAATGGAGTCGGATGAACTGGCGGGATATACACGGGCCATAATGGGGGAAATAACCGGAATAGCCGCCAAAAAAAATATTAAAGTTTCCCAATCGCTTATCAATGACACATTCGCAAAAGCAAAGACGTTCCCGTTTGGAACAAAAACCTCATTCCAGAGGGATTTTGAAAAAGCGGGAAAAAAAGACGAGCGCGACCAGTTCGGCGGTGCTGTTATAAGGATGGGCGTTCAGGCGGGGGTTAAAACCCCTGTCACGGAAAGAATTTACGCGTCTATACAGGCACGGAAAACAATTTAAGAGGAGAATAAAATGGGCAAAATACAAATTAATTACGAGGGTTCATTGAGGTGCAGGACATCGGCTGAAAAATTCGGCGACATCATAACCGATGCTCCTGCTGAAAGCGGCGGAAAAGAAGAGGCATTCTCACCGACAGATATGGTGGTCATAGCGCTGGGTTCATGCATGCTGACCATAATGGCCATGGCAGCGAAGAAAACCGGCATTGATATAAAAGGGACGAAATTTGAGGGTTATAAAAAAATGTACGACGGCCCGCGCAGGATAGGGGAGATAAACATAGTATTCAGCATGTGCCCGGGCATACCCGGGGATAAAAGAAAACCTGTTGAACAGGGCGCGGTCGCCTGCCCGGTACACAAAAGCCTTGACCCTGATATAAAATATTCAATCGAATTCAAATATCCGGATTGATGATGTAATTTTTGTTTGAATGGGGTGTAAAAGTGCGTGCGTCGGCGTATTACTTTGATTATGAACCTTACTGCTGGATATGCAACAAGAAGGTCGCGGATATTGATAATATTGAAGTGAGCGCGTCGGTTTCGGATATAACGGAACCACGCGTTTGCATACCTGTCCACAATACATGCCACCGCGGAAAAATATCAATGACAATAATATGCGGAGCTGCGGCGTTTATTTTATACGCGGCGGGGATTGTGTTAATAGAATCCCTTATATTCGGATATTTCCACAGCGGCCCGTTTGAATTTGCCCGCATGTCCTCACCACCCGCATGGCTGACCGCAATAACCATTTTATTTTCCGCAATCGCGGGGATTATAACTTTCGCAAACGCATATTTCAGGTATATGGAATTTATCAACAGGGAAATACGCCTGCATACCATGCCCGCAGACTGATAAAAAATCTATATTGACATTATGCTCTTTAAAATGCATAATTTGTTAAAAACACAGTGGAGTGGAAAATGAAAAACAAGCTAAACGCGGTTTCACTGGTAAGCAGGGGAAAAGAAGAGGCATATTTTAAGAAAGTAATGAAACATGCAGAGGCACAGGAAGCTTACAACGAGGCCGAAGCGTTTTATAATTTTGTGGAACAGATAAAATTAATAATGGCCAAAAGGCATCTTACATATTATTCTGTGGCAAAGAAAGCCGGCATGCGGCACCAGGTTCTGGCGCGCATATTAAACGGTTCAAAAAACGCGGAACTCTCATCTTTGTCAAAGGTGGCGCACGGAGTCGGCGCAAGGCTTGATTTAAACCTTGTTTTTGAAAAAAGATGACTCGTAGACTGATAAAAAATTAAAACCCCGCGGTTGCCCGCGGGGTTTTTGCATTGCTGACTTTCTTAAGGAAGACTGCAATATATGGTAAGCATCGGCCTGGATGAGGCTAAGGCAGGCTGTAATATATCGTGAGTTTAGGCCTCGAAGCCGCTGTTGAACTTTCCCTGGTATTGATATTGGCGAAGGTGCCGGCTGTTTCGTCGGTGTCTTTGAGCAATAACCCGTAATTTGTAGACGGGGTCGTTATCCATGACTGGACCAGCGACGGGTTCAGGGAAAAAGTAATTGTTGTTGATGTTGAAGCTTCAGAGTCCTCAAGCGTGGTATAATCGCCGCCCGGAGTCGTCCAGTTAATCCCCGTCGCGCTGACGTTCCATGTTGCCTGCGTCTCGGTCCATACCTTTGTTAAGGCATAAACATTGTAAGTTTTGGCAATGTAGGATGTCAGGGTGATTGTCAGATAAGCCTTCTGTATCGTGATATTAGATGGAACCACTGTGGAGATATCAAACCTGTATAACGGGCGGAATAACATAAAATTGCCGCCGCCGCTTGACTGCGAACCGGCCGTGGCAATAGTGAGGGTGCCGTAATTTGTGGATGCGTCGGCACCTGAAATAAGGTCGGTATCAGTCGTGCCGGCATACGCGTTTGACGGGGATACGCCGTCCTGAAAGGTCATGACGCTTAAACCCGAACTTCCCGTCGGGCCGTTGTTTCCCGCGGCCCCCTTGCATGAAGCGAGAAACAAAACCACAAGCATTGCAAAAAGCGGAACCAGAATCATTGCGCGTTTTTTCATAAAACCCCCTGTAAAATTTAAGTGTCCGATATATGACAATGATAATTCACAAAACGGCGGCGGTCAAATTAGTTTATGGTGTTGTTTTGGTTAATATAAGTAAAACAATCCGGCCTGTTATTTAAAGCAGAAAAAACTTGACATTAATATATCAGTCTGATATATACTCCTGATACAGGAGGTGCCTTTTGGCGCAAAAAAACAGGACGCGTTTTGCGATACTTGGAATGCTGGCTTTTCAGCCGATGTCGGGTTACGACATAAAAAAAATAGTTGATAACAGCATTGCCTATTTCTGGAAGGAAAACTACGGCCATATTTATCCCATGCTGGCGGAACTCAGCAGGGAAGGGCTTATAAAACTGCAGGGAAGGGACAGGAAAAAAGAAACAAAGGGCGGGCCGGAAAGAAAAGTATACGCGATAACAGAGCAGGGCAAAAAGGCTGTTAAAGAATGGCTATATCAGCCGCACGCGGCCGAAAATTCCCGTATTGAACTGCTGTTGAAACTGTTTTTTGGCATGCTTGTCCCGATGGAAATATCAATAGCGGCCATTGAGCGCGAGAGGGACGCCGCTATTAATATTCTCAAAGAGTTAAAAAGCATCAGAAAGCAGGCGCACGCAGGAGAACAGAATGAAACGAGCCTGTTTCCACTCATTACACTTAGTTATGGAGAAAAACATTACAAAGCGGTTATTGAGTGGTGTGAAGAAACAATTGCCTTTCTTAAAAAAACCACAAAAGGGATGAAGAAATGAAAATAACCGTACTGGGGGGAAGCCCCAAGGGAGAGACAAGCGTAACAATGCAGTATGTCGGGTTCCTCAGGGTGAATTTTCCGGAACATGAATTTGTGGTTCATCAGCCGGCGTTCAATATAGCCGCGGTGGAAAGGGACAGGGGAAAATTTAATTTGATCATGGATGACATACGCGCGTCCGGCCTTGTGCTGTGGGCATTTCCGCTTTACGTATTTACCGTATGTTCGCAATACCAGCGGTTCATTGAACTAATTGAGGAAAACGGGTGCGCCGGCGCCTTTAACGGAAAGTATTCGGCGGCTCTAAGCACGTCGATACATTTTTTTGACCATACCGCCCACAATTACATCCGCGCAATAAGCGACGACCTCGGGATGAATTTTACAGGGTCGTTTTCCGCACATATGAACGATTTGTTGAAGGCTGAAATGCGGAATAATCTGGTCACTTTTTTTGAAAATGCGGTTTCAACGGCGCTTGCGCGTGTTCCTGTAACGAAGGCATATACCCCTGTCAAACTGGAAAGCGCGGTTTATAATCCCGGCGCGCCTTCCTCGCCGCATGACGCCGGCGGCAAAAAAATTGTCATTGTAACCGACGAAAATGACGGCAACATGGGAAAAATGATTAATCGCCTTTGCTCTGCAATTCAGCCCGCCCCTGAAATAGTGGATATAAAGGCGTTGGATATCAAGGGCGGATGCCTGGGCTGCCTGAAATGCGGGCCGGCAAATGTTTGTTCTTATACCGGCAAAGACGCGTTCGTTGAAACGTACAGGGAAAAAATAATGAAGGCTGATATTGTTGTTTACGCCGGCGCCATGAAGGGCAGATATCTGTCATCACGGTGGAAGATGTTTTTTGACAGGAGTTTTTTCAACACCCACCAGAGGTCGCTGGCGGGAAAACAGCTGGCTTTTTTAATAAGCGGCCCGCTCTCACAGAATTTTAACCTGAGGGAAATCCTTACGGCATTTGCCGAATGGCAGAACGCCAATTTTGTGGATATAATAACGGATGAAACGGCGGAAAATATTGACGCGTCAATAGACAATCTGGCAGGGAAGCTGCTTGAATTCTCTGAAAAAGGGTATTTAAAACCCGTAACATTCCTGGGTTTTGCCGGAATGAAAGTATTCCGCGACGATATTTACTCGGAATTAAGGGTGGTATTCCAGGCCGACCACAGGGTTTACAAAAAGACCGGTGTGTTTGATTTTCCACAGAACAAGCCGTTTAAAAATATTATGTTAGCCGTCATGTCCGGCATTATCGGGATACCCTGGGTATCAAAAAAAATCATGGGGAATTTCAAAAAAATGATGATTATGCCATACCGGGGTGTGATAAAACTCAAAATAAGGGATATCGGGAAAACTGTATAAAATTGTACTGTCAGAAAACCCTTTGCTGGTTTTATCCGGGGTATATGACANNCGGGGTTTTCCGACAGTACCAAAATGTAATTAAAATAATAGTTTATAACGTGTAAACCGTGGTAAAAAATCCCTTGCAAACACCGGTTATATTTGATACTATTAAACGTTTTAAAAATACACCATGCTTTGCCGGATTCCAGGCTGGTCCCCACGCGGGTTGCCCGGAAGATGAAGGAAGCAGAGGTCAAAACCAAACGGAGGTAGTAGAATTATGCCGCAGATTTCCATGAAAGCACTTCTCGAAAGCGGTGTCCATTTCGGGCACCAGACCAAACGCTGGAACCCCAAGATGAAGCCGTATATATTCGCCGCGCGTAACGGCATATATATCATCGATCTCCAGAAAACCCTGAAACACACAAAGGATGCCGTCATTTTCGTAAAAGACATCATCCGCAAGGGCCAGCTCATCATGTTCGTCGGAACAAAAAAACAGGCCAAAGATGCCATCAAGGAAGAGGCCACGCGCTGCGGAATGCCGTTTGTCAGCTCGCGCTGGCTCGGCGGCACCATGACCAATTTCGAGACCATCCGCAAAAGGATGGAGCGCCTAAGGCAGCTCGAGGAAATGGACGCGACAGGCGGATTTGACCGCTATCCAATCAAGGAAAAAATGTCCATGAAAAAAGAGCTTGCCAAGCTCACCGACAACCTGGGCGGATTAAAGGAAATGGGCGTGCTCCCGGGCGGGATATTCGTAATCGACGTCAAGCGCGAGGAAAATGCGGTAAAAGAAGCCAACAAGCTCGGCATTCCCGTAATTGCCGTTGTCGACACAAACTGCGACCCGGACCCAATTGACTGCCTGATACCGGGCAACGACGACGCCATACGCGCCGTGCGCCTGATGTGCAAAATAATGGCCGACACTATAATCGAGGAAAAAGTTACAATGGAAAAGGAAAAAGAGGCCATAGTAAAACAGGAAGCAGAGGCTGCGGCGATTGCGGCCGACGCTGCCGCGGCGACATCAGCCGAGGAAAAGGAAAAAATATCGGCGCAGGTTGCTGATTCCACAAATTACGCCGAAGTGTTCACGGAAGAAACTGAAGAAGCAAAGATGAAAAATGCGAAAAAAGCGGAAGGCGCGGAATAATCCGGCCGCTAAATCTTAAGGAGAAGGAAAATGGCTGAAATATCAAAGGAACTTGTAAAGGATCTTCGCGAAAAATCAGGAGCCGGAATGGGCGACTGCTTAAAGGCCCTTCAGGAAACGCAGGGCGATATGACAAAGGCTTTTGAGGTTTTAAGGCAGAAGGGCATCGCTTCGGCCGATAAAAGGACCGCGCGCCAGGCAAAGGAAGGGCTCGTATACGCCTATATCCACGGCGGCGGCAAGGTCGGCACTATGGTCGAGATAAACTGCGAGACTGATTTTGTTGCAAGGACAAAGGAATTCGAGGAACTCTGCAAGGAAGTTGCCATGCAGGTGGCGGCCATGTCGCCGAAATGGGTGAAAAGGGAAGAGGTTCCTTTTGATACCATAGAAAAGGAAAAGGAAATATACAAGGCTCAGATGGCGGACCAGAAAAAACCGCCGGCGGTCATTGAAAAAATAATCGAAGGCAAGCTTGAAAAGTTTTTCAAGGATTTCTGCCTGCTCGAGCAGCCTTACATAAAGGACGACTCAAAGAACGTGGACACTTTAGTTAAGGAAGCCATCGGGAAAATAGGCGAGAACATCGTGGTGAAGCGTTTCGCCCGGTTCGTTCTCGGGGAAGTATAAATTTAAAAACGGCGGCCCTTTAAGGGCCGCCGTTTTTTGTCTTAATACGAAACAAAACAGGGGTGTCTTTTGGCAAAGACCAAATCCGCATTGAAGTATAAAAGAATAATGCTTAAGATCTCGGGCGAAGCCCTTGCGGGCGAGAAAAAGTCCGGGATAGACTACGACACCGTCCATTCCATAGCCGAAGAGATCCGCGACGTCCATGACATGGGCGTCGAGGTGGCCGTTGTGGTCGGCGGCGGAAACATATTCCGCGGCGGCAGGGGAAAAAACTTCAAGATAGACCGCGTCGTTGGCGATTACATGGGAATGCTGGCCACAATAATAAACGCCATGGCATTTCAGGATGTGCTCGAACAGATGGGCGTCCAGACCAGGGTGCTTTCCGCGATAGAAATGAAAGAACTTGCCGAGCCGTTCATACGGCGCAGGGCCCAGCGCCACCTTGAAAAAGGGCGCGTCGTGATATTCGGCGGCGGCACGGGCAACCCTTATTTTACCACGGATACGGCGGCCGCGCTGCGCGCAAAGGAAATAGGGGCCGAGGTTGTTTTAAAAGCCACAAAGGTCAGCGGCGTTTACGACAGGGACCCGGAGCTTGACAAAGGCGCAAAAAAATTCGACGAACTTTCCTACATAGACGTGCTGAATAAAAACCTGAAGGTTATGGACTCGACGGCGATTTCACTGTGCATGGACAACAGCATACCGGTCATAGTATTCAACATGAATGAAAAGGGAAACATTAAAAAAGCCGCGCAGGGAAAAAATATCGGGACAATAGTCCGCTGACGGAGGGGAACAAAATGGAAAAGATATATTCGGAACTTGACGCAAAGATGAAAAAATCACTGGAGCATTTCCAGAAGGAATTGCTGAATATCAGGACGGGCAGGGCCTCCACCGCCGTTCTCGAGGGGGTCAAGGTTCCATATTACGGCAACCTCATGCCCATAAACCAGCTTGCCTCGGTTTCTGTCATCGAGGCCAAGACCATTGACATAAAACCGTGGGACAAGGGCGCGGTATCGGAAATAGACAAGGCATTAAACGCCGCAAACCTGGGGCTCTCCGTGGTTAACACGGGCGATTCCATAAAGGTGAGATTTCCGGATTTAACCGAGGATACGAGAAAAGAAATGGTGAAAAAAGTCAAAAAGATGTGCGAGGAAACAAAGGTCGAGATGCGCAATATAAGGCGCGAATCAAATGACAGGGCCAAGGAAAAGGAAAAGAACAAGGAAATTTCCGAGGATGACCTGAAACTCGCCGAGGCGCGCATACAGAAATCGACAGACAAATACATCGCCGACGCGGATAATATTCTAAAAGACAAAGAAAAGGATTTGATGACCTTATAATGAGGGAAGTAAAACCCATGAATGTTCCGGCGCATCTGGCCATAATCATGGACGGGAACGGCAGATGGGCGAAAAAACGTTCCATGCCCAGGTTCATGGGCCATGCCGAGGGGGCAAAATCGGTCCGCGTAATAACCGAGGAATGCGCCAGGCTGGGAATAAAATACCTGACGCTCTACGCCTTCTCAACCGAGAACTGGAAAAGGCCGGAAAAAGAGGTCAGCTTTCTCATGGGGCTTTTGGGCCGCTACCTTGACTCGGAGACGGAAACTCTCCTGAAAAACAACGTAAGGCTTTTTACAATAGGCGACATATCAAAACTTCCGGCGAAGGTGTCGCGCAAGCTTGAATCTGTAAAGGAAAAAACCTCAAAAAACAGCGGGCTTAAGCTCGTGCTGGCGCTTAATTACGGCTCCAAAAACGAGATACTTTCGGCGGTCAAAAAAATCGCGGAAAAAGCAGCCTCCGGCGCGTTAAAGCCGGGAAAAATAACAGAGGAAACGATAACGCAGAATTTATTCACGGCATCCATTCCCGATCCGGACCTTATGATAAGGACGAGCGGCGAATTCAGGATATCAAATTTTCTGCTCTGGCAGCTGGCATATACGGAGCTTTATATAACAAATGTGCTGTGGCCCGATTTCAGGAAAAAGGAACTTTTGTCGGCAATAAGGTCCTACAATAAACGCGACAGGCGGTATGGAGGTATAAAGTCAAAATGAAAACGCGGTTGCTGCTGTCCCTTATTATAATTCCCATATTCGCCTTCTTTATATTTTCCAGCTGGCCGTGGCCGTTTGTCTGCCTTACCATAGCGGCCCTTTCCTGGGCGCTTTATGAAGTTTACATCATGTTTGAAAAAAAAGGGCTCAAACCCTATAAAATAGCGGGGCTGGCATACGGGCTTTTTACATACGCGGCGGTGATAATAAATTTTAACTGCGGCTTTATAGTCACGGGCTGGGCGCTGTTTTTAATCGGGTTATTTACCGCCGTGATACTTTCAAGGAACCCCGATAATTTCACCAGGATAGGAGCCACATACCTTCCGCTTTTGTACATTTCCGCCATGGGGCTTTTCGCCATACACATGCGCCTTATGGAAAACGGCAAATACTGGATATTCCTCCTTTTCCTTCTCACCCTTGTATATGACGGCGGCGCATATTTTGTAGGATATTCTTTCGGCAGGCACAAGCTTATACCAGAAATATCGCCGGGAAAAAGCATAGAGGGCTGCCTGGGCGGGGTCGTGATAAATGTAATCGTCGCCGTTATAATAAAATTCACCTACCTGCCGCAGAACATACTCGGGCCGTCGACTCTCACACACCTTATAATACTGGCGGTGTTGCTTTCGGTTACGGGGCAGCTCGGCGACCTTGGCGCTTCGGTTATCAAGCGTTTCTGCGGGGTTAAAAATTCGTCCAACCTGCTTCCCGAAATGGGAGGCGTGCTCGACAAAATAGATTCGGCGCTGTTTAACGCGCCCATACTTTTTTTGTATATAAAATATGTTTCCGGATGGTTCTGAGAGTCTTAAAACCAAAAAGAGGGTTTGATGAAAAAAGTCGTTATAATAGGCTCGACAGGCTCAATAGGCATCTCCGCGCTTAAACTTTTTGACACCGTGCTTGGAGGTTATTCCGTTCTGGCAATATCCGCGAATTCGAACGCGGATGAGCTGGCCGCACAGGCAAAAAAATACCGGCCCAAATACGCTGTAATCGGAACGGCTGAAAAGGCCGGCGTGGTGCAAAAAGGGTGCGCAAAAACCAGGGTCCTGACAGGCGCCGACGGTTTGATAAAAATAGCATCCTTAAAAGAGGCCGATATCGTCCTTATAGCTGTTGTCGGCGCGATAGGGCTTGTACCTCTGCTGGCCGCGGTGCGCGCGGGAAAAACAATAGCCATGGCAAACAAGGAATCGCTGGTTATGGCCGGTGATATCATATTTAAGGAAGCGGAAAAATACGGGGCGCGGATACTGCCCGTGGACTCGGAACACAGCGCGGTTTTCCAGTGCCTGCAGGGGGAATCAATTTCCTGCGTTAAAAGGCTCATCATAACAGCCTCGGGCGGGCCGCTGAAGAATGTCGGCCCAAAACAGCTGAAAAACATCACGCCTGAAATGGCGCTGAAACACCCGACATGGAAAATGGGAAAAAAAATAACCATAGACTCGGCCACGCTGATGAACAAGGGGCTCGAGGTGATTGAGGCGCACCATCTTTTCGGCCTGCCGTATGAAAAAATAGACGTTGTAATACACCCGCAGTCCATTATTCACTCGATGGTGGAATTTATCGACGGCTCGATAAAGGCGCAGATGTCGCACCCGGACATGAGGCTGCCGATACTTTACGCGCTGACTTATCCGGAGCGCGGGCAGGGGGCTGTCAAACCCATGGACTTCATGGAGGTTTCAAGGCTTGATTTTTTAAAGGTTGATTTCAGGAAGTTCCCGTGTTTCGGTCTGGCGCTTTCTGCGGGAAAAACAGGCGGCACAATGCCGGCCGTAATGAACGCGGCAAACGAAGCCGCGGTTAATAATTTCCTGGACAAAAAAATAAGTTTCGATATGATACCGCGTTATGTGGCCGGCGCAATGGCTTCGCATGTTCCTGAGAAAAACCCCGGCCTTGACCGGATTTTGCGGGCGGATTTAGAGGCGCGCGCAAAAGTGGAGGAAATGATAAATGATTGAGATCATCTATATATTTATAACCATCGGGTTGACAATATTTGTCCATGAACTGGGCCATTTTATAGCGGCGAAAAGGCTCGGCATAAAGGTGGAAAAATTTTCCATCGGCTGGGGGCCGAAGTTATTTTCGTTCAAGCGCGGCGAAACCGAGTATGTGATATCACTGCTCGTGTTTCTCGGCGGGTATGTGAAAATGGAGGGCGAGGCGCCCGAAGAGGCGGCAAAGTCCGGCTCCGGGGCGTTTTTGAACCAGCCGCCGTGGAAAAAAATAATAATATCGGTTGCCGGGGTTGTACAGAACGCGCTTTTTGCCATACTGCTGATGTGGGTGGTATTTTTATTCGGAGCCGACACATTAAAACCGATAGTCGGCGGGGTGAAAAAGGGATATCCGGCCGAAGCCGCCGGGCTGCAAAGGGGCGACGAGATTACCCGCATAAACGGGGAAAAAATATTATACTGGAACCAGATAACCGATATCATATCAAAATCAAAAGGCTCCTTAATAAAGCTGACGGCGTTAAGGCAGGGAAAAGAAGTTGTGACCGATATAAAACCCCTGATGGAAGAGAGCGAAGATATATTAAATGAAAAGAAAATGAAGGCGTTCATCGGAATAACGCCGCTGGCATACCTGCCGGTGGTTGACGGGTTTAAAAAAGGTTTCCCCGCGGAAACCGCGGGGGTAAAAAAAGGCGATATAATAGAGGAAATCAACGGCAAAAAAATAGGATACTGGGACGATGCCATGGATTTTATAAGGGATTCAAAGGAAGCCGCCCTGAAACTCACGGTTTCGCGGAAAAACACGGCAGGGGCCTGGGAGGATAAAACTTTTACCATTACGCCGAAAAAAGATATAGAAGAGGATGAAAATAAAAAAAAGGTGGAAGCATACCTGCTGGGCATTGAACCGCTCGGCAATTTTATTAAAGAAAGGTATTCGCCGGCCGTTGCTTTCGGCAAGGCGTTGGAACAGACATGGTCTTTTACCGACCTGACCGCAAGGTCCATTTACCGGATGATAACGAGGAAAATGGAGCCGGATGTGGCCGGGCCCATCGGCGTGGCGCAGATAGCCTACAAAGTGGCAAAAACCGGGTTTATAAACCTACTGCTTCTCATTTCGATCATAAATATAAACCTGGCCCTGTTTAACCTTCTGCCGCTGCTGCCATTTGACGGCGGCCTCATACTGATATTCGCTCTCGAATGGATAAGCGGAAAAAAAGTGCCGTTGAGGGCGCAGGAAATAATGATGGAAATCGGCTGGATACTGGTTATACTGCTGGTTGTTTTTGCATCCTACAGCGATATAATGAGGATAATAAAGGGCGGATAAGCCGGTCAGGGAGTGATGTTTATGACGCGTAAAGTAAGCATAGGCGGAATTACAATAGGCGGCGGAAGCCCCGTCGCAGTGCAGTCAATGTGCAGTACGAAGACAAAAGATACTGATAAAACAATTGCCCAGATAAAAAGGCTGGAAAAAGCGGGCTGTGAAATAGTGCGCTGCGGCATTCCCGACATGGAGTCGGCGAAGGCTCTCTCTGTAATCAAAAAAAAGATAAAAATACCCCTTGTGGCGGATATACATTATGACTATAAACTCGCGCTGGCGTCCATTGAGAACGGCGCGGACAAGATAAGGATCAATCCGGGCAACATAGGCTCAACAGACAGGGTCGAGGCCGTGATAGCCGCGGCAAAAAAGAAAAAGTGCGCCGTGAGAATAGGCGTTAATTCAGGCTCACTAAAGGAAACGTCATCCTTTAAGCTCGCAAAAAAGTCGGGCAACGGCAGGGCCGACCGCATGGTGGCGTCGCTTATGGAGCATGTCACCTTCTTTGAAGAGCGCGGGTTCAGGGATATTGTGATATCACTAAAAGCTTCCGATATATTAACAACCATCGCGGCCTATAAACTTGCGGCGCAATACACCGACTGCCCGGCTCATATAGGCATTACCGAGGCTGGAACAGAACTGGGCGGCATAATAAAATCATCAGTCGGGCTGGGAATACTTCTGCACGACGGCATCGGCGACACAATGAGGGTTTCCCTCACGGCCGAGCCGGAAAAGGAAGTTTTCGCCGCGTACCGCATACTGGGCGCGCTTGATATAAGGAAACGCGGGGCGGACATCATATCGTGCCCGACGTGCGCGCGCACGGAAATCGACGTGATAAAACTGGCGCATATGGTCGAAGAGCTCACCATGAACCTCGAAAAGCCGTTGAAAATAGCGGTCATGGGATGCTCCGTGAACGGGCCGGGCGAGGCGAGCGAGGCGGATATAGGCGTGGCCGGCGGCCGCGGCATAGGGTTGATTTTTAAAAAAGGGGTCATAATTAAAAGGGTGCCGAAAAAGGAACTAATGAGGGAATTTTTGAAGGAACTCAATAAAATATCCAAAAGGAGTATTTAAATGAAATGGTCAAGGGCTTTTATAAATACACTCCGCGAGACGCCGAAAGAAGCGGAATCAATTTCGCACAAATATATGCTGCGCGCGTGCCTGATAAAAAAACTGGGCGCGGGCGTATATGACCTGCTTCCCCTTGGGCTGAAATCGCTCAACAAGGTCACGGCCATAATACGCGAGGAGATGAACGCGGCGGGAGCGCAGGAAGTGCTGCTGCCCATCCTTTCGCCGTCGGAACTCTGGCAGGAGTCGGGCAGGTGGGCGAAATACGGGAAAGAAATGATGCGCATGACCGACAGGCACGAAAACAGCTGGGCGCTGGGGCCCACGCACGAGGAGGTCATTACCGACCTTGTGCGCAGCCAGGTGAATTCATACAAACAGCTGCCGCTTAACCTTTACCAGATACAGGTAAAGTTCCGCGACGAGATAAGGCCGCGCTTCGGCGTGATGCGCTCGAGGGAATTCATGATGAAAGACGCCTATTCGTTCGACAGGGACGAGGCGGCGGCCATGGCGACATACCGCCTGATGTTCGACACGTACACAAAAATATGCAAAAGGATAGGCTTTAAGTTCCGCTCCGTTGACGCGGACTCGGGCCCCATCGGCGGCAACTGTTCGTCCGAATTCATGGTGCTCGCGGAAACAGGCGAGGATACGATAATTTACTGCGAAAACGAAAAATGCGGCTACGCGGCAAATATGGAAAAGGCGGTATTTAAAAAACCCGAGCCGCAAACGGCGGCGGAAGAGCCGCTCACAAAGGTGCACACGCCGAATATCCGCACGGTGGAAGAACTTGCCGCTTTCCTGGGGAAAAAGCCGGAGGATACCGCAAAGACAATACTTTATATAGTGGATGAAAAGAAGATGGCGGGAGCGGTGATGAGGGGCGACAGGGAAATAAACGAGGTAAAGTTGAAAAACGCGCTCGGCGCCTCCGAGATCAGGCTGGCCACGCCAGATGAGATTCTTGAAAAAACAGGCGCGCCCGTGGGATTTGCCGGGCCAATCAACCTGAAAGAAAAGGGAATAAGGCTTGCCATTGACGAGACCGTGGCCTCTTTAAAAAACACCGTGACCGGCGGTAATGAGCTGGATTACCATTACACCGGAGTCAACCGCGGCAGGGATTACCAGGAAAATCTGGTGGCGGATTTTGCAAAGGCAGTAAAGGGCGATACGTGCGCGAAATGCGGCGGGAAGCTCAACGAACAAAAAGGGATAGAAATGGGCCACGTTTTTTACCTGGGGAAAAAATATTCAAAGTCCATGCAGGCGAAATTTCTGGATGAGGACGGCAAGTCAAAGGAATTTGAGATGGGATGTTTCGGCATAGGGGTGTCGAGGACGGTTGCCGCCTCCATAGAGCAGAACAACGACGAGAACGGCATTATCTGGCCCATGGCAATAGCGCCATATGAAGTCAATGTGATACCCGTTAACGTGAAATACGAGGAAGGGATGAAATACGCGGAAGAAATCTATAAAAAGTTAAAAGACGCCGGCATAGA
Source organism: candidate division FCPU426 bacterium (assembly GCA_003159495.1). Taxonomy (GTDB): domain Bacteria; phylum Oederibacteriota; class PGYV01; order PGYV01; family Palsa-1178; genus Bog-1181. Next base: position 16,477 of record PLPI01000041.1, on the reverse strand, counting down.
CGTCATCATGGACGACCGCGACATTTCGCCGGGGGTAAAATTCAAGGACTCGGATCTCATCGGGTTTCCGTTGAGGGTGGTTGTTGGGGAAAAGAATTTTAAGGACGGGAAAGTGGAAGTGAAATTGAGGAGGGAAAAGGATTTTGCGCTCATGGACAAGGCGGAAGTTTTTGACAGGGTGGTCGGGATTGTAAAAAAAGAGAAAGAAATAAAATAATCGCAATATGCTCTCGTAGGGGCCGCCCCATGTGGCGGCCCGGACCTGCTCCCAACAGCGTGTTAACCTCACTCCGACCATCTCCCTTTGGAGAGTAGAGCCGCCGCTTGCCGCCGCTAAAAGCCGTTTGTACACACAGGGCACAAAAGTGCGCCGTGTAAACGCGAGCCGCAGCAAGCGGCGGCTCTACGAAAATGATTATTTGTATATGTTTTGGCCTTTTCTGTTTTTTCCAATTTTTTCTTGACACCAAATAAAAATATGATAATATATAAAAAGTTGTAGAACACGTTCTACAAGAATTTTTAAATTTTTTGGAGGTTTTAGTTATGCCGAAAGGGAAAGTAAAGTGGTTTAATGACAAGAAAGGCTACGGTTTCATCGAACAGGAAGGCGGAAAAGATGTATTTGTGCACTACCAGGCTATTCAGGGAGAAGGCTTCAAGACTCTTAAAGAGGGTCAGGAAGTCACCTTTGACATAGTTGAAGGCGCAAAAGGACCACAGGCAGCGAACGTTCAGAAACTGTAATCCACAAAAACGTCAACCAACAAAACCCGGCGGAGTAATTCGCCGGGTTTTTCAATTTAAATACTTAATAGAGATACCGCGGAAACCTGGTTTAGTTTAGCGGGTGGGCCTTTTTTAAGTAACGGCCGCCCGATATTATAAGGGTTTTAGCGGCGCCGGGTCTTAAAAAAGTCCCGTCCGCTAAACTCATGGTTTTCCGACAGTGCCAATATAAATACCATCGGAAAACCTGTTGCATATTTTATACCCATTTAAAACAGGCAAAAAAAATTTTTTCTTACATTTCACTTCAATAATTCCATAAAGCCCATTTTAAAAATTGACAAAATATCTCTTGAGTGTTAAAATAAAATCAATGTGCCGTTGTTGAAGAGTTTTTTATGAGGTGAAAATACGTATATATTTTTGCGGAAAAATAAAAGAGTCAAAAACAATGCTGCTCGTATAATGCAGTCAAATGCAGGGGGCAAGATGAAAAAAATAATGCACATTGTACTGCCAGCGCTTTTTATGGCGCTGGCTCCGGTTTTAGCCGCTAAACAAATCATTGACCCTCAGATATCCATGAGCGTTACCCAACAAACAACCCCGTCAGTTCAGCCCACTGCCGCTCCGGAAAAGTCCGTCAGCGGCGCGGAAAAAGTCAATATAATTGAGATTGAAAATTCAAAGTCCGGAAGCGGTGAGGGAATACCGGCAAAAAGTCCGGAGGCTTCACCGGCTGAAAGCGCGCAGCCAACCGCAACTCCCGAAAAAGCTGTTGAGACCCCCGTTGAAAGCAAAACAGCCGCGGACGGCGGCGGCTCACAGGGCGGCATAGTCCTCATGGCCGGCACAAAAGAAAAAATGATCAGGAACGATTATGTGCTAATCGAGCGTTCGGGATTTATAAGCGATGATTTTACCAAAGACGGCATTGTTTACAACCTCGAGGGCAGGGCCTCAATGCAGCAGGGAATGTACTGTTATGTGAAGATGGACGCGGGTAAAGATGTTAAACCGGGAGTTGAATTTCTGGCTTACAGCGACGAAGAGGGGGTTTCCGACCCTTCTACCGGCGAAAATTTAGGCAGGCTCATAAACATCAACGGCGTCGGAAAAATCATTGAAAAATCGGCCGAGGGCGTCTGGAAGGTAAGGATAGAAAAAAACTATAATATCCTTTACAACAATTCAAAGATAAAACTCAGGGACGCGTTCAGGGATTATTTTGACAAAGTCGCGTCGACCGTAAAAATGGGAACGGGCCAGATCAGGGGCCTGATAATCTTAAGGCAGAACGGCTATTCAAACGGGATAAAAATTAAGGACATAGTTTATATAAACAAGGGGTTCAGGGACGGGCTCAGGCCGGGTGACAGATTATCGGTCATAAAGATTTCGCCCGAAAACGACAGCGGCACGGGCGGGGATTATAATTCCATAGGCTCGGCCCTTGTGCTTAATGTAATGGACAAAAGCTCGACAGCGGTAATTACGGGCAACACGGATGTCATACAGGTCGGGGACACGGTAAAAACTATAAAAAAATAAGAGGCTGCTGATGAACCTTAAGAACCGTAACCTGATGGTGGTTTTATGCGGGATACTGCTTGTCGCGCTCGCTTTTAATTTTTTCGGCGCCGGCATCAGGTACGTTTTCCTCGCGGCTTTTGCGGTTGTGGCGGCCGTGACGCTTTCATCGGGTTGGGTGAACGGCATATTGATGGCCCTGTTTTTTAATTTTATCTATTATTCCCTCCATGCAGAAACCCCGATATTAGACGGCGCGGTTAATCTGGCGGTTTACGCTGTTTTTGTGGCGCTCATGGAAATGATACGCCGGCGCGGAGCTTTACCGGCCGGAAGCGGGGCGCGTGAAGAACGCGTTGACCCCACGGAAAAAGCCTTTGCCCGTCAGATGACAAAATCAATCATGCTCGCGCACGGCATGCTCCTGGAAATCAAGGACGGAACAAGCAGGGAGGAACTGCTGGAACTATTTTCAAGGAACGTCATGAACCTCACGGGAGCCTCGCATATGCTTGTTTATCTGTCAAAAAATTCCGGCGATGACCTTGAACTGGCCCATTCGCAGGGGGCATTGGGGGAACGTGAAATTACGAAAAAGTTAAAACACATTACGGCGGCCGGGCTGGCCCGCGGAAACATGGACGCCCCTTCCGCGGACTACATAAAGGGGTTGAAAAATGAAAAGACGGCGGCAGCGGCAATAAAAAATGAAAAGGGCGGGTATTCAATGGCCGTGCTTTTTAAGGACGGGGAATTTTCGCACAGCGATATCTACATATCGGAATTTTTTGCCGCGCAGGCATTTATAATACTCGAAAAACAGGAGATGATAAAAAGCCTTGCGGAAAATTACGCAAAAACTGTCGACGCGCTGGTGCTTGCCATAGAAACTAAGGACCATGCGACGCACGGCCACTGCCTGGCAACCATGAAGTATGCTGAAAAAATCGCGGTCAAAATGGGGCTTGATGCCGCTGAAGTGGAAAAGGTAAAACACGCGGCGCTGCTTCATGACATCGGGAAAATAAGGGTGGACAGCGGAATACTCAACAAGCCGACGGCCCTGACAAAAGAGGAATTTGAGGCAATAAAGAAACACCCGAAAGACGGGGCGGGGATACTCGACGCCATGAAAATGTTCGGCGATATATTGCCCATAGTGCTCCATCACCACGAACATGTGGACGGCGGCGGTTATCCGGAGAAATTAAGGGGAGATATTATACCGCTCGGCTCGAGGATATGCGCGGTTGCCGACGCGTATTCGGTCATGCTTTCCGACAGGCCGTACAGAGGCGCCCTTTCAAAAAAAGAGGCGGCAGCAGAACTCAGGCGCTGTTCCGGCACCCAGTTTGACGCAGCAATAGTGGATACTTTTATCGGGATACTTGAAAATGACGCCGGACAGCAGGCCGAATTCGCGGCCGCGGCTTACGGCTTATCCGGCGAAGAGCCGGTGAATTAATATGAACGAGGAACAGGCTTTTATAAGCATAAAGGATAAAATCTTCGAGAAAAAAAAACTGGATGTGAACCAGTACAAGGAAAATTACCTTAAACGAAGGCTTGCGGTAAGGATGCGTTCCCTGCAGATTTTGACATATTCCGGTTATCTCTCGCTAATTTTGGGCAACGAAGCCGAATACGACCTGCTTCTGGACAAGCTTACGATAAATGTGACGGAATTTTTCAGGGATACAGAGGTCTTTAACGAGCTTGAACAGGCCATCCTCCCGGAAATTATGAGGGCGCCCGGGCGCAGCGGCCCGCTGAAAGTCTGGAGCGCCGGATGTTCCACCGGCGAGGAGCCGTATTCGATTGCGATGGTTATCGAGGAAACCGCCGAAAGGCTCGGGGTGCTCAATCCGGAGTACGAGATATACGCCACCGACCTTGATCCGGCGGCCCTTCAGAAGGCGTTCATAGGCTCCTTTGAGGGAAGGACGCTGAACAACGTGGCGGCAGCGCGCAAAAAAAGATTTTTCAGCCAGGCCGGCGGCACATTTCTGGTATCGGAAAGGCTCAAGGCCCATATAAAATTTATCAGGTTGAACCTTATGGAAAAATATAAGGAAAATTTTTTTGAAATTGTTTTTTGCAGGAATGTTATAATATATTTTACGCGGGAACTGCAGAAGACTGTTCTGACACATTATTATGATTCCCTGAAGCCGGATGGGATACTTTTTCTGGGCAAGACGGAGACCATGCTGCAGGACCTGCGCGACAGGTTCCGCTGTATAAATATAAAAGAAAGGATATTCAAAAAAATATAATGGAAACAGTTCAGGACCATATAAACCTGGGTCTTGCTTTCACCATGAGCAAACGTTACGACCAGGCCATAAGCGAATTTGAAAAGGCCCTTTCGATAAATCCCGACGACGCCGAGGTGCGTTCCTATCTCGGAAACGCCTTTGTGCATAAGGGGCTCTACGATGAGGGGATAAAACAGTATGAGACCGCCCTGAAGGTAAACCCTCTCAATGTCGCGGTGATACTTAAACTCGGCAAGCTTTACTCAAACCTGACCAGGTTCGAAAAATCGCTTGAACAGTATATCAAGGCCCTTGAAATAAACAAAAATGACGCCGGCGTCAGGCATGAGCTGGCTGACCTTTATGTAAAAATGAACAGGTTTTCCGACGCTGAGCGCGAGTATAAGTCGATGCTTGAAAAAGACGCGGATAGCGTCGAGTTGCTTTTCAAGCTCGGTTACATTTTTGAATCGGAAAAAAAATACTCCGAAGCCGCGGCCGAATATGAAAAGGCCGTGGCCATTAATCCGAGGATACCCGGGATAAATTCCATGCTCGGGAACGTATACAGGGAACTGAAAAAATTCGACAAAGCAATAGAATATTACGACAGGGCCGTAAAAATCAACCCCAAAGACTCCGCCGTGGCGTACAACCTGGGCGTGCTTTATTTTGACAAGGGGGATAATGAAAAGGCCATAGAACACCTCGAAGCCGCGAAAAAGAACAGGTTCAAGAACACGGAGGTGTATGTGATACTCGGCGAGGTTTATTCAAGGCTCGGCAGGAAAAAAGAGGCGCTTGAACAGTATAAGGCAGTGGCAGAGGCCGGTGCGGCCGACGCGGGAACGCACAAGGCTCTGGGTTTCATATATTCCGAGGAGGACCAGCCGGAGGAGGCGCTTGCCGAATACAAAAAGTCGCTTGATTTAAAGCCCGGCGACCCCGTGATATTTGAAAGCATCGGCAACATTTATTATAAGAAAATAATGTACAGGGAAGCCAAGGAAAATTATCTGAAAGCCGTGGAAGCCGGGCGGGAAGACGCGGACATGTTCTATAAGCTGGGCAACATATTCATGAAGGACAACAATCCCGAAAAGGCAAAGGAATTCTGGAACAGGTCGCTTAAAATAAAGCCGGGCAACGAGATTATATTAAAGAATCTTAAACTGCTGGGCGGCGGGTAAAAATGGATGTTGTAAAAGGGCAGGAAAAAAGCCTGGGTGAACTGCTTGTACAGGCTAATTACATCACGGCCGAGCAGCTTGACGAGGCCCTTAAAAAACAGCGCGATGAGGGGATGTCCGAACCCCTGGGAAAACTGCTCGTGCGCATGCGCTATATCAAGGAAGAGAACATAATAAGCGCGTTAAAGGGCATTCTTGTGGTCGTGGTGGAGATTAACGGCGAGCGTTTCGGCCTTGAAATAGTCTATTCCCGTGAAATAGTAAAATGCGCTAAAATAACAAAACTTCCCAATATGCCGGGCCATATACTCGGTATGATGAGTCTGCGCAGCGAGGTTATCCCGGTGATATCGCTTTCAAAAAAGATATTCGGCGTATCCGAAATTTTAACGGACGAAAGCAGGGTTATTATCGTGGAACAGCACAAAAATATGGCCGGTTTTCTCGTGGACCGCGTCCTGGCGGTCAAGAATTTTTCAATGTCGTCTTTTGCCAACATAACAAAATATACCTTCGCCGTGGACAGAAAATTCATAGGCGGCCTGCTGAAAGACGGCGAAGCCGTTGTGACACTTTTAAAACTTGAAATACTTTTTGAGGGGAATTGATTTATGCCGGCAGCGCCTGATAAAAACATCACGGCCGGCACAGGGGCGGAGTCGGATCCAAACTCCCTGAACAACACGGGCGTTTACTATTATTCAAAGGGCATGTTCCTGGAGGCCATTGAACAGTTTAAAAAGGCCCTTACCATCAACCAGAACTATTCCCAGGCGCAGGCAAATCTGAAGGCCGTCAACAAGCAGACCGGAATCTACGACCGCGCCATATCGGCCTATAAAAAAGCGGTCCAGCTTTATTCCGGGGATCCGGAGGCCCATTTTAATTTGGGAAAGGCCCTTTGTTATACGGGCGAATATGAGGCCGCAATCAAGGCGCTGAAAAAAACACTTGAACTAAACCCCGAACACCTGCTCGCGCAGAATCTGCTGGGCATTATTTATAAAAACATGGGCGATTACGACATAGCGGAGAATGTTTTCAGGGAGGCCCTGAAAAAATTCCCCAATTACGCGGAACTGCGCAATAACCTCGGCGAAGTGCTTTACAAAAAAGGGTTTTATGATGAAGCCGAGGAACAGCTGAAAAAAGCGATACAGCTCAGCAAGGAATACGCCATAGCCTACTACAACCTGAGTTTTGTATACGGAGAAACGGGAAAAGATGAAGAGGCCGCCATGTGCTACAACAGGGCGGTGGAACTCAACCCGGCCTTTATACAGTCGAACAAGAGCCTGATTATAGATTATTATGAGACTTCCTCCGCCTTAAAAAGGGGCGAGGAGGTGGAAAAACTGCCCGACGAGAAACGCAAGGAAGAGGCTTATTTCAACCTGGCAAAGGTGTACAAGCTCAAGGGCTACACCGACGACGCGATAAACCAGATAAAAATGGCCATCCATTACAATACAAAACAGCCGGTCTATTACAACTTTTTCGGGGAACTTCTCATAAAAAAAGGGATACTCGCGGACGCCATCGAGGTTTTCAAGCAGACGCTGAAGCTCAAGCCCGATATGGTGGAGGCCAAGGTAAATATAGCCGTGGCCTACAGGGAGATGAGGGAGTTTGAAAAAGCCTCGCAGGTGCTCGACGCAATCGCCGAGGAAAACCCGGAATATTCCAGGGTACAACTGGAGCGCGGCATACTTTTTTACAAGCAGGAGATGACCGAAGAGGCGGTGGCCCTTTTCTTGAAACACCTTGAAAAGGAGCCGTACGATGACGAGGCCAGGTATTTTCTCGGGATATCATATTACAAGCAGAAAAAATACGACGAGGCGGTCAACGAATTGAGGAGCGCGCTGGAGCTGCTTCCCAATTATATAAAAAAACCCGAAGTCAACCTTTATCTCGGGCTGGTTTTGACCGACAAGGGCAGGAACGAAGAGGCCATTATTGAATACCAGAAGGCCCTGTCCGTCCAGCCCAACAACGCGGTGGCCCATAATTCCATGGGTGTGGCCTTTAAAAATATGGGAAATCTCGAGAAGGCCATCGAAGAATACCGCAAAGCCGTAGAGATTGACAAACAATATTACAAGGCATACAACAACCTTGGCGTGGCGTTTTATAAAAAGAATTTTTTCAGGGAGGCGCAGAAGTATTTTGAGGACGCGCTGGACATTGACCCCAATTACGCCGTTGCCAGAAAAAACATGGAAGCGGCCAGGAAAAAGGACATGGTTTTCCAGGAAACCATAGAAAAATTAAGGGAAAAACAGCAGGAAAAACCGTCGCAGGCGGATGTTTCATACGACCTGGCCAACGCTTACAGAAATACTGGACAATTGCAGGAGGCTATTGTAGAATATAAAAAGGTGCTGGAATTAGAGCCCGAAAACATCGACGCCGTGAACAACATGGGGGCGGTTTATTATGACACGGGCGATTATGACAACGCCGTCAAAAATTTCATATTTGCCGTTTCAAAGGACCCGAAAAGCGCAAGGGGCCATTTTAACCTCGCCGAAGCTTATTTCAAAAAAGAATGGTGGGACGAGGCCGACATAGAATACCACAAGGCGCTTGAACTCAACACCGGACTTTTTGAGGCTTACTACAAACTCGGAGAGGTCTACAGGTGGAAGGGGTGGTGGGACGAGGCGATGAAAATGTGGGGTGTTTATATCGAAAAAAATCCGGAAAGCGAGCTTGGCAGGAGCGCGATGGAGAATGTCAGAATGGTCGAGATCTGGAAAAAAGAATTCGTGTTCTCGCCCTCTTCATCGAGAAAAAAGCTGATTAAATAATGAAAAAAATAACAGTAATAGTTCAGCCGGCAAAATTTGAGGCGATAAAGAAAAAGCTGGTCGACATGGGGATAAACGGCATAACGATATCGAACTGCGAAGGGTACGGTTTCCAGAAAAGGAAAAATGACGTATTTGAGGGCAAGGAAATCGCGGTCGAGTTCATGCCGCGGGTAAAAATAGAAATCATACTCAAGGACGGGGATATCGAAAACGCGGTGAAAAACATAATAGAAATAGCCAGGACGGGAAGGATAGGGGACGGGAAGATATTTATTTCGGAAGTCAGCGACGCCATCAGGATAAGGACCGGCGAGCGCGGCGAGTTTGCTGTATAAACGCGGTTTTTAAGCCGCTGTCAAATATAAAAAAGGAGATTTACCATGGCAAAAAGAATATTAATAGCCGACGACGCGGCTTTCATGAGGATGATGCTCAAAAACATACTTGTCGCCGGAGGATATGAAGTGGTGGGCGAGGCCGGCAACGGCAGGGAAGCCATCGCAAAATATAAGGAACTCAAGCCGGATATTCTTATTTCAGACATGGTCATGCCTGAAATGGGCGGCATTGATGTTTTAAAACAGGTCATGGCGGAGTTTCCCTCCGCAAATGTGCTCATATGCAGCGCCATCGGGCAGCAGGCGCTTGTGATCGAGGCTATACAGGCCGGGGCCAGGGATTATATTGTTAAACCCTTTGAACAGTCAAACGTCCTGGAAACTGTCGGAAAAATACTGGGAGCGTGATAAAAAATGGCTGACAGCAGGCTGACCGATTTTCAGCGCGACGCGTTAAAGGAACTCGGCAACATCGGGGCCGGAAGCGCGGCCACCGCGCTCTCACAGCTTCTCGGAAGGGACATCACCATTGACGTGCCGTCCATTGTGATGGTGCCTGTGGAAAAAATGGCGGAAATGGTATCCCGCGACTCGCGCATCGTCGCGGCCGTTTACCTGCGCATATACGGGGACATCCAGGCAAGGGCGCTTCTCATATTCCCCCAGGAAAAGGTTTTTCTTTTGCTTGACATGCTCATGAGAAGAAAACTGGGGCAGACAAGGGAATTCGGCGAGACCGAACAATCCGCCATAAAAGAGATAGGCAACATCATAATATCCGCGTACCTTAACGCGATAGCAAAATTTATCGGACTGAACGCGGTGCCTTCGGTCCCGGCGCTGGCGGTTGACATGGTAGACGCCATATTCCAAACCGTTTCCGCGGAACTCGCCGAGATGGCCCCGGAGGCCATGCTAATTGAGAACGAAATGACAGAGGCTGTCACTAACCTGAAAAGCAAGATGTTCATAATACCCGACAAAGACGCCATGGCGAAAATACTGGAAGCGCTTAACAACACGATAAAAGGCGCCTAGGGAATATGGTTGAAAAACCAATAAAGGTCGACATGGGCGAGCTGAAAATCGGAAGGGACGGCGAAATCCTCGCGGCATACGGCGTGGGTTCGTGTATCATAGTGGCCTGCTATGACAAGAACAGGAAGCTGGCCGCAATGCTGCACGGGATACTGCCTGTAAAACCCTCCGGCAGGAGGCTTTACAGCGAGAATAAATACCTGGACACGGGCATTGACAATATGGTCAAAGCGCTGTTAAAAGAGGGCGTGAGCCTGAGGGATATGGAAGCCAAAATATTCGGCGGAGCGAAAATGTTCGACACGGCCGGCGGCGGGGAAACCATAGGCGAACGAAACATTAAAATGGCCAGGGATTCGCTCTCGGCAAAAGGCATACCGCTTGTGGCCGAGGACACCGGCTGCAATTACGGCAGATCCGTTGAATTTTTTGTGGAAAACAGAAGGGCCGTGGTAAAAAGTTTTTCGGCCGGAACAAGGGAATTATAAAAACGACGGGAGCCAGGATGCAAAAAAAGAACGGGCAGCAGGATAAAAATTTAATAATAATGAACGCGGCCGCGTCAGCGGCTGCGGCTGTTGTTTTCATCCTCATATGCCGTTTCGGCGGCATCGCACCGGACAGCGGCGCGTTCATAGCCCTGAGCCTGGCGCTGTGCGCGGTGCTTTTCGGGATAAATATAGCCGCGGCGTTAAAGGTCAACTCGGACAAATTCAACTCTCTGGCGGCAAAATTTGACAGGATGGCCGGGGGCGAAATGTCCGACGAGACAAAGATTAAAAAAGGGTTTCCCGCAAAAATAACCGCCAGCGTCAACAGCATGATAGATTCACTCAGGGGCATGTTCACAAAATTCAACGACTCTTCCGAAAACATAATGAACCTTGCGGAAAACCTCTCCGCGTCCACACAGGAAATAAACGCTTCGGCCGAGGAAATTTCCTCCACAGTCCAGCAGATAGCCCGCGGCGTCGAACAGCAGGCGGAACGCACGGTGGAAACTTCCCGCATCATGGAGAACATGTCCAATTCAATACAGGAAGTGGCGCAGAAATCAGAAGAGGTTCTGGGAGTGGCAAAGGCCGCAAAGGAAGCCACTGAGAATGGAATCGGCGCCGTAAAGGAAACGGTCATTAAAATGGAGGATATCGTCGCCGTTACCAACAGGGCGAAGGATTCAATAGAGGAGCTCAAGGTATATTCCGAAAAAATAGAGGAAGTGGTAAATATAATAACCGAGATAGCCGACGAGACGAACCTGCTGGCGCTGAATGCCGCCATCGAGGCCGCGCGCGCCGGCGAGGCGGGCAGGGGTTTTGCGGTCGTTGCCGACGAGGTTAGAAAACTCGCCGAGGGCTCGGCCGAGGCTGCAAGGGAAATCACGCGCCTTGTGGAGGACATCCACGACAAGACCGAAAGCGTGGTGAAGGCCATAATGGTCGGGGTTAAGGAAACCGAAGAGGGGAAAAAGGTTGTGTCGCAGAGCGGCGACGCCCTCCAGAAAATAGACGAGATAGTAACAAGGGTTGTTTTCATATCCAACGAGATAACCGGGCTCACCAAGGCCCAGGCCGAGGACACGGACAGGGTTGTAAAAGCAGTCGAGGAGATAGCGGCAGTGGCCGAGCAGACCGCGGCCGGCACCCAGCAGGCCTCCGCTTCGACGCAGGAACAGACGGCGTCGATGGAGGAAATAGCGGCGCAGGCGCAGGAACTCGCGCAGACCGCGGAAACACTGCGTTCAATACTCACAAAGTTCAAGCTCACAAAGGCGGACTGAATGGAAAAAAAAATAGTCGGCTTTAAGTTAAAAGAGGATGATTTCGCCTTTGACATAATGAGGGTCATCGAGATAATCCGTTTAAAGGAGATAACCGAGGTCCCCACCGCGCCGGAGTTCATCGAGGGCGTCATAAACCTGCGCGGCAAGATAATCCCGATAATTGACCTGCGCAAGAGGTTCCATCTTGAGGCCATTAACAGGGACAAGATGTTCAGGATAATAATAGTGGAATACATGAAAAGCCAGCTTGTGGGCGTGATAGTGGACGAGGTCACAAAGGTCATGAACGTTAAAAGCGGCGAATCACTTCCCGCGCCGGCGACACTAACCTCGGCGGGAGCCAGGTATATAGAGTCCATCGTAAAGACGGGCGACAGGATAATAGTGCTGCTTGACATTGAAAAAATATTTTCCGAGCAGGAACAGGACGAACTCAAGGAAATAACCGGAACACAGGGAGGCAAAATTGAAGAAAGTATTGATAGTTGACGACACAAAGTTCATGAGGAACATCCTGGCCTCCATACTCAAAAAAAAGGACCTGGAAATAGTCGGGGAGGCCGTGAACGGCAGGGAAGCCATAGAGAAGTACCAGGAACTCAAGCCCGACCTTGTGACCATGGATATAATAATGCCGGAAATTGACGGCATTCAGGCCGTGAAGGAAATAATCAAACTGGATCCGGAAGCCAAAATACTCATCTGCAGCGCCATGGGCCAGCAGGCGCTGGTCATCGAGGCGATACAGGCCGGTGCCAAGGATTTTGTGATAAAGCCTTTCCAGCCCGCCAGGGTCCTTGAAGCCGTGGACAGAACACTCCAGGAGTAGCGTAAAATGGCAAAGATAAAGGTCCTTGTTGTCGACGACTCGGCTTTCATGCGCAAGATAATACCCGATATGCTGCAGGAGGACCGGGATATAGAGGTCATAGGGACCGCAAAGGACGGCAGGGACGCCTTTAAGAAAACCATGGAACTTGCCCCCGATGTAATCACCCTCGATGTGGAAATGCCCGGCATGGACGGACTGCACACGCTGGGTTATATAATGAGCGAAAAACCAACACCGGTCATCATGCTTTCAGCCTACACGCCGAAGGGGGCGGACACCACGATACGCGCGCTTCAGTACGGCGCCGTGGATTATGTGTGCAAGCCTTCCGGCGAAATATCGCTCGACATAAAAAAGATACAGGCCGAACTTATAGAAAAGATAAAACAGGCAAAGACCATAGACATAAGCAAATCCCTGTTCATACTCCACGAGGATATAGAAAAAAAGGAAATTGAAAAGCCTGCCGCGCAGAAAAACGAGATACTTGTGATCATAGCCGCTTCCACGGGAGGTCCCAGGGCCTTAACCGAGGTCATAACGAAAATACCGCGCGACCTTCCGGCATCGTTTCTTGTGATACAGCATATGTCCGAGGGGTTTACCAGGACGCTTGCGGAGCGTCTTAATTCGGCGTCGCTGATTCACGTAAAGGAAGCCGAGAACGGCGAAATATTAAAGGCTGGCCACGCATATCTCGCGCCGGGAAATTTTCACATGGAGATATCAAAAACCGGCGGTGATTACAGGGTGGAGCTTAACCAGAAACCGCCCAGGCTCGGCGTAAGGCCGTCGGCGGACATGACGCTTTTTTCCGCCGCAAAGGTCTTTGAGGGAAGCATGGTGGCAGTTATTCTCACCGGCATGGGCAAAGACGGCACGGCCGGGGTGGAAAAAGTCAGGGAAAAAAAATCGCGCATCATAGCCCAGGACAGGGAGACATCGGTGATATTCGGCATGCCGAAATCGGTAATTGATAAGGGCTACGCGGATGTCATCCTGCCGCTGGACGAAATAGCGGATGGTATAGCCGCACAGATAAGAAAACTCAAAGAGGGGGCGAAATGAACACTGAAAATTACAGGGAAGCCTTCCTTGAGGAGGCCGTTGAAAATATAAATAACCTTAACAGGGCCCTGTTGAGTTTTGAAAAAAATATGGAGGACCTCACCCCCTTAAACGAATTATTCAGGGCGGCCCACACCTTAAAGGGCATGTCCGCAACAATGGGTTACGACAAACTCGCCGAATTCACCCACATGATAGAGGAAATGATGGACAGGCTGCGCGGAGGTACCCTGCGGCCGGACCTTGAGATAATCAATATGCTTTTTAAATCCATAGACACAATGCAGGAATTTATCGACAACATAAGGGCGCAGAACGTGGATTCGGCGCGCGGATATAAGGAACTCGTGGCAAAGATAAGGGAAAAGAACGCCTCCGGAACAGAAGGGGCAAAAATATCCGCGCCCGTTACGCGTGAAAAAGAGGCCTCGCGTGCGGAAAAAATAACTGAAGAGGCGTCGGCTGCCGTGAATTTTACGGTAGATTCGATCTTTCTTGACGAGGCGGCAAAGCAGTCGCTGAAAGTTTTCAGGGTGAGGGTGACTGTTTCCGAGGCGTGCGCGTTCAAAAATGTCCGCGCCTTCATGGTGTCGCGCAACCTTTCGGAAAAAGGGGAGATAATAAAATCACAGCCCGCCGCGCGAGATATTGAAGAGGGAAAATACGGCAGGTTCTTTGACATGGCAGTCGCCACGGCCGCTTCAGCCGAAGAGATAAAAAAATGTGTGCTCAGGGTTTCCGAGGTTGAACGCGCCGACGTCGAGGAGTTAAAACCCCTTGAATCAATAAAACAGGAGAGCCTGGCGGAAAAAAAGCAGGAAGGTAATGAAATACCTGTCCCGGGTAAAAAAGGGGTTCTTTCGCAGAGCGTCAGGGTGAACATAGAAAAACTCGACGCGCTCATGAACCTTGTCGGGGAACTCGTCATCGCGAAAATAAGGCTCGACCAGATATCCCGCAACAAGACATATAATAATCTGCCGCCGACAGTGGATGAATTTGACAGGATAATAAACGAGCTCCAGGTGGAGGTCACCGATGTCAGGATGTTCCCGGTGTCGCAGATATTCGACCGTTATCCGAGGATAATCAGGGACCTTGCATCACAGGCCGGAAAACTCATAGAGGCCGAGGTGACGGGCGGGGACATTGAAATAGACAGGACGGTGTTGGAGGAGATAAACGAGCCGATACTGCACCTTGTGAGGAATTCCGTGGCGCACGGCATAGAGGAAAGGCACGAGAGGGTTGCCTCGGGAAAACCCGCGGCGGGCATGATACGCCTTTCGGCGCGCAGGGACCGCAACTCGGTAATCATAGAGGTGTCGGACGACGGCAGGGGGCTTGATATAGAAAAAATCAGGAANNGAGGAACTTGTGAACCTCATCACCCTTCCGGGATTTTCCACCGCGGAAAAGGTGGACCAGATTTCCGGCCGCGGCGTGGGCGTGGATGTGGTCAAGACAAAGGTGGAGGCCTTCGGCGGGATATTCAGGATAGAGAACCACCCCGGCGAGGGGTTGAAATCTGTTATGAAACTGCCCCTCACGCTTGCGATAATACAGGCGCTGCTGGTAAAATCATCCGGCGCGACATACGCCATACCCGTGGTGCATACGATAGAAACCGTTGAGCTGCCCGTATCGGAGCTGAAATTAATACAGGCCAAACGCGTCATAATCCTGCGCGACGAGGTTGTGCAGGTATTATCCCTTTCTGAACTTCTGGACAAACCGCCCTTGCCGGAAACGGATATAGTGAACCTTGTCATCATAGAGGCCAGGGACAAAAAAATAGCCCTGCAGGTGGATTCGGTGATGGGACAGCAGGAGATAGCAATAAAAAGCCTGGGGGAATTTTTAAAATACGCCAGGGGATTTTCAGGGGTGACGATTTTGGGCGACGGATCGATAAGCCTGATAGTGGACGTGCAGTCGTTAATAGAGACGAATACAAAGATGGTGTAACGGAATAAATAAAGGCGTTTCAATCGCGGGGTTGTAGTATAATTGATGTTAACAAATATCCCGTTGCGGGATTTAAATATAAGGAGTTTTCAATGGCGGACAACAGCCTTCAGAATCTAACGGATATACAGATAGACGCCCTGAAAGAGGTGGGAAATATCGGCGCGGGCCATGCGGCCACGGCGCTATCGCAGCTTATCAAGAAAAAAATAATGATATCCGTGCCCGAGGTAAAAGTTATCAGGACACAGGAGATAGAGTCTCTTCTGGGCGAGCCAAACACGCTGGTGGCGGGCATCATCATGAACGTGCTCGGCGACATATCCTCAAAGATAGTGCTTTTGCTGACAAGGGAGTCGGCCTTATCTCTGGTGGATATGCTCCTGCAGAAACCCATCGGGTCAACAAAGGTACTCTCCGAGGTGGGCAATTCCGCAATAAAGGAAACCGGCAACATCCTGGCCGGAGCATATATGAACTCGCTGAATGAATTTCTGGGGCTCATGCTTTTGCCGTCTGTCCCCAATCTTGTATTCGACATAGCCTCTGCCATATTCTCGTCGCTTTCAGACGGGTTTGACAGTATGTCGACGCACATACTTTCCATTGAGACGCAGTTTTCAGAGGCCAACGAGCATGTGATAAAAGGATACCTGCTGTTAATACCGGACGTTCCGTCGGTAAAAGTGCTGCTGCAGGCTATAAAAGTATAGATTCTTTATACACCTCACCCTATCCCTCTCCTAAGAGGAGAGGGAAAAAATGAAAGTTGGGCAGGGCGAAAGAACAAGATTCCTTCTCCTAAGAGGAGAGGAAAAAATGAAAGTTAAGCAGGGCAACACACAATAAAGATTCCCTCTCCCTTGATGGGAGAGGGTGAGGGTGAACAGGTAGTACAAGAACTTACAGATAGTAGATAGGAGAAAG
>PLPI01000059.1 GCA_003159495.1 candidate division FCPU426 bacterium | reverse complement strand
CAATGACGCCGGTTGCCACATATTCCGTGGCCAATGCCAACGCAGGCAGGGTATATTATGATCCTGATACGCATAATTTACTTGAAGAAATATGGCAGGCTTCCAACAGCATACAGCTGTTGAACGCACAGATGACTCCTATTGCCACTGCATCAATAGCTTACGCCCAATTTTCCTATAATCCCAAATATAACAACCAGTATTATGCGTTAAGAAGCGACGCTGCAAATCCAATACAGATATATGACGTAAATTTAAACCCTGTGGCGACTTTTGCCACGACCCCGGGCGTGAATTATCCGCCTTCTTTTGATTCTGCTGGCAACGTATGGATCATTGCGGCTCCGCAGTCGACGGTAACTTTGTATAAATGGCCGGCGGCGTCATTTGCCACGCCCGGCAATACACCTGTGGCGACTTATATCATTCCGAACGTGACACCGGTGCCATATCTTGCCATAGACAAAAACAACAACCTTTATATTACGAAATACGGCGGGAACATAGCGGTTTACAACAATTCAATGACTCCGATAGCCACGATAGGGTATTCAACGGGTTCTACCACGTTCAAGGAAGCGTATCTTGCCGCAGACGGACATATACTGGAATCAAGCAGGGCTGATAATTTTTTCAAAGTGTATACCAATTATTTGAGCCCGACGCCGGTTACAACATGGACCATTACCAACGCCAGGGGAATGTCCGTGGATGTAAATGATAATTTATATATGATAAACCAGACATCGGGATATCTGTGGAAGTTTAAGCCGGGTTTTGCCCCTACAAACACATTTACACCGACGGCGACATTCACGGCAACCCCCACGGTCACAATAACTCCGCACATTGCAGTTACTTTTGTCCCTGATAAGCCGGCTTCCTGGATGCTCGGGGATACTGTAAAGGTATCGTTTAATTGGATCTACACCGGATACGCTCCATCCGGGACGGGTATAGGCATTTATCCGAACATCGGCGGGGCGGGAACAGCGTCCTATCCGACACCGGCGGCTACCATGGTGGACACGGCAAGGCCGCAAATTAATTGGGTTATCGGGCCAGGGACAAATTTATCGGGAACCTATGATTATTACTATTTGATAACAAACCTGACGAGCTCACAAGTATTGGGGTTATACAGCGGATCCATGCTGGTCAATGACAGCATAGGCCATATGATAGTAACGGCAACTCCTACTTTAACATCAACATTTACAATAACTCCGACGGCAACGCGGACAACAACATTGACAGTGACAAAAACAGTCACGCAAACAGGTACGCCAACCGTGACACAGACCGTGACGCGAACAGGGACAACCACGTTTACAGTGACGGCAACTTCGACAAAAACCGTGACCCCGAGCGTAACACAGACGGTTACTGCAACCACCACACAGACAATAACGCGCACAGTTACACCAACATTGACCGTGACACAGACAGCTACGCCAACGATAACCAACACGGCGGCCATGGAACCGTGTGCGCCCATAGTATATGTAAATTCAGGGTCAAGCGGGTCGCAGTATTCCCATGAGGTAACGCAGTTTGACCTTGTTAACACCGCAACAGGGCCGAGTATCATGCTCATTTCAGTTTTTGGCGATCCGGCTATACCGGTTGACAGCATCAGCTACGGCGGCGTCTCCGCATCTTACGTAACGGGAACAGGGATAAACGGCAATGCCGGTCTCCGGGTCTACAGCATATCAAACCCGCCTGCCGGGGATAATATTGTAAGCGTAACGACGGATGCGTATGATTATACACTCGTGACCGCGGTGATATACGACAATGTCGGTGGAATAGGAAGCGCACAGGCAAATACCCTTAACTGGGCCAACGGAACCTCTGTCAATATAACCGCCCAGAACAGCGGCGACGCCATAGTCGCGTTCGGCTCGGTCAGGTCGTGTTCAAGCACCATAACATGGGGAGCGCCCACATCAACCAGGCTGTACACTTCATATTCATACGACAGGGGAACAGGCATCAGCGATATGTTTAACGCCGCGTCCGGCACACAGTATACTCCAAACTATGTGGACGGATGCTCGCCAGGCGAAGTGCTTTCATTAATATCGGTCGATCTTCTGGCCAATAGCTATTGCCTTACATCGACATCAACCATGACACCGACTGTTACCGCCACGTATTCAGCCACATGCACCATAACCCGCACATTTACAGACACAAAAACCATAACGCCCACAAGATCAGTGACGCCGACGGTCACCGAATCATTCACGGATTCGCCCACGTCAACCGCCACCGGCACAAAGACAGCGACGCCCACATCGACCGGGACGGTAACGCCGACAGGAACCGCCACGGATACTCCGCCTTATACATTTACCGCGACTCCCACATCGACGTCCACGGCCACTGCCACGCCGACCGTGACGCCCACAAGCACTGTCATACCGGTTATGCAGATGACCGTGGTGATGAATAGTTTCTATTTCATTCCGGGCCAGGAAATACAGGCGTATATAACGAGTTATGTTGAGAACGCCGCAAAAAATGTAAGCATAGCGGCCGAGTCTTTATTTACGGATGTATCGGCGAACTGGTCGGGGGTTGCCTCCGTACCGACGCCTTTTGCCCAAGAAACAGGAGAGGGATATGCCGCCGATATATACAGCATAGGGGATATTGCGAACAGCAAGCCTTATGATATTTTACTGACAGGTACGGCAATGGCATCCACGGTGCCGGGAGAAAACAGTTTTATCCTTAATTTCGGCATGTACAGCGACGGGGATTATGAATACGGCGGCGCGAGTTACATGATATACGTAAATACGGTAACGCCGAGCATTACGCCGACTTTTGTAAACACATTTACGCCCACCATAAGTTCTACCGGGACAGCAACGTCCACGGTGACTTCCACGTATACCGTAACGCAGACGCGTACTATGACGGCCACTTTTACCATAACAAGCACCAGGACTCAGACCGCGACGCCTTCATTTACTCCCACAAACACGGTAAATCCTGCTTTCTCAAGGACGTTTACGCCGACCGTGACAAAGACAATTACCTTGACACAAACACGCACAGTCACCCCCACAAAAACCAGGACCCTGTCGCCGACAATATCGCCAACATGGTCAAAAACGGCGACGCGGACGGCGACGCCGACAATATCGAAGACATTTACAATAACCCAAACAGTTACAAAGACAACAAGCACAGTGACGCCTACGAGTACAAAAACATACACAAAAACCGTTACAAACACAATTACAACCACAAAAACAATTACCCCGACCTTTACAATATCAAACACATTCACGGTTCTGCGTTCCTTTACGCCCACATTTACCGTAACACCGACATTTACTATTACGTCGACATCTACAGTAACACCCACGGTTACACCTACGGCTATGGGGCTCAGCGAACAGACCGAAAGGCTATATTACATGCTTTCAGTGGCGGTTACCAACACGGCGGCCAATTTTTCCGGAACGATCGCGGACAGGGATACCACCGGGCCAGGGTTTCTCATACAGAACTGGAGTAACAAGTATGACATAGACCTGTCAAAGCTCAGCCTCAGGTACTGGATGAAAGACGAGGCCGCAGACCAGGGATACGGGCTCAATAACTACGTGCTGGGAATACACGGCGCTGTGAAATCCGATTATGTGAAAAATGAGGGGCTGGCAGGGGACCCGCCGGCGGAGTTCTGCTACACCTACTGGGAGAGCGTTACAAACAGTGTGACGAATTTTGTGTATGTCACCCTTACGGCCGTAAACCAGTCTAACCAGGACGCGGCAATGGACATCTCTTTTACAGCGGGGATTCTGCCGCATAACGAAACCGACTGCAATACGATCCCGCCGTCGCGCAGCCAGGCAAATAACAATATAACCATAAATAATATCAGTTCATACATTGACAACTCCAATTACTATTTCAATCCTGGAAATGACTGGAGCTTTACGAACGACATCTGCGATTATTCGGCGAATAAGCACAGGGCGGGGCTGATAACCGTTTATTACGACGGACGCGAGATACTCGGGCACGAACCCGTGGAAACCGGGAAATACGACCTGCAGGTCGACTGCGGCGGCTTCGGGACAAGCAACGCGGTATATGATTTCAAGTGCGACAGGCCGTATAACGGAGGCGCATGGGGAGCGTCGGCTTATACGGACGCAAGATATACGGATCTACAGGAAACATATAACGCCAGGCTCACCCCCGAGGCCACAATGATGATATATGAGAACCAGTATCTGCATATAAGCGGAGCGGCGCCGGAAGAAGAAAGCATATACCAGAGCGTTGTGCGCAATTACAATTATAAATACAACGCGTACGTGAACAACAATAACGCCAACAATTTCGCCAGGAACGATTATATAAACTGGAGGGATATGTGCGCGTTCTACGGGAATGATTATTACCTGGTGGAGGCAAAACAGGTCACAAATTACAATTTCGACAACCTGCCGAACGGGCAGTATAACGTAAAACTGAGATTCGCGGAAATAGACCCGATGATAATGGCTGGACAGGATGTATGCAACGTTTACATAAACGGCGTCATTGCCGTAAACAGGCTGGACGTATTCGCGGTTGCGGGCTACGCGGCAAAATACGACGTTGATACGACCGCGACGGTAACAAACGGCAGGTTACAGATTAGTTATGAACCATCAGACGAGCTCGCGTATATGGCCGTGCGCGGATGCCTTGCGGGGATAGATCTGCACCTGGTAAGCGGGACATTCACGGGAATGTCGCCTAAATGGGGATGCACGTTCCCGCCGGGGCCGTTTGACCCGGCTTTCCCGTATTTAAACCCGATATATGACGCATGCAACGGATATGAAATTCCAATACCGACGTTTACCATAACGCCGACGATAACGCAAACATGGACACAGTGCATAACACAGACGATAACACCAACAGTAACCCTGACGGCAACGGTGGTTCCGACAGTTTGCGTTGGTGAATGGCAGAATGTTGGTAATGCGGGATTCTCGGCAGGCACGATTTTAGATACTTCGTTGTTTGTAAATAACGGTACACCTTATGTGGCGTATAAGGACGATGGAAACAGTGATAAGGCAACTGTGATGACATATAATGGCGTCAGTTGGACGGCGGTGGGCGGCACGGGATTCTCCGCCGGATATGTCGAGTATACTTCGCTGTTTATTTACAATAATGTTCCGTATGTGGCTTATCGTGACGCTCAAACAGCCGCGACTGTAATGAAATATGAAAATAACAGCTGGACAAATGTCGGCAACAGGTTGTTTTCCCCAGGTGATGCCATGTATACATCATTATTTGTTTATGACGGAACACCGTATATCGCGTTTTCAGACGGGGCACATTCTTATGGAGCTACGGTTATGTCATATAACGGGGTAAGCTGGACGGCTGTTGGAAATGAAGGATTTTCGTCAGGACGAGCCAACGACACTTCTATATTTGTATATGAAGGCACACCATATATAGTTTATTCGGACATTGCAAATTCGTTTAAGTCGACGGTGATGAAGTTTGACGGAAGTAGTTGGGTCAATGTGGGAAATGCCGGATTCTCGGCTGGTATGGTATCATTTCCTTCAATATATGTATATGACGGGATTCCTTATGTTGTTTATCGTGATGATGCTAATTTAAGCGCTATAACAGTAATGAAATATGATGGCGGATGGGTGAATGTAGGATCGGCTGATTTTACAGCGGCAAATAGCAACATGCCGGTTTTGAAGGTATTTGATGGAGTACCATATGTGGCATATATGGATGGTGGTATCACATCTAAAGCAACGGTCATGAAATTCACGGGTAATGGAAGCACAGGATGGGAAATGGTGGGAAGCGAAGGATTCTCGGCAGGAGGGATCGGTTTCCCGTCACTGTATCTATATAACGGAATACCCTATATTGCATATTCGGATAATAACAGTTCGGAGAAATGCACAGTAATGAAATTTGACTGCGCCACACCGGAAGCAACATCAACGCCGACAGCCACCGTTACGGCTACGACATGCAATCGTGTTTGGCAATTTGAAGGCAATAGCGATTTTTCAACAGAACAAGCGTATAATTACAAAATGAAAATATATAATGGAACTCCGTATGTATTTTATGGCAATGGCGTTCAAATGAATGTTATGAAATTTGATGGAGCAAATTGGGGTCCAGTTGGGGTTACAAACTTTGCTTCCGATACGACAGTAGACGATTTGTTTGTCGAAAATAACATTCCATATATAGCGTATTCTGATAATCAGGGTTTGGTTACAGTAATGAAATATACAGGCAATTGGCAAATTGTGGGAAATGCCGGTTTTGTAAATTGCTATTTAAATTATCTGTCTCTATTTGTAGAAAACGGGATTCCGTATGTTTTTTTTAGAGATGCTTCAGCAAATAATTCGGGAAGTGTAAAAAAATTCAACGGGTCTGCCTGGGTCGACGTAGGGAATGCGGATTTTACTGTCCAAGGAATCGATACAATTACATTATATGTAAAAAACAGCATACCTTATGTTTTGTTCTGTGACAGTGCAAATGGCTACAGAACAACAGCAATGGAATTAATCGGCAACAACTGGCAGATTATCGGCAATGCCGGTTTCTCAACAATGAGCGTGTATGTCAATTTTGGTATGGACTTTTCACCTTTATCATTAATTATGCACAACAATATATTATATGCGGGATTTAATGATGGTGGCGCTATGACTGTGATGCAATTAAATGGATCTACATGGACGCCTGTTGGTGTTGCTAGATTTACAGGCTCAAATATTACTCCATATTTTGAAAATCTGGATTTTATGGGTGATAATCCATGCATAATGTTTAGTGATTTCAATAGTAATACAACATCATATGTGATGATATATGATGGATCAAATTGGCAAACTATTGCATCCGAAGTTTTTAATCAAATGACGATAACTAATTTTTCATTGGATCCAAACAGCAGCATACCATACGTAGCGTTCCGCGACCAAAACAATAGTTACAAATTATCCGTAAGAAAATATGATTGCCCATAAATATAACGATTGACTTGATTAACAATTTTCCTATAATGTTTCTATTGCTAATTTAGGACTTGGGCGGTGAAATTTTATAGATTAAACTTGTTGATTGGTGGAAAATGGAAAAAAAGGATTTAAATACAATTCTTGCATGGTTGATTTTGTTTTTGTTGTCGTTTGCATATTATAAATATTCAACAGCGCTCGATTTTATGATGATTATCATACTCGTGTTTTGTTGCTGGTTTATCGGGAAAAAATTTAAAACGATCAATAAAAACAACAACGATTACATGAAGCTGTCGATTAATATTATGATATGTTCAATAGCTGCGATGGTTTTGTTAAGATTTTTCAGGGTCTCTTCGTATCCCGTGGATTTTGTAGCTGATGAATGGAATGGCATTACATCCGCATATTTTAGGCTTATGGGCAAAACCAGTTTTTTTAATTTTAATCCGCGATTTGGTTCCTCGTTCCCTTATGTGCATATAGCTGCCATTATGGCATTTATGGCACTCTTTAAGGAACATCTTGATTTGTTGAGATTAATACCGGCATTTGTATCGCTGGCTACAGCTTTATCACTGTATCTGCTTGGAAGAATTATGGAAGGAAAAAAATTAGGGATAATTTTTGCATTTTTATTTCTTACAAGCAATTGGGCATTGTATTTGAGCAAAACATTGATGGAAAACATATACATCCCTTTGTTTGTGGTACTTTTTATACTCTTCATGATGTATTTTATAAAGTCCGGGCAAAAAAAATATATGATATTTGCGGGAATTATATATGCTGTTGCATTTTACAGTTACTCCTCGTGGCTTAGCATAACAGCAATTTTAGCATATTTTATTTTTGAATATAGAAAAGAAATAGGCAAAAAAAACATTGTGTGGCTTGGGGTTTTAATGCTGCCGCCATTAGTTGTATACGGCTTTATTAATGTGCTTAATCCTGAGGCGGCAGAATGGGCAAAAGCGCATACGATATTTAGGGATGGAGGCAACATATTTGATGTTTTTGTAAATTCGGTAAATATTTTGAAAGCTTTATTCATGCCAATAGATCAAATAAACCCCATACCAATACCCGCATTATCGTCCGTTGATTTTATTTTGCTTGCATTGGCAACGGCGTTCCCGATAAAGAATATTAATGATAAAACAATAAGAGTGTTTTTTGTGTCGTTCCTGTTGTCCCTGACACCCATATTATTTTGTTATAATCCTGCGAGTTTGTTGAGGTTCTCGTTGATTTTACCATTCGAGATATTAGTCATAGGGCTGGGGTTTAACAAAATAATCGGGAATAGATTCTCATACATGCTTGTTTTTGTACGAATATTATTCTTCGTTGGAACTTTGTTTTATTTTAACATTCAGTGGGGAAATGACATTAATTCATCCTCAATGGAAAAAGATATAGCCACATATATTAATACGAAATACAAGGGCAACAACATCCTTTATTTCCATACAGGCAAGGGAGGCGGATCTTTTCCTTCTTATTTACGGACAAAAAGCGCGTATGATAGTTTGGAAAATGCACAGGAAGCTTTATTTCTTGTGAATTTTTTTAAACGCAGCTTGTTTAAAGGGATGGGTGATTTTAAGTATTTTTATGATTATAATAATCAAAACAGCAAGACACTTTGCCTGTATGAACTGCCGATACAGGAACAATCCAGGAAATTCTTTTATCAATTAAGCGACGGAATGTCGGAAATAAACAGATGCTTCTGGCAGTCGGATTTTCGCAAGGGATATGAAGAAGCGGAATCAATGCTTATCAAATCTTCGGGCAACCAGAGTCTTATATTTGCAAATACAATGTTACGGGGCTCCGAAATGTCGTGCGTTCCGCCTTCATATTTAAATGATTTTATAATAAGAGCAGTTACCGACAAAAACGAAGAAATCAGGATAACAACTGATATGGCTTTTAGCATAGCACAGATTGCTTTTCAGCAAAATCAAATTGTTCCAGCGAAAGAATATCTTGGCATTGCGGTAAAAAATGACCCTGAATGGCAGCCGGCGGTCCAATTGTATAATTCCATATTATCAGCCAAATGACGGTCCAACCGCAGTAAATGCGGGGATTTAAGGTAAAAACAAACAGATAAAGATGCAGAGAAGGGGCTCTAAGGACCCTTAAGGCGGGCTTTTTGTATTCAACAACGATCCCGGGATACAGGCATTGTACAACCAGATCAATGCTGCGTCAGGACAAAAAACACACTAACCATCATTAATCCGGATGTTGGGATACCCTTATTTCCGTTTTAAGGAAAGATTTACGTTCATTTGTTGTGTTATAATGCCTGATAAGGGATGCATCAAAACAAGAAGGATAATAATTTCATGAATAAACGTACGGCAGATATTATTACAGGAGCATTAAGCCTTATCTTTATCCTGCTGATAACGGCGTTCCTGCTTGCAAGGATTTCCCCATCCTTTAACGCCGATGACAGCCCGGAGACCGTCACTGCGCAGAGCACCCTGGGCATACAGCATCCGCCGGGATATCCTTTGAACACACTTGCGGGGAAGATTTTCGATCTGTTGCCACTGGGCAGCCACGCTTTCAGGAGCAATCTTTTGTCGCTGTTTTTCTATGCGGCTACCGCATTACTGCTTTTTTTGTTTGCGCACAGGCATATAAAGATATTCAAAAATTTCAATCTTCTGTTTGCCGTTCTTTTGCCGATGTTATATCTCTTTTGTTCAACGCCGTTTTTGCAGGCCTCTTCCGCAAAAGGTGGGATATACACCATGAACGCGTTTTTTACGGTATTGTTATTCATAACCCTTTTTAATATAAAAAAGGATAACAGGTATTTCTACATGCTCTCCTTTATCTACGGGTTCTCCATGGGAAATCACTGGCAGAGCATGATAGTACTGCTTCCGGCGGTGCTGATATATTGTTACTTTGAAAAGATAAAAATCACCACACGTATGGCCGCGGCAGGGGCGTTTTTATTTATGCTGGGGACGACAAGTTATATATATCTGATTTTGCGTTCCACCGGAGCTGCTGTTTATACATGGGGGGATATAAAAAATTTCAGGGATCTTTTGGGGTTTATCGCGATGAAACAGTATAAACCGGACATTCAATACCACGGCGCGGGTTTTTCATTGGGATTATGGGGTTTCTATATCAGGGATGTCCTGACGCGGCAATATCCGGTTTATATCGCCTTATTTTCGCTTCCGGGGATTGTTTTCCTTTTTAAGAAGATTAAAAATAAAAGCGCCTCTTTTATCGCGGCTTATTTCTGCCTTACCGCCTCAATTCTTGTTGTTTCAGCACCGCTTGTGTACAGTGATACCGACTGGGTCATGAAACCCATTCTTACATCCTCCTATATTTTTCTTTCAGTTTTTATAGCCGCGGGCATCTGCGCAGTGGTTGATAAAATTATAAAAACCAGGGTTGCCTCCGGCAAAACGGCGCAGATTTTTATTGCGGCATTATTGTTTTTAGTATTATTTGCAAAAAGCCCCGATTATTCCCGTTATTATCTTGTTTATGACTATATAAACAATACCGCAAAATCCATCCCTGAAAATGCGGTTTACTTTAATGAAGGTGAAATGAACGCGTTCGGGGCGGACTACATGCGGTTTGTGGAAAAAAAGGATTTCATTCCGGTATCAACCCCATTACTGCCGTCAGAATGGTACAGGACCAGGCTGAAGGACATGTTTGGCGGAAGCCTGGAATTTCCGCCGGACGGGACACGCGGGACTGATTATCTGAAACAATTAATGGCCTTAAACAGTGACAGGGGCATATATTATTCGGGGCAGTATACCGGAGAATACCAGTCGTTTGCATTTGTCCCTTACGGCATCATCAATAAGGTTGAAACCGGCGGATTGCCGGACGCCCCCCGGCCTGAATTGTTAAAAATGTATTCTTACAGGGGGATTCTCGATAAAAGCCTCGCTTATGATGAATTTGGAGAATATATGATAGTAAAGCCATATGGAATGCGCATCAGAACATACGGAGATATGCTATTGAATAACAAAGATTATGCGGGAGCCATGGCTTTTTACAGGAAAAGTTCGTTCTTTAATGATGATGATTATGTTTTTAATGCAATGGGAGAATGCGGATATTATTCGGGTGATTACAGCGGGGCATATAAAATGTTTCAAAATGCCCTGAAATATAATCCAAACAACGTGGATTCCTGTGTGTATCTCGGACTGATAACCGCAAGACAGAGGGATTTTAACGCTTCCTCTGAATATTTTAACAGGGCGCTGGCCATTAAACCGGGAGATCCGGAAATACTGCGGTTAAGGTCGCAGGTTTTGGGCGGGGTCAGATGAACAATGGGATGTTCGAAAAGCATTTAATGCCGGGCGAAAAAATTTTATGGTACGGGCAACCCGGGGCAAAAAAGATATTTCATCCCGGCGATATCATAGCAATCCCTTTTGCCGCAATATTCTGCGCTTTTGCTTTTTTCTGGGAATATACCGCGTTTAACATGTACCTGGTTTCGCACAGGCCCGGGATACTTTTGTTCACAGCTTTCGGGGCGATATTTTTGCTGGCGGGTTTGTATCACCTGGCTGGAAGATTTTTTTTCGCGACTTATGCCGCAAACAGGACATGGTACGCATTGACAGGCGGGCGGGCCATAATAATAACAAAACTGCTATTGGTAAAAGTGAAATCAATTGAATTAAAAAAAACCGCTGTAATAAGGAAAAACATTAATAAAGACGGGACCGGAACCATTAGTTTTGGAAATGATGAGTTCCATTCAGGGACACAGGTTAATTCATACTATGACCCTGTTGCTGGTTTTAACAGGGTTTATTACAATAATTTCAGCTTTACCAAAAGAGCGCCCGCATTTGTTGAGATAGAAAATGCAGGCAGGGTTTATGATATGATTTGCGATATTACCGGAATTACAAAAAAGGGCTGATTGTAAATACAAATAACACGGCCGTACGTTGTTTCCAATAAACCCCTTTGTTTTAAAGGTGATTTTTCCGTTTTTTATCTTGACTCTTTAGGCAGGAGTCTTATAATAATAAAATTAAATAAATTATTTATCAGGGGTTTTTAACATGACGGGCGGAATGCAGGGATTCAATTACAGGGTTATTAACGGCGACGGCCGGGAAATACGCGGAGAGGTCATGGCGCTTAACGCCGGCAGTGCGGAGTCAATTCTGCGTGATAAAGGGTATCTGGTGAAAAAACTGGATAAAAAAATGAGTTACCAGGGGCTGAAAAAAAAGGTCAACCAGGATGACTTCATTCAGTTTATCACCGAATTTGTCGCGCTTATAAGAGCGGGCTTGACAGTTCCGGAGGTCCTGGAGCAGTGCTCAAGCAGGCCTGCAAATCCCAGGCTGTCAAACGTGCTTCATGAATGTTTAGCCGCCATCAACGAGGGTATGACCCTGTCAGCCGCTGTTGCGATGTTTCCCGACGTATTTGATACCATTATAACCTCATCAATAAGGACGGGAGAGTCGGCGGGCGACCTCGCGTCACCCCTTGAAAAATACCGGTCTTATATGGAACGCAGGAACAACCTGAGAAAAAAAGTATCCCAGGCGCTGGTTTATCCGTTGTTCATTCTCGCCGCCATGGCGATTATCCTGACGGTTCTTTTTGTTTTTGTCATGCCAAGGTTTGCCGCCCTTTATTCCGATTTTAACGCGGAGCTTCCCGCGCCCACAAGGTTCATTATATTCATCGTATCAAACATGGGCATAATACTTCCGGCGGTGTTTGCGGCGGCCATTTTGTCGTTTGTGGCTTTAAAAAACGCCGGAAGGTCGTTTAAATTCAAATTAATGGTTGATGATATAAAACTTTCTATGCCTTTTTTCGGGGGCATAATAGGGCCGCTTGAAATAGCCGGCCTTGCAAGGACCCTTTTTACCCTTCTCTCCGGGGGCATGACGCTCGCGGAGGCCTTAAATACCGCCAAAGACAGCGTGAAAAACAGCAGATATTTAAAAAGGCTGGACAGCGTGATAGCCGGCATATACTCCGGAGAGGGCTTTGCCGCCGCGGCCTCAAAGGAAAATTTGATGCCGTCGACAGCGATAAAACTGCTTGAGGCCGGGGAATCTTCCGGAATGATGGATTCCATGCTTGGAGAAATATCCTCATATTACGAGCAGATAGCCGAAAGCAGGATAACGGCAATGATGACAATCATAGAACCAGCCCTGATATTTTTGACCGGCATTCTAGTGGGGGGCGTGATAATAGCGATGTACCTGCCGATTTTCAAGCTGGCGGAAATAGTCAAATGAACTCAAAATTATTCAAACGCAGGCGCTTTGGGGAGATAATTTCCGGCATGGGAATTTTGACCAGGGACGTAATTGAAGCGGAAGCAGTGGTTGCGGAGTGCAGGCTCGGAGAATGGCTGGTTAAAAAGGGGCTTTTAAATGCCGAACAGGTTGCGGCGGCGCTTGCCGAACAGTTTGAACTTGAATACACAAAGCTCGGGGATTTTATTATACCGGGGGAACTCTTTGAAAATTTCAGGGTCGACGACGTATACAGGCTGGGGATTGTGCCGTATTCGGCAAACAACGGAAGCCTTGCGGTTGTGATTGACAATCCGCTGAATTTTGGCCTTATAGAGGAAATCGAAAGACTTTACGGAGCAGATACGGTTTTGCGGGTCGGGTCCGCGCCGGGAATAAAAGCCGTGCTTGAACGCAGCGAGGTTGCGGCCCGTTTTTTAAAGAACGTGTCGGTTGATTACGAGGCCGGAGAGGAAAAATCAGGGCATGGCGGCGTTAAATCCATAAGCATGGACTCCATGGCCGGGCAGGAAAGTTCCATTGAGAAGTTTATCAACACGGTTCTGCTTGTTGCCATGAAAAAAAGGGCGAGCGACATCCATTTCGAGGTTTATGATTCCGGAGTGAAGATAAAATACAGGATAGACGGCATATTATACAGCGCGACCGAGACGCTCGACAAAAGCCACCACAGGGCGTTTATTACCCGCATAAAGGTTATGGCGAAACTTGACATTGCGGAAAACAGGGTGCCCCAGGACGGGCATTTCATCCTTAAAATAAGCGGCAGGGACACGGATTTCAGGGTGTCAATACTTCCAACGGTATTCGGCGAGGATATTGTAATCAGGATACTTGACCGCTCGGCATTTGAGTCCAGGATGAAATCAATGAGCCTTGAAACTTTGGGATTTGACGCTGTTACAATGAAAAAATTCAAGAAAAGCATACGTGAGCCCTACGGTATGATATTGATAACCGGGCCGACGGGAAGCGGAAAAACCACAACGCTTTACGCGGCGCTTTCCGAAATAAATTCAAGCGAAGAAAAAATTATCACAATAGAGGACCCCGTCGAATACCAGATAAACGGCATAGTACAGGTGCCCGTTAACGAGAAAAAAAAGGTGACATTCGCCGGAGGGCTGAGGTCAATACTGCGTCATGATCCGGATAAAATAGTTGTGGGAGAGATAAGGGACCCAGAGACCGCGCAGATAGCCGTACAGTCGGCGCTCACGGGCCATCTTGTATTCACAACAGTGCATGCGAACAGCGCATGCGATGTAATAGGCAGGTTCAACCATATGGGGCTCAATGTGCAGAGTTTTGTTTCGGCGCTGAATTGCGTCGTCGCCCAGCGTTTATTAAGGAACATATGCCCGGATTGCAGGGAAAAAACAGAAATTTTAAAGGATGAGTTTTCCGCGGCGGAATTAAAGGTAAAACAAATAGCTGACGGCGTCTGGTACGAGGGAAAAGGCTGCGATAAATGTTCCGGAACGGGGTACATCGGAAGAAGCGCAGTGGCCGAATATATGGGGCTTACACCCAGGCTGCGCGCAATGATATCTGAAAAACGCCCCACAACCGAACTGCAACAGGCGGCGGTTGAAGAAGGCATGGTGACGCTGAGAATGGCCGCCATGGAAAAAGCCGTCAGGGGAGAAACAACATTAAAAGAAGTCAACAGGGTGACTTTTACAGAGGATTGAAAAAAAACCGGTAAAATATGGAAATATTTTTAAGGAAGGTATAATGAAAAATGCAGGCGGATTATTAAAAGGATATTTTAGAGATGTTAAGGACGCGGTTATTCCGGGAAGAGGCCTGCTGAGGGCATCTGTGATGGCAGGGAAAAATAAAGTATACTGCATGCTGGTAAATGAAACATGCGGACAAAAGGAATTTTTACAATCGGTTTCCATGGACACTGATTGTGATATTTATAATAATGCCTATACCGCCGGCGGCAATACCGGAAGAATAGGCCAGTGTTTAAAAAAAATGGCGGATATTATAGGAAACAAATACGCTGTCATCAATATTGTGCTGCCCGACCCGGTAACAGCGCTCTGTGTTTACAGACCTTCCGGCAGCGGTTCAATGGCTTCATGGCGGGATATTTTAAAATTGAAATCGTCCGAAAAACTGTGTAAGGGCCATGACGGCCTTTCTGTCTGGATGTCGGCGCTGAATAAAACTGGGGCGAAACCGGCCGGGGCGTTTGCTTTTTCTTCAAAAAAAATAAACACAGAGGTAATCAGGGTGATTCTTAACGATTCAGGGCTATCTCCATCAGCGTGTTCTCCGGGAATAGTATATGTGAATGACGCGTTTTTTGGGCCGGCAAACAATGCAAAAGCCGCAGTATTGCTGATTGAACCGGAATACTGGACATTTTTTTTACATGGAAATGACGGCTGCCCGCTGTACATGATATCCAAGTGGTTTAACACCGGGACCATAAATACTTCCGTTTTAAAAGATGTTATATCCGAAATTGAAAGAAAACTGCGCGCCTATTCGGCCTCCAGCGGCGTCGTTGAAATTGAAAAATTTTACACTGCCGGCCTCATAAATGAGCCGGAAGTGACTGGTCAGATAAAAGGAAGGTTTAACTGTGAATGTGTTGAACTAAAAATTCCAGTCATTGAAAAAAACGGCCAAAAACAGGGGATTGCCGGGATGCCGGTTTCACTTATAGCGGCGGCGGGACTGTAAATGGAGCCAAAAATTAATTTTATTTTTCCGGCGGAAACGGCGCGAAAGATCTTGTTTTATTTAATATGGGGGTTTGTTGTCATACTTCTTTTTTTGATCCTGTTTCTTGCGGTAGACGGCAAAAGTATGAAAGATAAAATTCCGGAAATAAGTGAAAGAATCGCCGCGGCGGATACCGAGTACGCCGCGCTCCCGGCCGCCGAACCGCCCGGAGAAACCCAGATATCGGGGCTTATTGTAAAAGTGTCGGCTATTAACAGGCTGAAAATTGGAAAAAGCTCCGGGTTAAGCAATATCATGTCGGTGCTGGAGAAATTGTCGTCCGGCGCTATGACCTTCATTTCCTTTCAGTACAGCCTTGAGGACAGGACATTAATTATTGAAGCCAGGGCTAAAACGCCGGAAATAATGCAGAAATTTATGGAAAGCATGGAAAAAAACAGTATGTTCAAAAACGTGTTGCTGCAAAAGCAGTCGCAAAAAGTGTCTTCGTCCGGAAACCAGGTTACGGATTTTACCATAAAAGCGGAGGAAAATTTAAGATGAAGCCAGGGCGTTCAATACACGCAATGTTTGGTTTCATAATGAGGCATCCGTCAAACAGGGCGTCGCTTCCGGTTTTACTCGCGGCAGTTCTCGCGGCAGCGGGTGTTTTTTCAATATGTTGGGCGCCGCAGGGGCTGTCATATTCATCGCTCGAAAAGCGGTACGGCGTTAAAACCGCGCAGATTAAAAGGGCTAAAACCGGACTTGCCGTGGAGGATGCATATAAAAATGTTTCACAGGAAGTATCCGTTCTGGAAAAAAAATTATCTTTTGCCGGCACCGATGGGGAACTGTCGGCCGGGATTAACGTGCTGGCCGGCTCGTCAGGATTGAAACTATCCATGGAAGACTCGGGAAGCCAGAAAGAAACCATTCAGGGATATGATATTACAGTGCAGGAAATAACAGTCAGCGGAAGGTATGCTGGATTGAGGGCTTTTCTGTCGGGCCTGGAAAATTTTTACACTGTTACCGCAATCAGAAAAATAAAAATAGAAAAAGACGACAGGAATCCCGGCATGGTCAAGGCGGATATCCAGCTGGCAATATATAAGAAATCCGCCGGCAGGGCGGGGGCAATATGAAATCCAGGCTTAATATTTTAATTGCGGCGGCGGCAGTACTTTTGCTTTTCAACATAGTAAAATGGTCGGGTGTATTGAAAACCGGGGGCGATGAAACGGAAGGCACCGTCATAAGCAGGCTTAAGCTGGACTTTCAGAAGCCGGCCGATACGGGAAACGCGAAGCCGGAAAAAAATATTTTCAGCGGAGGCCCTTCCGGAGAATATTTTGCCCAGGGGGGGAATGACTCCGGTTATGTTTCGCACAAAAAAAATATAATTGTTGCCGTATCCACGCCGGTACCGGCAAAAAAATGGCCGGATTTTAAGATATCAGGCGCCGCATTAAACGACGGCAAAAAAAGCGCATTTTTTTCAGGAAATGCATTCAGCGGTGTTGTAAACGAAGGTGATGATATAAATGACGGTTACAAATTGACATCAATAAATGAAAGGGATGTGGACATTACCGATAAAACCACGAATGAAACAAGGAAATATCCTATGGAGGGAAAATAAATGTTTAAATTCAAGGCAGGATTCTTTAAAATATTCCTCGTTGCATTACTTGCAGCCGTGGTGCTTTTTATTCCAGCGTGCGGCGGACGCCAGACATACAGGGGGCAATCCGTTGTACAGGATGCTGATGAATGGATAAGAATGATAGGCGATTACAGAAGATCTGTGAGGGAAAATCCCGATGATCAGGAGCGAAGGGTCAGCCTTAAAAGAGCGGAACTGGATGCGGCGGAATATTTTTATAAGGGCGCCATGGTATTTAAAAAAGGCGGGAAGATAGACGAGGCAATTGCGTATCTCGAGAAAGGGCTGTCTGTAATGCCGGGCAATGAAAAGGTGACAACCGCCCTTGAAGAGTGCGTCGCAATAAGGGAGTCTGAAATCGCTTTTAAAGACGCAATGGCCATGAAAGAATCCGGCAACATGGAAGAGGCGCAAAAACTGCTTGAAAAATCCCTGGAACTGCAGCCTTCGGATTTAAATACAGCAAAAGAACTCGATAAGATTAATGATGAACGTAAAAAAACATCTGAAGGCATGGACGGCCAGCAAAAGAAAATAACATTGAAATTCAGTAATGCAGACCTTAAAACCATACTGGATTATATAGGCTCGGTTTATGGAATGAATTTTGTGTATGACGAAGGGGTGAAGTCCATGCCGTTGAGCGTATCGGGCGGGGACATGACATTTGACCAGGCCATTGATTATATAACCCAGACAGGCGGAGTTTTCTTTAAAAAAATAGGGGAAAAATCCATGCTGGTCGCGCAGGATACAAAGGCAAAGAGGGACCAGTATGAGGACCTGATAATAAGGACATACCAGTTGAATTATGTAAAGGCTTCCGATATGTCTTCGATCCTGAAAAACACATTGAATTTGAAAAGAGTGACGGTAAACGAGGCTTTAAATACCCTTTCCATCCGCGATAGCGTGGACACACTGAAGCTTGCGGATAAGATAGTAAGCTTGAATGACATGAAACCGGCTGAAGTCATGTTTGATGTAGAAATTATGGAGGTAAACAGGACAAAGGCCGAGCAGCTTGGTCTGAATTATGGGGGACAGATAACCCTGTCTTTGCCGACCGGGCAGACAATAGGAACACTCGGAAATTTTGCGGATATGCTTAAACAGGGCACGGTCACCCTGCCCGCGTTTACCCTTAATTTTTTCAAGCAGGATGTCGACGCAAAGATACTTGCAAATCCATGCGTGAGGGTAATAGAGGGAAAACAGGCGACCATACACATAGGGGACAGGGTGCCTCTTCAATCATCCACAATTCAGGACGCAACCGGGCAGGTCAGATATACTTATGATTACCAGGACATAGGAGTAATGCTTGATGTGACTCCAAAAATAAACAGGGACAATTCCGTAAATGTCAGTTTAAAGCTCGAGGTAAGCTCTCTCGGTTCAAATATAGGAACGACGGCAGACCCGGCATACACCATAGGCACCAGGGATGCCACAACTTCCATGCTGTTACGGGACGGAGAGACGGCAATCCTTGGCGGGCTGATACGTGAAGACGAGTCCCACAATAAAATCAGATTACCCGGACTCAGTGATATTCCAATTATAGGCGGATTATTTACCACATCAACAGATGATTCTAAAGACAGGACGGATGTACTTTTGACAATAACACCCAGAGTCGTGCGGAGTTGGGAATATATAGGCCATGACCTCAGGGATATTTATTCGGGCACTGAAAACGACATGACCAGCGAGCCAAGGTATAAGGCCCAGGCTGATAATACACGGGATAAAAACGGCAAAAAAATCAAAGTTACAGTATCAGGAAATGCCGATGCCGGAACAAATACAGCAATTGCGGTAAGCGTGGAAACGGCGGCAAATACTGAAAACGCCGCGGCAATTACCACAACTTCCAGCGATCAGGAACAGGTTATGCTTTCATTTGATCAGGATCAGTATATTTTGCAGGCAGGCCAGAACGGGACAATAAACATAGCCGCCGAAAATACAGGAGATATTTCTGAAATGGAGATTAAGGCCGCCTTTAACCCGGATTTTGTTAAATTTTTGCAGGCGGACAGGGCTTCAGGCGGGGCTGTAACCAATCTTACGGTTGATGACAGTAAATCAGGGGCCGGGACAATCGGGTTTTCACTTAAACTGGATCCGGATAATGCCGCAAAAGGCAAATTAAATCTTATCAGCATGCAGTTTTCCGGAGTTAAACCCGGAGTTTCATATCTTGTATTTCTTGACAGCAGGGTAAAAAGCAGGGAAGGAAGCGAAATTAATGCCCAGAAGTCGGCATCAAGGCTTGTCGTTAAGTAATAAGAAGGCCTTTACACTTGTTGAAATGCTCGTTGTACTGGGCATTATGGGCATTCTTGCATCAATAGCGGTGCCGTATGCCAAAGCAATGGTACAGCGGTCCGATGAAATGGAATTACGGTCGGCCTTAAGGTCAGTCAGGGCGGCCATTGACAGGTTTAAGCTGGACTGGACAAGCGGAAAAATTTCAAAATTTTGCAACTGCGCAAGCGATGATGGTTATCCAAAGACTTTAAAGGTGTTGACAGACGGCGCCGCTATGCCGGGGCTTGCGGAAAAAAAAATAAAATATTTGAGGCGAATTCCAAGGGATCCATTCGCGGACCAGACTGTGCCTGTGGAAGAGCAATGGGGGCTGCGGTCATATTCGGACAGTCCCGATTCAACGGCCTGGGGAGAGCAGGATGTTTATGATATTTACTCAAAAAGCGACAGAAAGGCAAGCGATGGCTCAAAATACAGCGACTGGTAAAAACAAAAGGGGCGGTTTTACATTAATAGAACTGCTTGTGGTACTAGCTATCATTGCCATGCTTGCGGGCATTGCCGCACCGGTATATTTTTCTTCAATTTCAAAATCAAGGGAAGCAGCGTTAAAACAGGACCTTGTCAACCTGCGCAAGGCGCTTGATGATTATTATTCTGCCAATGACAAATATCCGGATGATCTGAACGAACTTGTGGCCGGAAAATACCTCAGGGCAATACCAAAAGATCCGATAACCGACAGCAACAGTTCCTGGGTACCGGTCAAAGACGATGATGACGACGCTAACGGAATTTCCGACATAAAAAGCGGAGCTGACGGTAAATCATCAGACGGGGATAATTATCAGGACTGGTGACAATGCATCCTGGTTTTATGATAAAAAATTTGAAATGAGGCAATTAAAAATGAAGAAGAATAGAAGGAACGGATTCACTCTTATTGAATTGCTTGTCGTGCTTTCAATACTTGCCCTTCTGGTATCGCTCGTCGGACCCGCCCTGTTTAAATTTCTGTCACCGGCAAAACGGTCCATTGCAAAGGCGCAGATAGAGGATTTTTCATCATCGCTCGACGCTTTTTTTATCGACAACAGCAGGTATCCCACGGTATCTGAAGGACTGGAAGCTTTGCGGACAAAGCCGCCTTCATTGAACAAATGGAACGGGCCATATTTAAAAAAGGAAGTGCCGAATGACCCCTGGGGCAACCAGTATGTTTACAGGTCTCCCGGAAGAAACGGAGGATATGAGATAGTATCCTATGGCGCCGATGGCGTGGAGGGCGGTGATGGTGAAAACGCAGATATCAACAGCTGGGAAAATAAACAGTAGCAACAACGGTTACGCTTATCTTATGATGCTTGTAATGGTTGCAAGCATAGGACTGTTTGCCGCTGTTCTCGGAGTTTTAATATTTTCAAGGGATGTGCGTGTTGAAAAGGAAAGTGAACTTTTGTTCAGGGGTGTTGCGTATATGAATGCCATAAAAAGTTATTACGCTGCATCGGCCGGTACCAAGGCGTTTCCGCAAAAGCTTGAAGACCTTTTGTCGGATTCGCGTTTTCCTGAAAAACATCATATAAGAAAGCTCTATAAAGATCCCGTAACCGGAGGTGATTGGACTCTTATCACAGGAGCCAACGGAGAAATATACGGGGTTGCGAGCAAAAGCAAAACCAAACCAATCAAACAAAAAGATTTTCCTTCGCAATTGAAAAGCTTTGAAGGAGCAGAACATTACAGCGACTGGGTTTTTATCTGCAGGCCATAAACGCGTTTTCGTGTAATAAAATCTACAGGCCCCCATACACCTAAAAAGGTTCCTTGACAAACAACATTAAAACATGTATATTTCTAAAAACATGTAAAAAGGCAGGTTTTTAGAAATGAACTATAACGCCTTTAAAAACAGCTACCAGAACACGCCTGTTATCAACATTTCCAGCCTGGAAGGCGTGGATGCCGGTTTTCATTCCCTGCGCGATAATATTAATAAATGGACGAAGAAAGGTTATATCTACAGGCTTAAAAACAATCTCTATACCCTCAATGAAAATGACAGGAAAACCGGAGTCAGCAGGTTTTTTATCGCAAACTATATTTATACACCTTCATATGTGAGCCTTGAATACGCCATGTACCACTATGGGCTCATCCCTGAAAACGTGTATGAAATTACCTCTGTAACAACAAGGAAAACGGGCATGTTTAAAAATTATTTTGGCGCCTTTTCATATTCAAACGTCAAGCTTGATCTGTTCTTCGGATATACGGCGTTTAAAGACGAAAATGATATGCGTGCGGTAATCGCAACGCCTGAAAAGGCGCTGCTTGATTTTATTTATCTGCGTTTCTGCAGGCGCAAGTCACAGGGCGCAATTGAAGGCTTTATCGCAAAAAACAGGGTTCAGAATCTTAAAATTCTAAACAGGAAAAAATATAATGAATATGTTTTGAAATATCCCGAAAGACACCGTGAAGTTTTGAGGATGGCTTTCACAAGGGGGGGAAAATGAAAGAACTGCTTGCACAGGGGCTGGAAAAATACATGTCAAATGAACAAAAAACAAACGTTCTGAGGGAAAACCTGCAGGTAATGATTTTAAAGAACCTTTCTGACAGGGGAGCGTTTAAGAATCTTT
Organism: candidate division FCPU426 bacterium; assembly: GCA_003159495.1. Taxonomy (GTDB): domain Bacteria; phylum Oederibacteriota; class PGYV01; order PGYV01; family Palsa-1178; genus Bog-1181. The sequence continues at coordinate 946 of PLPI01000059.1, read as the reverse complement.
CTTTTGTCGGCGGCACCGCGCTCAGGATTATTCACGGCCTTAACAGGTTTTCAGAGGATCTTGACTTTTCGCTGTCAAACAAAAAGGGTTTTGACTTTGACGGGATAGCGACAGGGCTGGCTGATGATCTTGATAAAGCAGGGCTGGCACACACGGCAAAAAAAGGTGGCAAAGGGGAAGTTAAATTCTTATTTATGAAATTTCCCGGCCTTTTTTCCGAATTTGGCGCGGGCCGGCTCAAGGCGGAAAACCTCGGCGTAAAAATTGAAGTTGATATGAAACCGCCGGAGGGCTGGGAAAATGAGACGGTTTTAATCAACAGGTTTTATATTTTCCAGGTTAACTGCTATAAACTGCCGTCGCTTTTTGCCGGCAAACTGCATGCCTGTCTTTATAGAAAGTATACAAAGGCAAGGGATTACTATGACCTTCTGTGGTACCTTACAAAAAAGGTAAAACCAAACTATGATATGCTGAGCAACGCCGCGCAGCATAGCGAGAAAAAGAAAAAGGAAATTAACGCGCAAAACCTGCCGGTATTGCTTTTAAAAAAGCTCGAGTCTGTCAATTTTAAGGCCGTTGAATCAGATGTGGCAAAATTTTTAAATAATCCGGAAGAAGCAAAGTTGTTAAATCTGGAAACCTTTAAAATGTTGCTTAAAAATATTAGCTAAAAAAGCCGCCCTTCTAATTGTAATTTTGCGTATATAATAACGAAAACATCAAAAAACGAGCAGGATTTTGTAAATTGATTTTTTCGCATTTACAAAGTAAAACAGAAATGATTTAATTATATAAACAGATAGGGGAGTAAAACGTAGCCCGTTATCCTGCTCTCGCGTGACGGGGGATTAAAAAATACGGAAATAGCTGAATTGTTTGGAAAGATTCATCCGGGCATGGTAGGCAGGAAGATAAACCATTTTTCCGCTTTGATAGGACGCGA
>PLPI01000038.1 GCA_003159495.1 candidate division FCPU426 bacterium | reverse complement strand
GTTCCCCGGACTACGCTTAAATCTCTCAAAATCCGGCGTAAGCATGACAGCCGGCATCAGGGGACTGTCTGTAACAACCGGTAAAAGAGGAACATATATGAACGCCGGACTGCCCGGCACCGGCCTTTATAGCAGGCAAAGAATAGGCACCGTTTCAAATACTTGCAGGCATGAAAAATTGCAGGGCACATTTGCGGCTAATATTGACGAAAATGGCAATGTAATTTCAAAGTATCAGGATGGCACGGTAATAACAGACCCTGCTCTTCTTAAAAAAATAAGGAGTACCGAAGGATACAAAAATGTTGAAAGACAGTTAATTGAAAGATACAATAACGAGAAGAAAGTAGTCTGCTCCTGCGGCTTCCACAACCTACCTACCGCGAACTTCTGCAGCAACTGCGGAAAAAAACTCGAAAAATCGTAAGTACAACACAAATACTATCCTGCATTTTTCCGCTTCCTGCACCGAAGACGAGCCGCATATAATCTGTATGAATATCCGGACTGCGGCTTTAAAGTTAATTATAGGTGCGCTTTGTACATAATGAAAAAATACAGGAAACATACCGGTAGTTTAGCGGAAACGTTAGCGACATTTTCGCGGAAATTTACCGGAAGTTTTGCGGAAATAATAGTTGACGACCAGAGCTTTGGGGATTAAAATATTTATATGAAAAGGAGGTTCTATACATGAAAGAAATATGGATACCTAAATTTACAATAACACCTGCGATAAACAGCAAACTTATCAAAGCCGAGGCGATAAGAACCACAATTGATTCCATGCCAATACCGGTGGCAATCGAAGCCGAAATAAGGCATAGCATACGGATAAGGTCAACGCACTATTCGACATATATTGAAGGGAACCGCTTGACGCTCAGGGAAACGGAACAGGTAATTACAAAGAAAAAAGTAAGTTTTTTTGGCCGGGAAAGGGATGTAAAAGAGGTCCAGAATTACTGGGATGCTTTGATTAATGTGGAAGAATGGGCGGACTCAAAAACGGAACTGTCAGAAATCCTTATAAAAAGAATCCATGCCATGGCGCATGCAGGCAAGAAAAGCAAGCCTACGCCGTATAGGGACGGGCAGAATGTAATAAAAGATTCAAAGTCAGGAAATATCATTTATATGCCGCCGGAGGCAAAAGACGTACCCGCATTGATGAAAGAATTAACCTCCTGGATCATACAGGCTGAAAAAGACGAGTTGGCTGTTCCGATAATAGCAGGATTGGCCCACTATCAGTTTGTGACAATCCATCCTTATTTTGACGGCAACGGAAGAACGGCAAGACTGCTGGCAACATACATACTGCAAAAGAACAGCTACGGGCTCCATGGACTGTTTTCAATGGAAGAACATCACGCAAAAGAGATAGGGAAGTATTATAANNCTCATCATAACTACTATGAAGGCAGGGCAGAAGCGGACCTTACAGGATGGGTTGACTACTTCGTTTCAATGCTTTTAAAGGCGTATGAAGGCGTTAAAATTGAAACCGCAGGCATGACAAAAGGTGAAAAGAAGGTCGATGCGGATTTATTCCGGCAACTCGACAGAAGGACAAAGATAATTATACCGCTTTTTAAGGATAATGCTGAAATTACTTCAGGGGATATAGCAAACATATTGAGGGTTTCGAGAAGAATGGCAGGTAATTACGCGGGCGAATGGATCAAAAAAGGGATAATAGAGATTGCAAATGAATCGGATAAGTCCAGAACCTATAAATTAAGTAAAAAGTATGAAAAGATTTTTAAAGACTAACCATTTACATTGAAAAGGAGTTCTTATGGCAGGTGAAAAAGCATAGGTGCCGAACCTTGTAAATTGACTTTTTGAGTGAGATCAAGCTTGGTTATTGGAAAAGTCAATTTACAAGGTCCGACACTCCTGCCCCCCCCCGCTGAGAAACTAGTTGATATATCAACTAATTTCTGTTATATTTTGCCAATAGAATAACTAGGGAGTCTTTTATGAATAACATTAATAATGAATCGATCGGCTGGCAGGTAAGTAAGGCCAGAAAACTGCTTAAAAACAAGCTTCAGAACCGGCTTAAAGACCGCGGCATTTCTTCCGAACAATTGAAGATACTGAATTTGATAATTTCAAAGCAGGGATGCAACCAGAAAGAACTGGCCGAAAGTTCTGAAAAGGACAGGGCCGCCGTCACCCGGATACTTAATATCCTGGAAACAAACAACCTGGTCAGAAGAGAAAGCTCAAAACGGGACAGGAGGGAATTTCTACTTTACACCACTAAAAAAGGTCTCGGCGTTTACAGTGAAGCTGTAAAAGTGCTGAATCATGAAACCAATGCGGTTGAATCTTTATTCAGTAAAACGGAACTGAAACAGTTTAAAATTTTGTTGAAAAAATTAATTTCAAAATTAAGCTGAAAAAGGGAGAAGGAAGGACATTATGCCGGTCTGGAAAAGAAATTTAATCGTCTGTTGGTTCGGGATTTTCGCGGCCGCCATAGGTATGAGCCAGATAGCCCCGGTTTTACCGCTTTATATAAGGCACCTTGGCGTGATTGATACGGCTTCAATAGCCCGGCTTTCAGGAATCGCTTTCGGCGTCACTTTTATCCTCTCCGCTGTTTTTTCACCCATATGGGGCCACGCCGCGGATATATACGGCCGCAAGCCAATGCTGTTGAGGGCAAGCCTCGGTATGGCAGTTGTCATATTCAGCATGGGTTTCGCTCCGAATGTGTCGGTGCTGATTGGATTAAGACTTCTGCAGGGGGTAATTACTGGCTACAGCACGGCCTGCATGACTCTTATCGCCACCCAGACGGATAAGTCCAATGCCGGTTATGCCCTGGGTACGCTTTCAACGGCCGGTATAGCGGGTTCCCTGCTCGGGCCCCTGATCGGCGGTTCTATTGCCGAGGCATTCGGCCTGCAAAATGTATTTTTTCTGATGGGCGGGCTTCTGCTGATAGCGTTTATCACAACCGCGTTATTTGTAAAAGAATCTTTTGTCAGGCAGAATAAAAAAATCCCGCGTATGCGGGAAGTTTGGGGCCGGATTCCGGAAAAAACACTGACAATAACCATGTTTGTGACTTTTTTTGTAATGACCGTGGCCCTTTTTTCCGTGGAGCCGATAATCACCATTTATATAACCGGATTATCAAAAAACACCGTCCATATAGCCCTTCTGGCAGGAATGGCTTTCTCGGCGTCGGGCCTGGCAAATATTATCTCAGCTCCCTGGCTCGGAAAACTCTCCGACAGGATCGGCCCGCAGAAAGTGATGCTATCGGCGCTTATTGCGGCGGGAATTATTTTTATACCGCAGGCCTTTGTGACAAGCACCTGGCAGTTCATCGCGCTGCGTTTTTTACTGGGGCTGACTCTGGGCGGATTGGTCCCGTCTGTGAATACCATGATAAAAAGAATCACGCCGGACGAGCTTACCGGCAGGGTTTTCGGTTTCAACATGTCGGCCGGTTATCTGGGCGCCTTTGTGGGCGCTGTTATGGGCGGGCAGACGGCGGCGTGGTTTGGGATCAGGTATGTTTTTTTTATTACCAGCGCGCTGCTGCTGCTGAATGCCGTCTGGGTTTATTTCAAGGTTTACCGTAAACTTGATATTCAACAGACCGGAGAAAATGAAGACAGTGGCATCATCATCCTCCAGCCCGATGAAATGGATGAAACAAACCTGTAAAAACAGGAAAAAGGGGAAATATATGAATGATGTAAATAAAATGGCGTTGCTTGTGATGGACGTTCAGCAGGGAATCGTGGATAGGATGAAAAATAAGGATGAATATCTTAAAAATATTGGAATCGCGGTGGAAACGGCGCGCAAAAATATGATTCCGGTAATTTTTGTGGTTGTGGGATTCCGCCCGGGTTTCCCTGAAATTAATCCCAAAAATAAATCCTTCGGCAGAATAAAGGCTTCCCCGTCCGCAGGCATGGTAAATCCCGTTCCTTACATAACGCCTGTGGGAAATGACGTCGTGGTTACCAAACGCCGGGTTAGCGCTTTCAGCGGAAGCGACCTGGAAGTCATTCTGCGTTCCATGGATGTCAGCCACCTTGTTCTGGCGGGAATTGCAACCGGCGGAGTGGTGTTGTCAACCACCAGGGAAGCCGCCGACAAGGATTATCAGATTACAATCCTGTCGGACCTCTGCGCGGATATGGACCCCGAAGTGCATAAGGTCCTGCTGGAAAAAATCCTGTCCAGACAGGCTGAAGTAAAAACCAGCGAAGACTGGATGAAATCGCTGTAAAATTTAGGACAAATTGAGGACAAAGGGAGATAAAAATGGCTGCTAATGATCAAAACACCGGAAAAGAACAAATCCTGGAATGGATAGACAAACATGTCGTCAGGTTTGGACAATCGGCTTTTAAAATCACAAGTTCTGACGGGGAAGTCATTTACATTGACGCTTTTAAGAATTTCAAAGGCGCACCAAAAGCGGATTATTATTTCGCCACACACAATCACGGGGACCATTTCAACCCGGCGCTGGCGTTAAAGCTGAAAAAAGAATCAACTCATATCATAGTTCCTAACTCTGTCAAACAATCCGGTTCTGACAGGGGTGTGGCCACAGATACAATGGCGGCCGGGGAGTCAAAGAAAATCGGCAATCTTGAAGTCAGGGCCGTACCTGCATATAATCCCCGTAAGATAATGCACCCAAAATCCAAAGAATATATCGGTTATATTATAAAAATAGATAATTATCAGATTTATCATGCCGGAGACACGGATTTCATCCCTGAAATGAAAGGCTTGCGCCCGGATATTGCCATGCTCCCGGTCGGCGGCGGCCCTACCATGGGGTGGAAAGAAGCCATTGAGGCAGCCGGAGCAATTGAGCCCGGCGTGGTAATTCCGATGCACTATGGCATGCTTCCTTTTACAAAAAAAGCCGGTGTAAATTTTTTAAAAAACTGGAAGGGAATTACAAAGATTCTGTGAATGCTTATTTTCCTTATTTTCCGGCCAATCCGATATGCGTTTGACTAAAACCCGGGGCATGGTATAATGCAGTTGTATGAAACTTTTGAGGGAGATTAAATGTGGCGCACGCAAAGTTTATAACGTTTGAGGGGAAACGGATACTGCGTATTGATATAAATAACTGCACCACAGACCATTTCGAGGATTTACTGATTGAGTCCGGGAAAATGATAAGAAAAGAGCCCCTTAAATCCGTGCTGGCGCTGGCAGCCGGCGGGGAAGACACGCCCATATTCACAAACAGGGATGGTTTTGTAAAATATCTCGAGGAAAATGAACCATATATAAGGGGTTCCGCTGTTTCCGGGCTTGATAAACTCAAATCCTCAATGTTCCTTTCTGTTTTATCCAGGTCCAACAGAAACATGATGCTTTTTGACAATGAAGAAAAAGCCAAAAAATGGCTTGTCAGCCTTTAGCCCCGCTTTAGCCTTCCTGCTTTAGATAAACTCGTTAAAATTCTGTATTGATTTTTCCTTGTCCCACCACATTTTAAACGGGGTCGTTATCTTTACAGCTTTTCCTGTCTTTGCCGATTTGTAAGCGGCGTCCATGACCTCCATTATATGCAGGCTCTGCTGCGCGTTATAAACCGGCTGAACGCCTTCGCGCACATATCCAATGAATTTACCGAGAATGTCGTCTTCCGGCTCAAAGGCGGGAAAATTATCCGGGACATAGCAGTTGTCGAAATTCCTGAATGCAATTTTTTTGCCTTTGATTTTCTTTTCCGTCTTGACAACAAGCGGCTGGTTGTCCGCGTTAATATATACGGCGCCGTGCCTTCCGTAAATCGCGGTATAATTCTCATAGTGGGTGTGCGCCCAGGAGGCTTTTACAGAGGCGAACGTGCCGCCCTCGAACTCAAGTATCATGAACGCGTTGTCGTCCACGCTGGGCCTGATTTTTTCCCCGCTGGGAAGTATCCTTTTCGGTATAAGCATGTTCACGAATGCGGTGACCTTTTTAACGGGCCCCATTATCGATATAAGCCGTGAAAGGGCGTAGCAACCCACATCTAATACCGCGCCGCCTTTCGCGATTTTTTTGTCGTAGTACCAGTTGTTTCTGGGCGGGCCCGAGACCGAAAGCTCCGAATGGCCGGACAATATTTTTCCTATATATTTTTCCTTTACAAAATCAAGGGCGCGCAGGTAATGGGGGTAATGGTCGAAGGGGAGCCCCATCATGAGTTTTTTGTATTTTTTTGAGGCCAGAACCATTTTTTTCGCGTCTGCAAAACTTGTGGCCACCGGCTTTTCGACGAGCACGTGCGCGCCGGCTTTCATGCAGTCTATCGCGTGTTTTGCGTGCATGGAATGGGGAGTGGTGATGACGACGCAGTCGGGTTTCTCAAATTTCAGCATGGCCTTATAATCGTTAAAGTAGCGCTGAATGCCGTGCTCCTCGGCTTTTGCCTCGGCGTTTTTTAGCGTCCTTGAATAAATGGCGCACATGCGCACACCCTTGAGTTTTTTTGCCATTAATATGAACCTCTCGGATATTTCGCCGGCGCCGAGAAAGGCTATCTTTAATTCATTCATAAACACCTCCGCAATATTTTTGATACAGCATCAATTATATTACAAACGCCCTTAAAAGCAATTATATAAAGCAAAACGCACGGCCCCTGAATTTAACGTAAAAAGGGAAATTTCTGTGGTAAAATATACGAAATACGCCCAAGGAGGATATTCATGGAAAGCATTCTCGCTTCTGAACTCAAACTCAGGTACGGCCCGGTGGGGATTATATTTACCGATGAAAAACCAGAAGGCGCGGCGCAGTTCGTAAAAGGCAAATGGGGCTGCGTCATATCCATGCTTTCGGCCGCGGCAAAGGGAAAGACGGCGGTATTCGACCGGGAAACGGCCGGATGTATCGGCGGCGGCGTCGGGCTCGGATTTTCGGATTACTCCAATTTCCCGGGCGGGATAGACTATTTCCTTTCGACCGGCAGGGGTGAGGGGTTCAGGGAGGGCGAGCGCTACAAGCAGACCCCGGAATTAGCCGCGAAATTCATCAACAGCCTTCCAAAGCCTTTTATGGAAAAAAAATATCTTGTCTTTAAGCCGCTGTCCGGAATACCCGCGGATGAAAAACCCGAGCTTGTGGTTTTTTACGTCAACTGCGACCAGCTTTCGGCCATGACCGCGCTGGCCAACTTTGACAAAGAAACAAACGACAATGTGGTGATGCAGTTCTCGGCGGGGTGCCACAGCATATGCCTTATCCCTTACATGGCCGCCAGAAACGGCAGCCCGAAAGCCGTTCTCGGCCTTCTTGATGTGAGCGCAAGGCCCATGGTGGATAAGGACCTGCTTTCTTTTACGGTGCCATTTGAAATGTTCCTGAATATGGAAAAGAACGTACCGGATTCTTTTTTAAGGCACCATAAATCATGGCTGAAGGTGAAAGAAAGGATATGACGGAATTTATTGGGGCATCCACAGACGCATCGGTAAAAACCATAGTGTCAATTGCTGACGCGATATGGAGGGAGCATTATAACCCGTTGATCGGCGAAAAGCAGGTTTCATACATGCTGGAAAAATACCAGTCGGAGACGGCCGTGAAAGAACAGATGGCCGGCGGGTATGTGTATTATATTATTGAACATTATGGGGAAGCCTGCGGATATTTTGCCGTGGTTGCCTGCGGCAGGGAACTCTATATAAGCAAACTTTACGTTGAAAAACGTTTGAGGGGCGCAGGCATAGGCCGCAGGGCCGCAGGGTTTATCGAAGCGCTTGCAAAAAAAGGTGGTTTTTCAACGTTATCGTTAAATGTAAATAAAGGCAACACTTCATCCATTGAAGCGTATAAGAAATTCGGGTTTAATATAATAAAGGAAGAAAAGATAGATATCGGCGGCGGTTTTTTTATGGATGATTATGTTATGGGCAAAAAGGTGTAAATGTATATATTTTGTTAAAAAAATGAAGATATATCATATTGAAGCACAAACTAAAACCTAAAACGCAAAAATCCCTTATTATAAAGGGGTTTATCTATATTGAAAAATTTGACGAACATATATTTAAATAGTATAATTTATATGTATATAATATATGAAGGAATGTAAAGAAAGGAACTAAAAAACTTGAATTTAACCAGGGACAAAGAAGACTCAAAGTCTAAAAATGGATTTTCAGGGTTTATTTTACCAATATTGTATATACTTATATTCTCTTCTTTTGTAATGTCAGATACGCCAACATTTACAATAACCCCAACAGCGACAGAAACTATAACTTATACAGCGACACCGATTAGCTGCGACTCTGAAGGAAACACTCATCCCGGCGATTATTCCACGGGAGGGCTTACTACGGGTTATATGTTCGCCTCAAGGTATTATTTAAACGCCGGGTCGGCGCAGAGGATAAGCGTTTATTGCGCGTCGGGAGCGGCGGGAAATATATCCGCGGCAATATATTCCGACGTTTCCGGGGAGCCGGGCAGCGTCCTTGAAGAAAGCGCGGCTCAGGAAATGACAGACGGATGGAACGACATACCGGCGGCTTACAATATCGCATCCGCCGGATATTACTGGCTTGCTTTCCAGTTTTCAACCAACGGGCCGTTCTTTAATTCGGACACACTGGGAGTGGCGGTCGACAGCGAGAATACCGTAATGACCGGCGGAGCATTCCCGACATGGCCTGCATCATGGGGAGCAGGCACAAACAACACGTCATTATTATCCATGTACGCGGTTGTATGCCTCCAGGATACGCCCACAGCCACTCCGACGGCAACGCCGCCAATTACATTTACATTAACACCCACGCCGACCTTTACCCCGTCAGTTACATTCACAAATACAGGGACCCCCCAGCCTGTGGCAACTCCGATACCTACGCCGGGAGGTTTGTACTCGCTTGCCGGAAATATCTTAACCGATGGTGTTGTGAACGCCGTTGCCTCGGACGCTTCAGGGGTTTATCTGGGCGGCTTGTTTAATTATGTCGGGCCCAGGACGGGAGAGGGAAAGATTTTTAACGTTTCATCCAGCACCATGCTTGCGGGTATGCCGGAAATATCCGGCGGCGCATCCTACGGTGTGGAAACGTCAATACCCGACGGCGCCGGCGGCTGGTATATCGGCGGTGATTTTACATCAGTTGCCGGCCAGCCAAGGGCTGGCATAGCGCACATATTTTCAGACGGGGTTGTGGATTCCAATTTTAATCCGGGGGCAAACGGCGCTGTTATGATTTTGGCCAGGGACGGCGCGGGAAGCCTGTTTGCCGGCGGTTTTTTTACTGCCATAGGCGGGCAGAACAGGACTTATATAGCCAAAATGAACGCAGTGACGGGCGCAATAGACAATTCTTTCAACCCTGCGGTTACAGGAGTTTATATACAGTCCCTGGCATTTGATTCAAACCAGGATATTTACGTCGCCGGCAATTTTTCCACAATAGCCGGACAGCCTCTAAGCTGCCTTGCGAAGTTAAACGGGGCAACAGCCATTGCCGACCCGGCTTTTGCGCCTAATCCGAATTCAGCCGTGCACCAGATACTTCTCGATGGAAACGGGAGCCTTTACGCGTGCGGGGATTTTGGAAAAATAGGGGGGCAGTTTTATTCTATGCTGGCGAAAGTCGACGCAACAACGGGCGCGGCTGACACGAATTTTGTGCCTGTTGTCGACGGTATAATGCAGTCCATGGCCCTTGACGGAAGCGGGTCGCTTTTCATCGGCGGCTGGTTTACCAACGTTAATACTATTGCCAGGAATTATATAGCGAAAATAAGCGCCGCGACCGGGGCCCTTGATGGCAGCTTCAATCCCGGGGCCGACGCTGCGGTTTATCCGATTGTGCTTGACGGCGCGGGAAATATTTACGCCGGCGGAAATTTTAAAAATATCAACGGGCAGTCCCGCGGCCGTATAGCCAAACTTGACGCTGTAACGGGCAGTGTAGACGCGTCATTCGCGCCGTATGCCGACAACAATGTGGAAACCATTGCGCTCGGCGCCGCAGGAAATGTTTTTGTGGGCGGGTTATTTAATTCCATAGGCGGCCAGCCAAGGACAAATATAGCAAGGCTCAACGCGGCGGATTTATCAATCGACCCGGATTTTAATGTGAACTGCGACAATCAGGTTTTATGCCTGCTTGCTGGAAACGGCGCCACCGGAAACGGAAGCCTTTACGCGGGCGGGAAATTTACGACAATTGCGTCGTCAGTAAGGCCGTTTATAGCAAAACTTGACCCGCTCACCGGGATACCGGATCCGGCTTTTAACCCTGCCGCCGGTTCGTGGGTTTATGCGCTTGCCCTTGACGCTTCACAAAACCTTTATGTCGGCGGGCAGTTCACTGTGATAGACAGCGTGACGAGGCCGCACCTGGCAAAAATAAACGCCGTAAACGGCGCCGTTGACTCCACGTTTAACGCAGCGGGGGCCAATTCCACGGTTTATTCACTGGCACTCGACGGAAACGGAAATCTTTATGCCGGCGGCTCGTTTTTCAATATAGGAGGGCTTTCGAGAAGCCTGATAGCAAAACTTGATACAGTAAGCGGCAGCGCGGAAACTGCATTTAACGCGACAGCCGCGGGCACCACAGTAACCACGATTGCCCTTGACGGCGCCGGGAATATCTACGCCGGCGGTCTATTCTCAACAATAGGCGGAATTACAAGGAATGATATTGCAAGGCTGAACGCGTCAACCGGGATAGCGGACGGCACATTCACGGTAACCTCCGACAATGCGTTGAACGCCCTGGTTACAGACGGCGCCGGGTATATTTACGCGGGCGGTAATTTCGGAGCCATAGGAAGCCAGCCCATGTCCTATCTTGTAAGGATATTCATGTCTTTAGGGACGGTTGATACGGGTTTTGCCATGCAGCCCAACAACAGTGTAAATACACTGTGCTTCTCGCCCGATAAAACAACACTTTACGCCGGAGGAAGTTTTACTTCATTTGACGGAAAGGGGCAGGCAAATTTCGCCGCTGTACATATGATAGCCGGTATAGCGACGCCGACCCTGACATATACCCTTACCGCCACACAAACGCCAACCATAACCCTGACAATAACCGCTACTCCGACGCCGTCGGATACTTTTACAATTACGCCGACAGGGACCATTACGCAGACAGCCTCCATAACACAGACAGTAACGGTTTCGCCGACAATCACAGTGAGCGCTACAGAATCGGAGACATTTACAATTTCACCCACCTTTACCATCACTGAAACGGAGTCCATGACACAGACAGACACGGTAACGCCGACCGTTACAGAAACCCTTACGGAAACAAATACATTTACGGCAACGCCGACATATACCTGTACATATACTGTGACAATGACGGTTACTCCAACAGCGACGGCCACACAGACATGCACATCAACGCCGGCTCCGGATGAGAACAACGTACTGGACAGGAACTACGTGGACGCATCGAACGGCGGTGTTGTGACGATAAAAGTGAACGTATCCTATACAGGACTGCCCATAGGAATAAAAGTTTACAGCCTTAACGGCGAGCTTGTAAGGAAAATAGACTCGCTTTCATATGCCGCGGGATGGAACAGCGTGGTGTGGGACGTTAAAAATGACGGCGGCAGGACGGTCGGGCAGGGAATCTATTTTGTGGAGATAAACGCCCAGGGAGTAAAAAAGATACGACGGATATATGTGCTTAAATAAATTCATCAAACCGCTTGTTAACCTTTTAAACGTGTGATAAAATCCTTATAAAACAATTCTTTACAAACAAAAGGAGAATCAAAATGAACAAATGGGAATGTTCGGTTTGTGGATACATATATGACCCGGCAAAAGGCGATCCTGACGCGGGAGTAGTTCCCGGAACCCCTTTTGAAAAACTGCCGGACACATGGTCGTGCCCGGAATGCGGCGCGTCAAAGTCGGATTTCAAAGAACTAAAGTAGCCGGATGAAGAGCCTTAAAACGGCCCTTGTGGTTGTTTTTCTCGCGGCCGTCATATACGTCCTTAAGTTTTCCCCGCTTTCCTACTATTTTTTTGACGCGGCCGGAAGGGGTCTTTTTATAGGAAAATTCTCTTCCTATATGAAAGCGGTCGGGGTATGGTGGGCGCCCTTTGTTTTTCTGGGATTTTACGCCGTCTGTGTGCTGCTTTTTATCCCGGCCAGCGTGCCTACTTCAATCGGAGGGCTTGTTTTCGGGCAGTGGTACGGCCTGGGGCTTAACTTTGCCGGCGCGATGCTGGGCGGAACCCTTTCGTTCATTCTGGCCAAATACCTTCTGCGCGATATGGTTTCCGGCATTTTAAAGGCCGGCCATTTTAAAAAACTTGACGAGAGTGCCGGGGAACACGGCTTTTCCATAATAGTCTACATGCGCCTTTTATTTGTACCTTTTACCTACCTTAGCTTTGCCGCGGGCATATCAAAGATAAAATTTTCCCAGTTCTTCTGGGGCACGGTCGTGGGTTCATTTCCCGGACTGCTGGTGGTGACGTTTCTGGTGACCGCGCTGAAAAAAATATTTTTAACCTACAAAACACCAACCGATCTGCTGAGGTTTGATATAATATTTCCAATAACGATATTTATCCTCTCTTTTTTCATACCACCGGTGGTACGCAGGCTGAGGCGGAAATTTGACATCGTGAACGAACCGGAAATAAAGGAATAAAAAAACTGGCGGTTAAAAATGTTAAAGATAACCGGACTGAAAAAAGACTACGGCAAATTTACCGCGGTTAACTCCATAAGCCTTGAGGTAAAAAAAGGGGGTGTTTTCGGCTTCCTGGGGCCAAACGGGGCCGGAAAAACCAGCACGATAAAAATGGTGTGCGGCCTTACCACGATAACCTCGGGCGACTCCGAAATAGGCGGCATAAGCATAAAAAAAGATCCCGTGGCCTATAAAAAGCAGTTCGCATTAATCCCTGACAAACCCTATATGTTCGGGAAGTTGAGGGGCATTGAATATATAGAGCTCACCGCGGCGCTCTATGGCGTGGAAAAAAGCCGTTTTAAGCCCATGCTTGACAAATACGCCGCGATATTCGGCGTGGATGAATATATGAACGGCTTCATTGAAAGCTATTCCCACGGCATGAGCCAGAAACTGCTCATTACCGCCGCGCTTATCCATGAACCGAAGGTTTTCATACTCGACGAGCCCATGGTGGGGCTCGACCCAAAATCCATGAGGATATTGAGGGACGAATTCAAAAAACTCGCTGCTGAAGGCATGACGATATTCATGTCCACCCATTCGCTTGACGTGGCGCAGGAGGTATGTTCGCAGGTGGGGATTATAGACCATGGAAACATCCTTGAGTCCGGGAACCTCGCCGATATACTGGAAAAAAGAAAAAACGGCAGGCTTGAGGATATATTTTTTGAACTTACCGAGTCCCGTTTAAAATGAACGAAGCCGCCTGGATATTTTCCTTTTACTTCACACAATTAAAAAACCGGCTGATGAACCCCGGCAGGGACGCGCTTATAAAATTTGTCCTGATACTCATCTTCGGGGCCCTGTTTTTCCCGGTGATATACCAGCTCTTTTATTTTATATTCAAACACTTTTATTCCGTGCCGCTCATCGGAGGAATGCTGGTGGGGAAGATACTGAACGGATTTTTTATGACCTTTTCCATAATGATATTTTTGTCGTCGATAGTTGCGTCAATACCGGTTTTATACCTGAGCCGGGATATGGATTTCCTTTTCAGCTCGCCGCTCTCTACTGTAAATGTTTTCGCGGCACGGTGCGTAAAAATTGCCTTTGGCGCCAGCTGGATGGTTATGCTCATGAGCGTGCCGGTGTTTCTGGCGTATAAAAACGTCCTTCACCTGGGGTTTCCGGAGTACTTTTTTATCCTTGCGTGCCACATACCATTTTTCGCTTTTATATCGTCGTTTGGAATACTCGCGTCAATTATGCTGGTAAGGTATTTTCCGGCGGAAAACGTCAGGAATATTGCGGTGGCTTTCACCGGAATATTCGCCGCCGTGCTGATAGTTTATTTCAGGATGCTCCAGCCGGAAAAACTTGCCGGCACCGGATTCGCGCAGGTGAATGATTTTGTGAAAAACCTTGCCGCCCCTGATTATTTTTTTCTGCCCCATTCCTTTTTTATGGGTATTGTCAGGGCGGTTACATCAGGCGGAATTTACGCCGGGCTCCAGCCCTTTTTTTACTTCATCTCGGCCGCGTTGCTGGCATTATCCGGGGTAATAGCCGTTTCAAAAACCATCTATTTCGAGGGTTACGGAAAAAGCGCCGCGCTGCCATCGGTCACCGCGGGCGCCCCTGTCATAAAATACCGCGGAGCCGCCAATTTTATGCCCATGGCGTCAAAGGACCTTAAATACCTGCTAAGGGACACCTCCCAGTGGATACAGGTGGTTTTCCTTTCCGGCATCGTTTTCATATACATATTCAACCTTTACAAGCTTCCGGCCGATCTTTTCGGCTTGAAAGATTTCATTTTTTTCCTTAATATAGGGTTCATAGGAATGGTGCTTGCCGCGGCCGGCTCCAGGTTTGTTCTGCCGGTAATTTCTTCCGAGGGTATGGGATTCTGGATTTACAAGACCGCGCCTATTACCATGCGCAGGTATGTGCTTTACAAGTTTTTTACATACGGCGCGCCGCTGGTTGTGATAGGCCAGGTTGTGGCGCTTATATCGATTGCCATATTAAAGCCCGGGTTTTATATTGACTGCCTGACAATGTATTCGTCCATGCTTATTACAATAGTAATAGCCGCGGCCGGGGCGGGATTCGGGGGATACTTCGCGAAGTTCGAGATGAAAAACCCGGAGGATTTGATAACCGGGCCGGCGGGGCTTTCATACATGTTTGTTACCTTTCTTTTTGTGGCAGGTATGCTCGCCTGCGAAGCCGGGGTTGTGAGGGATTTTTACCTTCACGCCATGGTAAAGGCTGTGCCGTTCAGGCCGGGAGCATATATGTTAAATTATATATTAATGGCGCTCGCAGCGGCGGCAGTTTCGGCCGCTTCGCTTGCCGCCGGAATAAATAAACTTGATAAAATGGAGCATTAAAAAATGAAACCGGAAAATACTTTTATTATCGAAGCGGGGCATGTGACCGAGGTTTACGGCCCTGTACAGGCGCTGAAGAATTACCTCATTGCTGAAAAGGCGGAGTTTGTTTATATCACCCACCCCTTTTCATATTCAAAACTTGATGGCACAAAGGCCGAGTTTTTCCAGGGCGGCGCGGTTGTATCGGCACGGGCCGGCCATAAAAGGGGAAACAACCAGGTTTTACAGTGGTTCGGGGATATGTATTTCAACATAAAATTCGGCCTTTCACTTAAAAAAAAGGCGGGGCTCTTTATTGGAATAGACAACCTCAACGCCATGACCGGGATTTTTTTGAAGTGGATGGGAAAAGTTGAAAAAACCGCATATTATATAATCGACCACACGCCGCGACGGTTTAAGAACCCGGTATTAAACTGGTTCTATGAAAGCGTGGATAAATTCGCCTGCGAGCAAAGCGATTATATATGGTCGCTCTCGGAGCGCATCGCGGATGTTAAAAATAAAAAGTACAAAATAAAACCTGGAAGGAACATCGTTGTGCCCGTGGGCGTGGAGCTCGACAGGGTGGATAAATTCACGGTTGCGGAAAAAACGGCGAAAAAAACAATGGTGCTCATGTCAATGCTTGACGAAACAAAAGGGGTGCAGCTGCTGATAGATTCCATGAAGGATATTTCCGCGCGCGCGCCCGGGGCGCAGCTTTTGATCATAGGCACGGGGCCTTACGAGCAGAACCTTAAGGATCAGGCAAAAAGCCTCGGCCTGGGTGAAAGCGTGAAGTTCCTGGGGCTCATGGACCATGACGCGCTTTTTAAATTCATACCGCATGAGCGTGTCGGGCTCGCGCCTTATATGGACGACAAAAACAATTACTCCTACTATGCCGACCCCACAAAGCCGAAGGAATACCTTGCATGCGGCCTGCCGGTGGTGATAACCGGGGTGCCGTGGATAGCCGCGGAAGTGGAAAAAAGGCCCATGGGGGTTGTGTGCAGATATGAAAAAGAGTCGCTTGTGGAGGCGTGCGTCAGGATTTTAAACGACGACGCTTTTTACGGGCTGTGCCTTAAAAACGCGGTTGAATTCGCCGCGGGGTTTGACTGGAACGTCATTTATACGCGGGCTTTTGAAAAAATGGGGTAAATTATTGTTGCGCGTACGGCCACTGTGGCATATAATCTGAAATATAAAATATCAAGGAGGATCAAATGGCAAAACTGATAGTGACGGGCGGCTGCGGATTTCTGGGGCTGCATGTATGCAGGAAATTGTCCAAAAAGTTCAGCAAAATACTTGTCGTTGACATAGACGAGTTTAAAAAAGAGGAATACCCGAAGAACGTCGAATATAAAAAAATAGACATCAGGGACCTTGAGGCCCTTAAAAAGGCATTCAAGGGGTATAACGCCATAGTGCACACCGCCGCGGCGCTTCCGCTGTGGAAAGAAAAGGACATCTACACCACAAATCTGGACGGCATAAGGAATGTTTTTGAGGCGGCCATGGCCAACGGGATAAAAAGGTTCGTACAGGTAAGTTCCACGGCTGTTTACGGCGTGCCGGACCACCACCCGCTTTATGAGACCGACAAGCTCTTCGGAGTCGGGCCGTATGGCATTACAAAGGTAAAGGCGGAAGCAATATGCGAGGAATACAGGAAAAAAGGGATGATAGTCGGCATAGTCAGGCCGAAGACATTCATTGGCACGGAAAGGCTGGGTGTTTTCCAGATATTATATGACTGGGTCGAGGCAGGAGCGCTTATACCTGTCATAGGCGACGGAAAGAACCGCTACCAGCTTCTTGAGGTTGAGGACCTGGTTGACGCCATAGGGATGCTGCTGAAAAAACCGGCAAAGGTTGCCAACGACACGTACAATATAGGGGCAAAGAACACAAAATCAATAGAGGAATACCTGATGGAATTTTTCAAAAAAGTGGGAAGCCGCTCGAGTGTGATGAAAACCCCGGCGCCGCTGCTTATATTCTTCCTTGAAATATTCTGGATGCTGCGCATATCGCCGCTGTATAAATGGGTTTACGGCACGGCGCACAAGGATTCCTTTGTTTCGATAGAAAAGGCGGAAAAGAAGCTGGGCTGGAAGCCGAAATTCACAGAGGCACAGGCGCTGGAACACGCGTATACCTGGTATAAAAAGCATGAAACGGAAGTCAAAGGCATAGCCTCGGGCGTTACGCACAGGGTGGCATGGAAACAGGGAATCCTGGGGCCATTTAAGGCGCTGGCTGTAATGATGAACCCGAATAAAAAATAACAGACTTAAACTTACGGCAAATAAAACAGGCAGGGATTTTTTCCTGCTTGTTTTTTTATTAGGGGAAAAACATGTTAAGGGAAAGGTTGAAAACCGTAGGTTTTCATGTTTTTTGCTGTAGTTGTATTTGATACCCTGTGGCAAGCCACAGGGAGATTCACTAAATTTAGTGTTATGTCCTTTTTTTATTTTATTTTCTTTTCTTCCTTATTTGTTATCAATTATCATTGTTTTAATTGGTACACAATGTTTATCCTACACTTCTAAAAACCGGAACGATGTGATTAAAGGGTAAAAACCAGTACCTGCCTTAAGCGTTTTATCTTGGTTTGACAATTCACATTCCTTGTATTATAATCATACAATGCACATTGTTTAATGTTTAATATCATCTTTTGACTTATTTATATGGGTTATTTTATATATTTACAAAAGGAACAACTGACATGGCTGAAAGTAAAAAAGACATCCTAAAGATGGCAATGATTTTCACCCAGGAGGGGCGCTGGGATAAGGCCATATCCGAATATAAGAAACTTCTCACCCTCGACCCCACGGATTACAACATCCATAATATGCTCGGGGATGTTTTCGCCAAAAAAGAGGACGACACACTCGCCTACGAGTCCTATATAACATCGGCTGAGGCTTACGCCAAGCAGGGGCTCGCGGACAAGGCTTCTGTGATTTACAAGAAAATAGGAAAACTCAACATCGACAAGCTCTCCGAAACCGACAGGCAGAAGGCCATGCTCATCAAAAGGAACAGCGTGGCCGAAAAATTCATCGAGGACGGGCAGGTCGACAAGGCCATCGGGGAATACAAGGAAATACTTAAAATAAATCCGGCGAATTTCGACACCTACCAGAAACTCGGGGAGCTCTTTTCACAGACCGGCGACCAGAAAGAGGCTCTGAATTATTACAGAAAGATAGTCGACGTTTATTTCAAGAACAGGCTCTATAAAAAGGCCCTGCCCATATACCAGAAAATACTCGAGCTTCAGCCCGATTCCATTGTCACGCGCGAGAAGATAGCGGAAATTTACGAACGCGAGGAAAACGAGTCCGAGGCGAAACGCGAGTACCTGAACCTCGCTGAATATTACTGGAGCCAGCATGACATCGAGAAAACCGATTATTTCGCGCAGAAAGCCATTGATTTTAAATCCATAGAGGCCCATTATTTCAAAGGTGTGACCCTGCTGGAAAAGAAAGACTACGCCGAGGCAAAGAAGGAGCTTGAAATGCTCCTGAAGTTCAAGGCAAACCACACGGCGGCGCTTTTTTCGCTTGCGGAAATAAACATGGAGACCGGTCAGGTTGATGAAGCCATAAAAACCCTGGAAAAAGCCGCCAAGGCGGACCCGGATAACACGGACGGATTTTTGCTGCTGGGCGAGGTGCTCACGAAAAAAGGGATGAAAAAAGAGGCTTCGCTTAAATATCTCATGGCTATTAATACTTTTGCAAGGAAGAATGAAAAAGAAAAGGCCGAAATGCTGGCTTTAAAGGTGCTGGAGCAGGACCCCGACAATATCGACCTGCTGTTGAAAATAGCCGAACTTGCCTCCCAGACCGGGAAGAAAAAAGACGCGGCCGACGCTTACATCAAAATATCCGATATTTATAATAAAGAGGGCAATACTGAAAAGGCGCAGGAAAATTATAAACTCGCGCAGGAGATGGATCCGGCGCATCCAAAGATAGTGGCGGCGGCGAAAAATCTCGGGGCGGCTCAGGTTAAAAAATACGAGGCAAAGCCCGACAGGATGCCTACCTTTGCCGCTGACGAGGATGTAATCGAACAGTCTCCGCAAAAAAATGAACCGGCCAAACAGGACATATTCTCCCGGCCGGCGCCAAAAATACAGATGGGATATTTTAACGACGCTTTTGAGCAGGCTCCAGCCGCAAAGGGCTCAAACCCGTTCTTAAGGCCCGAACCGGTAAGTCAGCCGGAACATATAATAGAACTATCCGAGCTTGGAGACATGCTTGTCGATAAACCGGTAAAAGCCGATACTATAAAGCAGGATGTTATACCTAAAAAAGATGCGGTTCCCGAGGCGCGCCAGCAGGAATTCGGCCAGCAGACCAGGGAAGACGTCCCTTCGCTGATAGCCATGGCTGACAGCCTTGTTTTGTCCGGATCTTTTGACGAGGCCATTGAGATGTACCAGAAGGGGCTCTCGCTTGACCCCGGAAATGCGTCAATAAAGGACAAACTTAACCGCGCGTACTCGCGGTATGCGGGGGTACCTCTTCCGGACCCGGCTGAAAAAAGGAAAGCCGAGGAAGCCGCGGCAAGGAAGGCGCAGGAGGAAGAGCGCAGGAAAAATGAAGAGGAAGACAAAAGGAAAAGACTTGAAACGGCAAAGCTCAAAGCGGAGCAGGAGAATAAAAAGAAAGAGGAACAGGCAAAAGAGGCGCAGTTGAACGAGGCCAGGACAAAAGAGGCCGCGGACAGGGAACTGCAGGCAAAAGAAGCGCAGAGGAAAAAAGAGGAAGAGCAAGCCGGGAAAAGGCAGAACGAGGAAAAGAGAAAGCGGGAAGAGGAACTTTCGAAAAAGAGGGCCGAAGAAAAGAAAAAGGCTCCCGCTCCGGAACCCGAGGAAATAATAGAGGAACCCGAGATAAGCGACGATTTCGCGACCGTTACGACCGCCGAGATATTCATGAAGCAGGGGCTGTTGACGGAAGCCGAGAAAATATTAAAAAGGATACTCACGAAAGATACCGAGAATATGGAAGCGAAGATAAGGCTGGATGAGCTTAAAAAACTCATGGCAGACATGCAGCAGGAAGAAACGAAGCCCGAAAAAGAGCCGGATAAGGGGCCAAAGGGAAGCAAAGTTTCTTATATATAATTAAAAAGTTTTCTATTTGAGGTGTGTTTTGAGCTATGAACAATTTTACGGACTTTGTGAACAGCCTTTTTCAAATTCACCGGATTCGCGTTTCTTTTTCGGGAGTGAGCCGCATTCCGAGGCGTTAAAAAGGCTCATGTACGCCGCCGAGACAATGAAGGGGCTTGTTGTCATGACCGGGGATATCGGCACGGGCAAGACAACCCTCGCAAGGATGGCCCTTGAAAAACTGGGTTCGGACGACAGGTTCGTGGAGTCCATGATAGTAATGGTGCACACCGAGATTTCGGCTTCGTGGCTTCTGCACAGGATTGCGGTGCAGATAGGCATTGAGAACCCTTCCGAGGCAAAGGAAACCCTTATCCCGCAGCTTTATTCAAGGCTGATTAATTTGCACGACCAGGGAAAAAAAGCGGTCGTAATAATTGACGAAGCCAATATGATAACCAGAAAGGAAGTCTTTGAGGAATTCCGCGGGCTCATGAACCTGGAGGTGCCGGGAAGCAAACTCATCACGCTTGTGCTGATAGGCATGCCGGAGCTTGAGGAAAATATAAAGACGGATCCGCCGCTGCAGCAGAGAATCGCGATAAAATTCGCCCTTAAAAAGCTGGACAGGGGTACGTCCATTGCGTATATAAAATACAGGATGAAAGTGGCGGGGGCGCAGAAGGAAATATTTTCCGATGCCGCGCTTGAAAATATTTATGATTTTTCGGGAGGAACGCCCAGGCTGATAAATACAATCTGCGACAACGCGCTGCTGGAAAGTTTTCTGATGAAAAGGGAAAAGGTGGATGTTCCGGTCATAATCAGCGTGGCAAGCGACCTGGGGCTTGTGAAAATTTAAAAAGGATTTTTTGGAGGGGTTATGAAGATAGGGCTTGCGCTCGGCGGGGGAGTTGTCTATGGTTTCGCGCATATAGGAGTTTTGAGGGTGCTGGAACAGAACGGGATAATTCCGGACATTATCGCCGGCACGTCGATCGGTTCGCTTATCGGCGGGGCATATGCTTCCGGCATGGAAGTAAAAGAAATAGAAAAGATGGCGAAAGAATTTAAATGGCAGGAAGTAATCAATGTCACCCTTCCAACCGAAGGGCTCATGTCGCTTGACCGCCTGAAGACATTTATTGAGAAACATATCAAACCGCGCAATATAGAGGAATTCAAGACAGTGTTCGCCGCTGTGGCCACGAACCTGCTGGATGGAAAAGAGCGTATTTTTGACGAAGGGGCTCTATCGGCCGCCGTAAGGGCGTCATGCAGCCTTCCGGGAATTTTTACGCCCGCAATATATGACGACGGCGTTTATGTTGACGGCGGGCTAACAAATAACGTGCCCATAAGCGTCTGCAAACAGCTCGGCGCAGATTTTATCATAGGAGTGGACATTACCGCGCGCGCGAAATCAAATGTCATCAAAAACCACGATATATTTAACATAGTGTGGCAGTCTTTCATGCTGATGATACAGGAAAACACAGAGTTCAGGTCATATAAGGACGCGGATTTCATGATTATCCCCGACATGAAAAACTTCAGCCCTTTTGACATAAGTGAGTCCGACAGGATAATTAAAAAAGGCGAGGAGGCCGCTGAAAAAATGATTAACGATATAACTTCAAAGATAAAAGAAAAGGGGTCCCTGCTCGGAAAGGTAAAGGATATTTTTAACAAGGATCTGTAAATTATTGATATTTTTAAAACAAAATTTCATTGACAATAAATAACAAAATTATTATAATAAAACAGTTTTTTATTATGCGGGAATAGCTCAGTGGTAGAGCGTCTCGTTGCCAACGAGAAGGTCGCGGGTTCAAGCCCCGTTTCCCGCTCCATTTAATTATTTGCTTTTAATTAAGGCATATATTCTGTTTAGGAGGGTGTTTAATGTCTAAACGTTCAATTCTTTTCCTCTTTGTTTTAGCTTTTATCATTATTTTTCCTGTAATTTCAGCAGCGGATGATTTCGCGCTTCCACCGCCGCCGGACGCAAATGAAGCAATGGTTCCGCCGCCTCCGGGAGCTGGAGGGTCGGATACTTTACCGCCGCCTCCTGGCGGGGATTCAGCAGCCGTGTCGTCTGACAGCGCATTGCCGCC
>PLPI01000033.1 GCA_003159495.1 candidate division FCPU426 bacterium | reverse complement strand
GCCAGCGGCCGCTTCGGCGTGACAACGAATTACTTGGTCAACGCCGACGAGTTGCAGATTAAAATGGCGCAGGGCGCAAAACCCGGCGAGGGCGGGCAGCTTCCAGGACACAAGGTCAGCGAAACAATCGCGAGGACGCGTTATACAACCCCGGGAGTGACGCTTATTTCGCCTCCTCCGCACCATGATATTTATTCCATTGAGGATTTAAAACAGCTTATATTTGACCTTAAAAATACCAATCCGCGGGCAAGAATATCGGTAAAGCTTGTTTCCGAGGTGGGGGTCGGCACCATTGCGGCGGGTGTCGCAAAAGGCTTCGCGGATATGATACTGATATCGGGTTTTGACGGAGGCACCGGCGCTTCACCAAAAGGCTCCATAATAAACGCCGGCCTGCCGTGGGAACTGGGATTATCCGAAACGCACCAGACGCTTGTCTTAAACGACCTCAGGAGCCGCGTCAGGCTCCAGACCGACGGACAGATGAGAACGGGACGGGACGTCGTGATAGCCGCGATGCTCGGGGCCGAGGAGTACGGTTTCGCGACCGGCGCGCTCATTGTGCTGGGATGCGTGATGTTAAGGCACTGCCACCTGAATAACTGCGCGCTTGGAGTCGCGACGCAGGATGACCTTCTGCAGAAAAGGTTCCGCGGGAATGCCGATTACCTTGTGAATTATTTCAGATTCGTGGCGCAGGATGTGCGTGAGATAATGGCGCAGCTTGGCGTAAAAACCATGAACGAGCTGATCGGCAGGTGCGACCTTCTTGAAACCAACAGCGATATCCTTCCGTGGAAGGCAAAAAGGCTCGACCTTTCTAAAATATTATACAGGCCCAAGGCCGCGCCCGGTGTCGGAACTTATTTTAACAGGCCGCAAAAACACGAGATTGATTCCGTTCTGGACAGGAAACTGATAATAGAAGCCGCGCCAGCGCTTGAAAGAAAAGAGGCGGTTACCATAGAAACCGATATAAATAACACCGACCGTACGGCAGGGGCAATGCTTTCGGGGGAGATATGCTACCGCCACGGCGAGATGGCCCTCAATGAGGATACTATAAGGGTAAAATTCAACGGCTATGCAGGGCAGTCTTTCGGCGCCTGGCTTACGGACGGCGTGACCTTTGAACTCGAAGGAATGGCCAATGATTACGTCGGCAAGGGAATTTCCGGGGGGAAAATAATTATTTTTCCGTCAAAAAAGGCCACTTANNGTACCCGAGGACAATATGATAATCGGGAACACCACTTTTTACGGCGCCATACGCGGCGAAGCATATATACGCGGCAGGGCCGGAGAGAGGTTCTGCATCAGGAATTCGGGGCTTTATGGCGTGGTTGAGGGCACCGGCGACCATGGCTGTGAATATATGACTGGAGGCAAGGTGGTAATTCTCGGGACCACCGGACGCAATTTTGCCGCGGGTATGTCGGGCGGAGAGGCTTATGTGTATAATGAAGACGGAAAATTCGAAAGCCGTTGTAATAAGGATATGGTGGATCTGGATCCGCTTAATGACGATGATATCAGGATAATAAAACAGCTTCTTTCAAACCACATAAAATATACCTCGTCTGGAAAAGCTTCCAGGATTATGGAAAATATCGGAGAAGAGCTGAAAAAATTCATAAAGGTTTATCCTAAAGAATACAAAGCCATTGTGGAGGCGCGCAAAACGCAGGAAAAAAGCCTTGGATTGGCGGAGGAGAAATAACATGGGCGACCCCAGAGGATTTATAAAGGTAAAGAGAGTTGGATTTGGATACAGGCCTGTGGCCGAAAGGGTAAAGGACTATAACGAAGTTGCCGTAATGCACAGTGAGGCACAGCAAAAGGAGCAGGCGTCAAGATGTATGGACTGCGGCACTGCTTTCTGCAACTGGGGCTGCCCGCTTGGCAATTATATACCGGAATGGAATGACAGCGCGTTTAAGGGCCGCTGGCAGGACGCTTTTAAGCTGCTTGATGAGACCGCGACAATGCCGGAAGTCACGGGCCGTGTATGCCCCTCTCCGTGCGAATTTTCGTGCGTGCTGGGGATTGGGGACGCTCCGGTTACTATAAGGGATAATGAACTGGCCATAATAGAAAAGGCATGGAAAGAGGGTTATGTAAAACCTCGCATTCCGGAAGTACGCACCGGGAAAAAAGTTGCGGTTATCGGCGCTGGCCCGTCCGGCATCGCCTCGGCCATGGATTTGAACAGGGCCGGACATACAGTGACAGTATTTGAAAAAACGGACCGCATCGGCGGTTTTATGAGGTACGGCATACCGGATTTCAAGCTTCCCAAAAATGTTCTGGACCGCAGGATAAAACTGCTTGAGCAGGAAGGCGTTGTTTTTAAGACGGGGATAAATGTCGGCGTTGATTATGACGTGGAAAAGCTGAAAAAAGACTTTGACGCCGTCGTGATAAATACAGGATGCAGGGTAACACGCGATATGAAGGTCAAAGGAAGGGAATTAAATGGCATTTACCAGGCGGTGGAATACCTTGAACAGTCAAATAGAAAAGTGGCCGGAGACGCCATTGCCGGAGAAATAATAGACGCAAAAGGAAAGAATGTGCTTGTAATAGGCGGAGGCGACACCGGTTCTGATTGTGTGGGCACGGCCAACAGGCAGGGGGCAAAAAGCGTGGTCCAGGTCGAGATACTGCCGCAGCCGTCAAAAGAAAGGCCGGCGGATCAGCCATGGCCAAAATATCCCTTTGTTTTTAAGACTACCTCGAGCCATGAGGAGGGGGTGGAAAGAAAGTGGTGCATTACCACAAAGGAGTTTATAGGCGAGGGCGGAGCGGTTAAAAAGGTAAAAGCCGCGCGTGTGGACTGGTGCACAAAACCCGGCGAAAGGCCGTCAATGTCGGAATGCGCGGGTTCGGAATTTAATATCGACGCGGATCTTGTATTCCTGTCAATGGGTTTTACAAATCCGGTAAAAGAGGGGCTCCTGGAAAAAATCGGGGTCAAACTCAATGAAAACGGAAGCGTGTACCGGAATCCTGAAACTTTTGAAACCAGCGTGAAAGGCGTTTTTGCCGCCGGCGACGTATCGCGCGGGCCGTCACTTATAGTCTGGGCATTTACAGAAGGCAAGAAAGCAGCCGCCGGAATAAACGCTTATTTGACAAAAAAAACGGTTTGATATGGGTTCCTGCGCGTTGATTTAAAGCGTTTTATTTCTGCTTGAAATAGGCACCTCTTTTGTTATAATTATTTAAATTATAAAAGAGGTGAATTATGAGAAAACTTATCAACAGCCTTCAGACCAAATTAACTTTCAGTTTTATTGTCCTTATCATGGTCATTTACGGACTTTCTTCTTATTACACCATCAACGAAACAAAAAATACGCTGAAAGAATCCGCAAAAGAAGAACTCGCGGCCGTTGCTTCGTCGGTTGCGGCTCTTATTGACGGGGACGCCGTCGTAAAACTCAAACCCGGAGATGAAAAAACAACCGGATATGCCGGATTATTGAGCAGGCTTAATACTGTTGAACGGTCAAACAGTGAAATAAAATTTGTATATATTTACTCTCCTGTAGACTCTAAAACCGTAAAATTTATTGTTTCCCCGTCGTTCGACGGCACAACCGCGGGCTCTCCGGCTAAAATAGGTTTTATCTACAGGTATGTTACGCCGGAAATGCTGGTGGGGTTCAAGCAATCGGCTGTAGAGGACGATATAACAGCCGGAAAGAACGGGGAATTTATTTCCGGGTACGCGCCGATCAGGAATTCAAAAGGGGCGGTTGTGGCGGCGGTGGGCGTTGATATGCCTGCTTCAATTATGATAAAAAAGGAAAAATTCATCAGCAGCATCATGTTCTTTGTTATGAGCATAGCCGTAATATTTGCCGGGATAATTGTCCTTCTTTTTTCGGAAACCATAATCCGCGATATCAACAAACTTAACCGAATAGCCGAGGATGTCTCGCTTGGAAAGATTGACAATGATGTGGATGTAAAGCGCAGTGATGAGATAGGGGACCTTGCGCAGTCGTTCCAGCGGATGATAACGTCGCTGAGGATAATGAGAATGTATCCGGACGATAAAAAGGAAGATAAATGAACGCCCTGGCGGAAACAATCCTAGCGGAAGCCTCAAAATTTCTGGGGCCCGAAGCAAAAAGGTTCCTTGAAAGGCAGGCGGGCCATCTTGAAGGCGCCGTCACACTTGATAATATAGGCGCAAAGGACATGGAAAAATTCATCTGGTGGATAAATGTTTCGGGGAAACTGATTATGGATAAGGATAAAGTCAGGGAGCTCTGCGCAAAGCTCAATGATATCGCCGGAATAACAACAAAGGCATAATTTAATACCCGTATAACAGCAACCCCGCGGCCGTTTCCGGCCGCGGGGCGCACGTCTCACAAACCTTTTCGGGGAGGAAGTGAGTTTATCCTATGGCTGTCTTGCCTTTTTCTCCGGTTCTGATCCTTATACAGTCTTCCATTGGAAGTACAAAAATTTTGCCGTCGCCGGTCTCGCCGGATCTGGCGCCGTCTGTAATGGCCTTTATTGTGGCGTCAACAAAGGCGTCATTGACCCCTATTTCAAGCCTGATTTTGCGCAGCAGGTTGCCTGATTCCCTGACACCCCTGTAAACCTCGGTAATGCCTTTTTGCCTGCCGTGGCCAAGCACTTCATTGACCGTGAGAAGATTGACATCGACCTTGTAAAGCTCCTGTTTGACGTCCTCAAGTTTCTGCGGCTGAATTATCGCTATTATTAGTTTCATCTTTTTTTCTCCTTACTCTATGAGAGTGTAGGCGCTCTCGTGGTGCTGGGAAAGGTCGAGGCCTATCACTTCGTCTTTGTCTTTTACCCTTAATCCGAATACCATGTCGACAACTTTAAAGAGTATATAACTGCCGACGAGTGTGTATATAAGCGTACAGCCAACCGCGATAACCTGTATCATAAGCTGTTTCGGGTTGCCGTAAAAAAGGCCGTTTGCGCCCGAGGCGTTTACAGCCGTTGTGGCGAAGAGCCCGGTGGCCAGGGCGCCGACTATACCGCCGATGCCGTGCACGCCGAAAGCATCAAGCGAATCGTCATAGCCGAGTTTTGATTTTACAAAAGCCACCATAAAATAACATACAAGCGAAACCAGTATGCCGATGGCCAGAGCGCCGAAAATATTGACAAAACCGGATGCGGGAGTTATGGCCACAAGACCGGCGACCGCGCCGGTAATTACTCCGAGCATTGTGGGCTTTCCGACAGTAAACCAGTCAAGAACCGCCCATGTCAGCGCGGCCATCGCCGCCGCCGTATTGGTGGCCACAAAAGCGCTCGTAGCAAGGCCGTTGGCCGCAAGCGCGCTTCCGGCGTTAAATCCGAACCATCCGAACCATAACAAAGCGGCTCCCAGCACCGCAAAAGGGAGGTTATGCGGCGGGATCTGGCTGGACAGCCCTTTCCTTTTTCCCAGCACAAGCGCTGAAACAAGCGCGGCTATACCGGCATTAATATGAACGACCGTGCCTCCCGCAAAATCAAGCGCTCCCATGTTTTTCAAAAATCCTCCCACGCCCCATACCCAGTGCGCAATGGGGTCATATATGAACGTCGACCATAGAATTAAAAAAATCAAATAAGAGGAAAATTTCATTCTTTCCGCAAAGGCTCCGATGATAAGCGCGGGTGTTATTATCGCGAACATCGCCTGGAATATCATGAAGGCCTGGTGCGGTATTGTCCCGGCATAATCCGGATAAGGCGCGAAACCGACATCCTTTAAGCCGAACCACCCGAAT
Organism: candidate division FCPU426 bacterium; assembly: GCA_003159495.1. Lineage (GTDB taxonomy): Bacteria > Oederibacteriota > PGYV01 > PGYV01 > Palsa-1178 > Bog-1181. Next base: position 21,219 of record PLPI01000033.1, on the reverse strand, counting down.
CCGCCCCAGAAGCCGTTACCGGGATGGAACGCCAGGGAATAGCCGAACAACACCCACTGGACTGATAATACCGCCAGCGCGATCATGAACTGCATTAGAATCGAAAGTATGTTTTTCTTTCTTACAAGACCGCCGTAAAAGAAAGCCAGGCCCGGTGTCATTAACATAACCAGGGCCGCCGAGATTAAAACCCATGCCGTGTCGCCTGCATTGATAGGCGCTGGAGCTGGAACTGGAGCCGGTGCCTGAGCCGCTGCCGCCGGCACAGCCTGTGCGGCCTGGGGAACCTTCGCCGCATCATCGGCCATTAAAAAGGCTGAAAATCCCGAAATTAACAGCACAAGAGCCATTACAAAAAACTTCCGCTTCATTAATAACCTCCTTTAAAATTAAATTCTGAGGTTAATAAAGCAAGACCCATGCCATCATGAAAAACGGCTTATAATATTGACAAATTTATAGGCAAAAGAATATAATGCCGGTCAAAAATTAACCAGTTAAAAAGGATGTGGTAATAAAACGACCACTATTCTATTATTTCCACGGCTTTGAGCTTATAAACTCAAAGCCGTGGAGTGTATCTGTAAAAAGCCCTTTATTTACGATCCAAAATTATATGTTACTGAAAGCTGTCCAATGGCTGTGTTTACATATTGTGAGTCAAGCGGTATCTGCCAGAAAACTGAAGGGTTTATGACAATACCGGCTATTGTGTAACTCACGCCGACGGTTAAGCCGAGATCCGTAAATGAACTGCTGTACCCCCACTGGCCGAAATTATATCCGCCTGTGAGTAAGCCTGAAACCCCGAAATCTCCGAAAGCGAACGACTGTGTAATACCCGCTTCGGCATAAGCGCCTTTTCCAAGCACCGGGTCATAATAATAGGATAAATAAGGCGAAAGCATGGTATTAGCTGTTAATCCGCCGTACAACTCCTGTGAGTTATTTTTTGGCACCGGAGTGTAAGGAAAGGTATACATCGTAAATCCGGATTTCATTGTAAGAAGCGACAAACCCGGAACTGTATCCGCAAACCCGACGGTGTAATCAGATTCGTTGTACTTTGAATCTCCCGAACCAACATAAGCATGGTCGGATCCCCAGTAGCTGAAAGTAAACTTATTGACGTTAAGGGAAAATCCCGGCTGAAGAGCTGCTCCGGATGATACTGTCTGGCCCCTCCACAGGTATTTTCCTACGCCTGAAACAGAAACACTGCCGGAGAGGGTATCCGCGGCGTTTAAAACCGAAATGAACGAAAGAACAAATGAAACTGCTACCGCAAGAACAAGTGCTTTTTTCTTCATTTTAAAGCCTCCTTTTAAGTTTTTTAATCAACAATCAGAATTATTAACTTCTGGTTAATAATTAGCAACTATCATGCCACAACCAAAAAACGATGTAAAATAATGATTATTAATTAAACAAAATGCAATTTGTTGATTAAAATATAAACAAATTATCTTTAAGTGATTAAATTATAACCAATATACTGTATTTTTTTATATAAAAAAAGGGCCAAAAATGGATTTTTACCATTTTTGGCCCTGATTCTTATAATATAACCGAAATTTTAACCTACTGCAACTTTTCCTTTTTCTCCTGTTCTTATCCTGAGACAATCTTCCATCGGCAGTATAAAGATTTTGCCGTCTCCCGTCTCCCCGGTGCGCGCTCCGGTCATAATGGCATTGAGGGTTGCGTCCACAAAATCATCGTTGACACAAATTTCAAGCCTTATTTTTCGCAGCAGGTTGCCGGACTCCCTGACGCCCCTGTAAACCTCGGTTATGCCTTTCTGCCTGCCATGGCCGAGAACCTCATTGACGGTGAGCAGGTTGACGTTTGCCTTATACAGCTCCTGTTTTACATCCTCCAGTTTGTGCGGCTGGATTATTGCTATTATCATTTTCATTTTATTCCTCCGATAAATATTTTTTTGTGTCGCCGGAACCAGGCCGGCATAATTGTACCATAATACCGGATATAAAAATCATTCAATCAGGGTGTAAGCGCGTTCATTGTGCTCGCTGACGTCAAGGCCGAGGACCTCTTTTTTATCATCAACACGCACTCCGAGAAAAACATCCACGAGTTTGTAAAGAACCGCCGTAACCGCTACGGTATAACCGACAGCCGCGAACGCGCCAACACACTGTACAAGGAATTGATGCGGGTTGCCGAAGAATAATCCGTTTGATCCGGCTGAATTAATAAGTTTTGAGGCAAAAAGGCCGGTCATGAGCGTGCCCCAAAGGCCGCCTATTCCATGGACGCCGAAAGCATCCAGCGTATCGTCATATTTGAATTTTGGTTTTAACATTCCAACCGCAAGATAACATATAATTGATGTTGAAACGCCTATTGCCATGGCTCCCCAGATTCCGATAAAACCGGAAGCCGGTGTAACTGTAGCAAGGCCGGCTACGGCGCCTGTTGCGGTTCCGAGCATTGTGGGTTTTCCCATATTTATCCATTCAATGACGGCCCATGTAAGAGCGGCGGCCGCGGCGGCGATATTAGTGGATAAAAAGGCGCTGATTGCCACATTATTGGCGGCGAGGGAACTTCCCGCGTTGAAACCAAACCAGCCGAACCAGAGCAAACCTGCTCCCAATACGGTAAATGGCAGGTTATGAGGGGTTGGTGAATCCGTATGGTTGCGCCTTTTGCCGATTATTATAGCCGTTACAAGGGCTGCAAAACCGGCGCTTATATGGACCACTATTCCTCCCGCAAAATCCATTACCCCCAATTTCTGCAGCCAGCCGCCGCCCCAGACCCAGTGGCACAGCGGGTTGTATACAAGAGTGGCCCACAGCAGGGAAAAAATGATATATGCGGAAAATTTCATCCTTTCCGCGAAGGCGCCTATTATGAGCGCGGGCGTGATGACGGCGAACATCATCTGGAATATCATGAAAAGCTGGTGCGGGATGTTTGGAGCGTATGGAGCCGGTTCCATGCCGACATTGTTGAGCCCGATATATTTCAGGCCGCCGATAAATCCGTTGCCTGGCGCGAATGAAAGGGAATAGCCGAAAAGAACCCACTGCAGGCTGATTACGGCCATAGCCATAAAGCACTGCATGAGCACGCCGAGGATGTTCTTTCTCCTGACGAGACCGCCGTAAAAAAAGGCAAGCCCCGGCGTCATAAGAAGCACAAGCGCTGATGAAATAAGCATCCAGGAAATATCCCCGGAGTTTGAAGCGGCGGCGGGAGCCGCAACCGCTACAGCCGAGACTGCCGGCACGGCCAGGGCAGCGTCGGCGGCAAACATTAAAAACGGGCATGCCAATACAATTAATAAAAAAATAAATCTTTTCATTGTGTTCCTCCCCGAATTTGTTATCCCTTTACTTCTAAGCTTTTTTAGAACCCGCAATGAATTGAATTTTTTTTCAAAGCCCTTCCGACAGGGCGCTCTGGACCTTCTGCTTTTATCCGATTAGCGGCTCCGGGGCGTCGGCGCCCCGGAGCCAAGTCGGCGTCGAAGTAGAAGGGATCAAAGATAGATAATGGATATTTTATATCCATTATCTATCTTTGATCTTTGCTTTTGTAGGGGCGGCCCCATGTCCTTCGATAAACTCAGGATCATGAGCTTGCCGAATGATGGCCGCCCGGTGTGTTATAAGCTTTCCCGGTGTGTTATAAGCTTTTTAGAACAAAAGAATCCCGGAGCGGTTTTTAAACCGCCCCGGGCTGGAAATTGTTTGTTGTTTTTACAGCTTAAAAAGCAGGTCCGCGTATGTCGGCACCGGCCAGATATTTGCCGGTACAATTGCTTCGAGCGCGTCGATTTCGTCCCTCAGGGATGTATATGCCGTAAATACATCGTCCCTGTAGCATTCCGCTTTTTTAACAGCTTCGGAAATGTTTGATGCTTTTTCCTTTGCGTCAACAACTGCCTTGAGCTTTTTAACAGCAGTTTCAAGAAGGGTAGAGACTGTCTTTAATATGCCTTCCTGTGCCGCCGCGCTTACGCCGGCTGCTTTTACCTTGGAAATCGAGTCGGCAAGTTTTGTCGCATATTTTATCGCTGCCGGTATGAACATGGTTCCCGCCATGTTGATAGCGGTGTTGGCCTCTATATTGATGACCTTTGAATATGTCTCAATATAGATTTCGTAACGGCTGTGAAGCTCTTCTTTTGAAAGTACGCCGTATTTTGTCAGGATCGATTCCGCCTTGGGGGTAATAAGCGCCTTGTGCGCGTCTACCGAGTTTTTAACATTCGGAAGGCCGCGTTTTGCCGCTTCTTTTTCCCATTCAGCGGAATAATTGTTGCCGTTAAATACTATTTTTGAATTTTCCCTGAATACATCCTTTAGTATCGCGGCAACTTCGGCTTTTATGTCCTTTGATTTTTCAAGCCTGCCGGCAATTTCGTCGAATGATTCGGCCACGGCCGTATTGAGGATAAGCATGGGTCCGGCGCATGACATGGCCGAGCCTACCATCCTGAACTCAAATTTATTTCCGGTAAAGGCAAAAGGCGATGTCCTGTTCCTGTCCGAATTGTCCTTGGGGAACGAAGGAAGCGTATCAACGCCCACATTTGTGAATTCTTTGCCTTTTGAGGAATATTTTTCCCCTTTGCCGAGCTTCTCAAATATCTCGCCGAGCATGTCGCCGAGATAAACAGAGATGATGGCAGGAGGAGCTTCGTTGGCTCCAAGCCTGTGGTCCTGTCCGGCTGTGGCGCAGCCGCCGCGCAGCATATCGGCATGGCGGTCAACAGCCCTGATAACGCCGGCAAGGAAAGCCAAAAACTGCATGTTGTCGTGCGGATTATCGCCCGGTTCGAGGAGGTTGAGCCCGTCATCGGTTGCAAGCGACCAGTTGTTGTGTTTTCCAGAACCATTGATGCCCCTGTAAGGTTTCTCATGAAGCAGGCAGACAAGGTCATGCCTTAAGGCTATTTTCTGCATCAGTTCCATGGTCAGCTGGTTGTGGTCGACCGCGGTGTTTAACATCGAGAATACCGGAGCGTTCTCAAACTGTGCCGGGGCGACTTCGTTGTGCCTTGTTTTTGAAAAAATCCCGAGTTTCCACATTTCGGCGTCAAGGTCGGCCATGAATGCCGAGACATTGTCCTTTATTGTGCCGAAATACTGGTCCTCAAGCTCCTGCCCCTTGGGGGATGCGGCGCCGAAAAGCGTCCTGCCTGTGAGCTGGAGGTCAAGCCTCTGCATGAAAAGTTTTTTGTCGACAAGGAAATATTCCTGCTCAGGCCCGAGCGTGGCGACAACTTTCCTTGAGGTTGTGTTTCCAAGGGCCTTTAAGACCCTTAATGCCTGTTTTGAAACGGCGTCAATCGAGCGCAGAAGCGGTATTTTTTTGTCAAGAGCAACGCCTGTATAGGAATAAAACGCCGTCGGGATGAAAAGAGTAACGTCGCCAACCGCGTTATCCTTGACGAACGCGGGAACAGTTGGGTCCCATGCCGTGTATCCACGCGCTTCAAATGTCGCGCGAAGCCCGCCTGACGGGAAAGATGAAGCGTCGGGTTCACCCTGGATGAGCTGTTTGCCCGAGAATTCGAGTACGATCTCTCCGTCTCCGACAGGCGAAATGAACGCGTCGTGTTTCTCGGCTGTGATGCCGGTCAAAGGCTGGAACCAGTGGGTGTAGTGGGTTGCGCCTTTTTCAATGGCCCAGTCCTTCATTGAATTGGCGATTACATTTGCCACATCCATTGTCAGCTGCTTGCCCTCGTCGATGGATTTTTTGAATGATTTGTAAACCGCCTTGGGAAGCCTTTCTTTCATTACTTTGTCGCTGAAAACATTGGAACCGAAAATTTCTGCAACATTAATTACCGGATTAGACATAAATTTAACACTCCTTTCGGATTTTAGGGGATATGAGTATAGATTACCGCAGTCCCTTCAACTTCGTTAACCGGCTCATTCCTCTTTTACCTGTAAACAGGCATATAGATGGTAACATATTAGCAAAAATTGTGCCATATAATAACCTTTAAAAATAAGGCTATTTATCATTTTTCGTGGTTAATATTAGTGCATAAAAAAATGAAAAATGGTCAAAAGTTATACAAGTTTTAATTTTAGATTGACATAAATTAAGATAGTTATATAATACGCACGTGATTAAATTATAACCAATTCTGGCATGCATTATGCTTAATTATACGGAGGACAGGGTGCAAAAGAAAGAAGAGCAGGCGGAAATTTCTACAAATTTCACGGATTATGACAGCAAGCTCAAAAAACTGAAACTTGTCCATTATATATCAATGGAAATGAACAAACCGCATTCAACAAAGGCGCTTTTAACCCTGATACTTGAGCGCTGCCTTGAATTAACAGGCGCTAAGACCGGCAGTGTAATGCTTGTAAATGAAACAGACAAACTGCTGGATATAGTCGCGTATAAAAATCTTCCGGCAAAGACTGCGGAAGCAACCAGGCTAAAACCCGGCGAGGGTATTACAGGCTGGGTAGCCATGACGGGCAATCCAAAACTTGTCAACAATACCAGGCAGGATCCCATCTATGTGAAAGTCAGGGAGGACCTTTTATCAGAACTTGCGGTGCCTATAAGGACGGAAAACAGGGTTATAGGCGTTATCAGCGTCGATTCCAACAGGGTGAATGCTTTTACCGAGGATGACCTCGATTTTTTGCTTATGGTAGCAGAACTTTCAGCGCAGATAATAACCAAAGACAGCATACAGGAAAAACTTGGTTCAAAAATAAATTCGCAGGAAATCTTAATTGAAACTTTCCATATAATAGAGCAGGAAGAATCATTAAATGACATTTTTAACAAGGTTATGGAAGTTTTAAAGGTAAAAATGAACATTTCGCGCGGAATGCTAGTGCTTTTTGACAAGGACAACCCGAATTCACTGAAAGTCTACAGTGGATATAAAATAAGCGAGGATTCCATAAAAAACGGCGTTTACAAAATCGGCGAGGGGATAATCGGCAATGCCGTTTTGAAGGGACAGACAATGGCGGTGGAGGACCTTACGAAAGAGCCGCTTTTCCTTAACAGGCTGAAGATTCAGCGCCCTGAGAAAAACTCAATGATAGCGGCTCCGATTAAAGCCGGCCCGAATGTGCTGGGTGTGCTTTCGATTGAGAAAATATTTGACGATAAGGAATATTTTCAGGACGGGGTTCATACTGTTACAATACTTGCGTCTTTAATAGCCTACAGGGTAAAAAGTTTCCAGAGGCAGCAGGAGGAGACCCAGAAACTCATCACGGAAAATATAGAACTGCGCAAGGAGCTTAAAAAAGAATACAATTTCAGGAATATTGTGGGCAAGAACGAGCAGGTAAGGAAGATACTAGAGCAGATAAATACAGTCTCGAACACCACGGCATCCGTACTTATAACAGGAGAAACCGGGACGGGCAAGGAAATGATTGCAAAAATAGTGCATTTCTTAAGCGACAGAAGGGAAAACAAATTTATATCCGTGAACAGCGCTGCCATTCCGGAAAATTTGCTGGAGTCTGAGCTGTTCGGCTATGAAAAAGGGGCGTTTACAGGGGCGATTGGTAATAAAAAGGGGAAATTTGAGCTTGCCGACAGGGGCACTATTTTTCTTGATGAAATAGGCGAGATGCCGCTCCAGCTCCAGTCAAAGATACTGCGCGCCCTTCAGGAAAAAGAGATCGAGCCTCTTGGCTCAGAAAAATCCACAAAGATCGATATAAGGATAATAGCCGCGACGAACAGGGACCTGAAAAAAATGGTCGATGAAAAGAAATTCAGGGCGGACCTTTACTTCAGGCTGAATGTCATAACGCTTCATATGCCGGCTTTGAGGGAAAGAAAAGACGATATTCCCCTGCTTGTGGATTTCTTTATAAAACGGTATAATGAACTTTATGGAAAACAGGTTGCGTCCATTGACAGCGCCGTCGAAGAGATATTCATGAATTATGAATGGCCCGGCAATATCAGGGAGCTTGAAAATGTGATAGAAAGGGCGGTTATAATGGCAAAGGGAAACCTTATTGACAGTTCGCTTATCCCCGATGCTATAAATCCGGCAAAGAGCAAAGACGACGGTTTTAATATAAAAAATTATATGAAAATTGAATCCAAAAAGAAGGCGAGCGGCACGATATATAAGGAAGTAATAGGCGAGCTTGAAAAATGGCTCATAGAGGAGATGCTTGTCGATACAGGCAACAACAAGCTGAAAACAGCCCAGAAGCTCGGGATAAACAGGAATACGCTTAAATCAAAGATGAAAGAATACGGAATTAATTAATGATGCGGCAGTGAGGGAAATAAAAATATATTATCCGGAGGAGAAATGAATAAGAACAAATTTCTGATAGTTTTATTAATTATCACTTTTTTTATCGCAGCGCCTGCTTATTCAAAAAAGGCAAAATCAAAAAGAACGCCAAAACAGACCGTGGCGGGTTTGACACAAAAGCTCAACGACGCCAATGACCGCATCACTGAATTATCGGCCCAGAATGTTTCACTCACCGCCAGGGCGGGGCAGATGGATGCTGATATGAAGAAATTTAAAAAAGATTCGGACGCAAAATTATATATTGTCCTTGGATGCGGAGCCGGAGCTGTGGCCGTCTGCATCGCCATCATTTTAATACTTACCGGCGCAAAGAGCGCCGCGGCGGGAACGGGAACAAAAAAGAAAAAACAGCCGGGGCACGGCCGTGAGGGCCATTTTGACGAGCTTGAATACAATATAATGGATGACTGGCATAACATCTGGTATCATCCGGAAAAGATAAACAGGGAGCTTTATGCCGACATGAACAATCATTTTCCGTCGCTTTATGAAAATATTGAAAAATGGAAGGACTCGATGGCCAAAAGAAACGACCTTGTCGACGGTTTTATCAGGAATATTTCGTCAAAATTCAAGGAAATAGAGGCGCTGCCTCCTATTCATATGCTTGCTTTGAACGACACGGAATATTTTATTGATGAGAACCAGATAAATGCGGGGACGTTTGAGTGCGCCCATTCAAGGCCGGGTTTTACCACCGACAGGAAGATGATGCAGGCCTTTTATGACGAAACAATCAAGATGTTTGGAAGCGAGTATTCAGAGGTCAGGGCGTTGTCGATAGAAATATCAAATTTGAAGCTCGACATTGATGTTGAGATAAGGAAAATCAAGCACCACAGGAACCTGCCGGGGGAGTGCAGGTTTATAAGTTAAATAACAATTAAAAGATAAAGATCCACGGGCTTTTGATAAAAGCCCGTGGATCTTTTCATTTAAGGCGCATTATTAAATTGCCTGTTTGTTCCTACAGCGCCATATAAAGCTTTACAAGCAGTGAATCAAGCGAACCGCGTGATTTTTTCGATTCGGATTTCTCGAATGAAGCCAGAGCTTTGGACCTGGAAAGCAATTCAAGGTGTTCTCTGCCCGGCTGATAGCCATCCCGGTTGCCTGTTTCCGAAATCTTAGTCAGTACATTCTCTTTTACCTTCATTTTGCATTTTCCTCCTTTTTGCAATGAGTAATTTATTTATATGATATTGTTGTATGAGGTTCGGGCCGTTCCTTTTTTTGAACCATCTGTTGACCGTACAGAATGCGACATCGAGTTCGCCCGCAAGTTTCTGCTGTGAAATCTTATTTTCAAGCCTGTATTTTTCGAGTTCCCTTATAATATTTTTCATATAGCAAAGTATAGCATATTATAGCATTTTGTCAACAACAATGTTTTTTTTAATGGAGCCATTATTGGATTTTTGGGGCTTTTTATGGGTTGTTTTGTTATAATATTAAAAACGAATCAGGAGGAAATATGAAGAAAGCTATTCTTTTAGCAATTCTTTGTTTACCTGTTTTTTTAATGGCGGATTCAACAGTTCCTTTTTTAAGGCTTAATCTTAACGCGGCAGGCATGGGGCAGGGAGGAACGGGATGCGCCGGTTACGGTTCAATTTCCAATATTAATATTAATCCGGCTTCAACAAATAAAGCTCAGGATGCGTCCCTTGCTTTTTCATACGGCAGCAGTTCGGAGTTTCAGCTTAGTTCCACGCAGACTACGGCGCTTGTCCCGTTTGAGGGCACGGGAAGTTTCGGCATGGCGTACATATACTCGAAACAGCAGTTTGACGACCCGGCGGCTGATGGACAGAAACTTGACCGCAATGATAAGGAGGTTTTAATAAATTATTCGGTTATGAACGGTGACCAGCTTGGTTTTGGCGCGGATTTGAAATACGCATGGTCCGATATATACAGCACCACGGCTTCATTTTTGTCGGCGGATCTGGGCATGATATATATTGTTGATGACAACCTTTCTTTCGGCCTGGCATTGAAAGGGCTTGGCGGGGAGATATCATCTTATGGCGGCGCTTACGGGTTGGGCAATGAACGTATTGATTCCGGAATAACCGCAGGCGCGAATTACATGCTGCTGAACGATAACGAAAACAAATTATCAGTTTCCGCGGATACGGGGTATATCTTAATTTTTAACAGGGGGATTGTATCTGCCGGATTTAAGTATGAATACAGGTCAATGCTTACCATAATGGCGGGGGATTATGAAAACGGTTATGGAGAGGATTATTTGACGGCAGGATTGGGCACAAGCTTTGATATTGGCGGTATCAATTTTAAAATTGACTATACATACAGTCCGAAGGCTGGAGGCGCCGGAGATTTTGGGAACGATCAATACATAACAATAACGTCTATTTTATAAAAAAAATATACGCACTCACATCAAGGGGATTCAAATTATTTCATAAATGCGAATATCGCGGGTGAGAGCCCGCGGTATATCACATTTTTTAGATAATTTTCAAGTGCAAATTTTCACTAGCGGGTCTTTAATGTTTCCGGTTTAAAGCAGTTTGAAAATTTTTTAAACTCTGCCAATCTTAAAACAACTCAAAAAATGAATAACTATGCTTTTTGACTGAAACCCGATATTACGCAAACAGAATGACCTTAAGTCTTGTTTGTCCTAAATATACAGATGTTAATTTTCGACCCAAAGTCGCTTGTGAAAAAAATCTTTATTGACATTTAATAATTCATTTAATATAATATGTTTTGACAAAAATAGTAGAACAAGCTTAATTTGGATGTTCTTAATAATATTATCAGAACAGTGTTTTAGCCTTTAATTATTGGTTAAGAATATATGGAGGTTTAAAGTATAGCTTTGACGTTTGAGTTATTTCTTATGATTAAGCTTGTGAAAAAATGCACTAACTTTTGTGAATGAGGAGGTAAATGACATCAAAATGGTTGCAATTTGAAAAGTGAAGAAAGCCGCGTGTAATAATTGAAAATTAAATAATGATTTAAATACAAATTAAGAAAGGGAGACAAAACATGCCCACAGTAAATGTTATGCCGGCAGACGCAAAAAAGTTGGATGAAATCATCAAATCTTACGAGAACAAACAGGGGAGGGTGCTGGGGGTCCTTGAAGAAGCGCAGAAATTGAATAAACACAATTACCTTCCCGAGGAGACCATCAATTACATTTCATCAAAACTGAACGTTCCGCTTTCAAGGCTTTATAGCATAGTGACATTTTATTCCTTTTTTAACCTTAAACCCCAGGGCGACCATACTATAATAGTATGCAGGGGTACGGCCTGCCACACGAAAGGTTCAAAATCGCTTCTTGACGACATTGCGGCCATGTTCGGAGGGACAAAGGAACTCGAGGGCGGAGAACCTTCGTTCACCACTCCGGATAATAAATTTACCATCAGGACGGTTGCCTGCTTCGGACAGTGCGCGCTGGCACCCGTGGTATCAATAGACGGGGTGATTCACTCCAATGTTTCGCCGCCGCAGCTGCGCAGGCTGGTTGATAAAACGCTGAAAGGGAGGAAATAGAAATGAAAATAACAGACCTTGCGTCCCTGAATAATTTGCAGAAAAAATCAATGAAAAAGATCATGCCCGATAGGCCCATGATTTCCGTTGGAATGGGCACATGCGGCATAGGCAACGGCGCGGACGAACTTTTTATGGCCCTCGGCAGGGTTATAAAAACAAAAAAAGCGGATATAATCCTTAATACGGTGGGTTGCTTCGGATTTTGCGCGAACGAACCGCTTGTAAATGTTTATATCCCGGGCAAGCCGCTGGTTATTCTTAATAAGGTATTGTCAAAGGACGCGGCATACATTGTCGACGCTTTAATGAAAGGAAACATGCCGGTTAAGAAAGCATTGTGCAAAATTGAAAAATGGGATTTCCTGACATCAAATATTGAATACGGCGCCGGATTGCCCCAGGTGCCTGCGTGGGACGAGATACCGTTCTTTAAGGGGCAGAAAAAGATGGTGCTCAGGGACGCAGGGCTCATTAATCCCGAAGACATTGACGAATATATTGCTGTCGGCGGTTATCAGGCTCTGTTTAAGGCCCTTACCGCAATGAATCCGGACAGCGTGCTTGATGAAATGAAAAAGTCAAAGCTGCGCGGCCGCGGCGGCGCGGGATTTCCTGTGGGAAGAAAATGGGAACTGATGAAAAATGTGAAAGGCGACCTGAAATATGTGGTCTGCAACGCGGACGAGGGCGACCCTGGAGCGTACATGAACAGGAACGAGATTGAAAGCGACCCGCACGCCCTTATAGAGGGAATGATAATCGGCGCTTTTGTCATGGGCGCGTCAAAAGGCATAGTTTATATCAGGGCCGAATATCCGCTCGCTGTTGAAAGGCTTAAAAAGGCCATTGTCCAGGCTAAAGAGCATGGAATTCTCGGGGACGATATTTTCGGTTCGGGTTTCAGTTTTGACCTGGATTATGTCGAGGGAGCCGGCGCGTTCGTGTGCGGGGAAGAGACGGCGCTCATGGCGTCAATCGAGGGAAAGGCCGGCAGGTCCATGCCGCGCCCGCCGTTTCCGGCGCAGAAAGGCATAGACGGAAAACCCACAAATATAAATAATGTTGAAACCTGGGAAAATGTGCCGCTGATAATCAACAGGGGCGGCGAATTCTTCGCGAAGACCGGCACCGAGAATTCTTCGGGCACAAAGGTATTTTCACTTGTCGGAAAAATAAAAAATACGGGGCTTGTCGAGCTTCCGCTCGGCACACCCCTTGAAAAAATTATTTATGAAATGGGAGAGGGTGCCGGCAAAAACAAGAAAATCCGCGCTGTCCAGACAGGCGGACCGTCTGGCGGCTGCATACCGGTGGAAAGCTTTAACACGCCCGTGGATTATGAATCCCTTAACGCTCTCGGAGCCATTATGGGCTCCGGCGGCATGGTTGTTATGGATCAGGATAACTGTATGGTGGATGTGGCCAGATATTTTGTGGAGTTCACATCATCAGAGTCGTGCGGCAAATGTACCTCGTGCAGGGAGGGGCTTTCACAGTCCCTTCAGATATTGAACAGGATAACAAAAGGCAAAGGCACGCTCAGGGATATTGAGACTCTTGAAAAACTCGCGATGGTCATAAAAGACTCGTCGCTTTGCGGCCTCGGACAGACAAGCGCGAACCCGGTGCTCACCACCCTTAAATATTTCAGGGACGAGTACAAGTCCCATATAATTGAGAAGCGATGCAAAGCCGGCGTGTGCGAGAATCTTTTTATGGCCCTTTGCGAGAACTCATGCCCGCTGCATATGAACATACCGGGATATCTTCAGATGCTCAAGGAAGGCAGGCTTGAGGACGCTTTTGAATCCACACTGCGTGACAACCCGCTTCCGGGCACCCTCGGCAGGATATGCCATTTTCACTGCAAGATGAGATGCCGCAGGGACACCATAGACGAATCTGTGGCGCAGGGCGAAATTCACAGGTATCTCGCCGATACCATATATAAGATGGGCAAGGAAAAACAGATTTACAACAGGCTCATAAAAGAAAAATTGGCGGCCACCGGTAAAAAAATTGCCATAGTAGGCGCTGGGCCGGCCGGGCTCACGGCGGCTTTTTATCTTGTGCGGCTTGGCCATAGTGTGACGGTTTATGATTCCCATTCAGTGGCGGGCGGAATCCTTTTNNTTTATTACGGCATCCCGGCATACAGGCTGCCAAAGGACGTTCTGGAAAAAGAGATAGAGTTTATAAAAAAGCTGGGCGTAAAATTTGTTATGAACACCATGGTGGGGACGGATATTTCATACAGGACGCTGGCAATGGAAAATGATTCGGTGATAATTTCAGTCGGCGCCCAGAAAGACGCGAAACTTGAAATACCCGGATCTGACTTAAAGGGAATATATCCGGGCTATGAGTTCCTTGAGGACCATGCCAAGGGTAAAAAACTTAAAATAGGAAAAAAAATTGCGGTCATCGGGGCGGGCAACGTGGCAATTGACGCGGCCAGGACTGCATTAAGGCTTGGCGCGCAGGTCACCATAGTTTACCGCAGGGACAGGACGGAAATGCCGGCAAATATCCATGAAATAGAGGACGCCGAGGCGGAAAAGATTGAATTCCGCGTAATGTGCGGGCCGTCAAGAATAATGGGCGATTCAAAGGGGCGCGTCAAGGGGCTTGAGGTTGAAAGAATGAAATTCGGCTCAGTTGACAGGTCCGGAAGGCGCAAACCCGTCAGCACCGGAGCGTGTGAGATAATCGATTGCGATACTGTTATTCTTGCTGTCGGCGAAAAGGTTGACTCCGCTTTTGCAAAAGATATCGGCGTGGATACAAACAGCGACGGCACAATAAAGACAAATCCTTTTACATATGTTACTTCAAACGAAAAATTTTATGCCATTGGAGATGCCGTGACCGGGCCGGCCACTGCGGCGGAAGCGATGGGAATCGCGAAAGTGACGGCCGAGGCGGTTGACCTTGCCCTTATGAAAGAACGCAGGTTTTCAAATCTTTTCAGGGAGTTTGAATACAAGGATGAGGTGCCCTTAAAACCCGAAGGCGGCAGGAACACAAAACCGAAAAAACTGCCCGTAAAGGAAAGGGTGACAAATTTCCAGGAGATACTTTCAGGTTACACGGGCGAACAGGCCCTGCGCGAATCAGTAAGGTGCCTGCGGTGCGATGTGCGCCCCGGCAGCGAAGAATAGGGAAAAGGAGAAAACAACATGGAGATAAAAAATCCCGTAAATGTAAAGATTAACAAAACTTCCTATCAGGTTGAAAAAGGCTCCACAATCCTTGAGGCGTGCAAATCGGCCGGTATTGAAATACCCACGCTTTGTTTTCTGGAAGGCGTATCAAAGAACGCCTCGTGCGGTATATGCGTTGTCGAGGTTAAGGGGGGGAAATCCCTGATACGCTCATGCATTACCGAGGTGTTCGAGAATATGGAAATTTCGACAAATACGGCCAGGGTCAGGGAAGCAAGAAAAATGAACCTTGAGCTCATACTTGCCAACCACCCGAACGACTGCCTGAACTGCCTTCGCAACCAGAACTGTGAACTTCAGGCCATGGCTTACGAGCTGGGCATTAAAGAGACCCGCTTTGGCAGGACAAAAGAAGAGATGCCCCTTGATGAAACATCACTTTCAATAACAAGGGATCCGAATAAATGTATTTTATGCAAAAGATGCGTAAATGTCTGCGCTGATGTCCAGACGGTTTACGCCATTGATATTGTCAACCGCGGCATTAAAAGTAAAGTCGCCCCTTACATGGATAAGGGGCTGGGAAACGTGGCATGCACCAACTGCGGACAGTGCGCGCTGGTCTGTCCGACCGGCGCCATTGTTGAAAAAGACAACACCGATGAAGTCTGGAAGGAACTGCAGGACCCGGACCGGGTTGTGCTCGTGCAGACCGCNNACCATAATGGAAGAAGGGCACGAGCTTATTAAAAGGCTGACAAAAGGCGGGGTATTGCCGATGATAACCTCATGCTCGCCGGGCTGGATAAAATTTATAGAGCACTTTTTTCCCGGTGAAGTCGACCATCTGTCCACATGCAAATCTCCGCAGCAGATGTTCGGGGCCGTGGCAAAGACTTATTACGCTGAAAAAATGCACATTGATCCGAGAAAAATCTCCGTTATTTCGATAATGCCCTGCACGGCGAAAAAATACGAGGCCAAAAGGGAAGAGATGATGGGGGCATATGATTACTGGAAGAAAAAAATGAACCTTACGGAAGGCGAAAAATTCTATGATGTGGATTGCGTTCTGACCACCAGGGAGCTTGCAAGGATGTTTAAGGAGGCGGGCATACAGTTTGCGCAGCTTCCCAAAGAGGATTTTGACAGCCCGCTGGGTTCATCAACAGGAGCGGCGGTAATTTTCGGGGCGACAGGCGGTGTTATGGAAGCCGCAGTCAGGACGGCCTATGAAGTCGTCACAGGAAAACCTCTAGCCGATATAAATTTAAAGGTTGTCAGGGGTTTTGAGGGAATAAAAGAGGCCGAACTCGATTTGAACGGCACAAAGGTAAGGGTTGCCGTTGCCCACACACTGAAGAATGCGCGGACCCTGCTGGAACAGATTGAAAAAGGGCAGTCGCCGTACCATTTTATAGAGGTTATGACTTGCCCGGGCGGTTGTCTCGGCGGCGGCGGGCAGCCGATACCCACGACATGGGAGATAAGGCAGAAAAGGGCGGATTCAATCTATGCGGAGGACTCCATGAAGGGGCTGCGCAAATCGCATGAAAACCCGGAGGTCAAGGCGCTTTATGACGAGTTCCTGAAGGAACCCCTCGGGCACCTGTCGCATGAATTGCTCCATACTGAATACACAAAAAGAGGATATTTTATCTAAAATAGTTTATAATGATACTGTTGGCGAACTGGTTTAGTTTAGCGGGCGGGCCTTTTTTAAGTAACGGCCGCCCGATATTATAAGGGTTTTAGCGGCGCCGGGTCTTAAAAAAGTCCCGTCCGCTAAACTCATGGCATAGACATCCGACAGCGGCATAATTAAATACTGCATTGTGCCGGAATTTTTGTAACGGCACAATGTATAAAACTAAAATGGAGAAGATATGTATAAAATAACCTTAAAGAGGCAGCTTACAAAAGATATTAAACTGATGGGCATACTCGCGCCGCATGTTGTAAGAAACGCGAAGGCCGGGAATTTTGTCATAGTTATCCCGGGCGAGACGGGTGAAAGGGTTCCGCTTACCATATATGACTGGGATAAAGAGAGCGGCGTGGTTTATATTATTTTTCAGGAAGTGGGGGTTTCCACTGTAAAACTCGGCATGATGAACGAGGGTGATTTTGTTTACTCGATAGCAGGGCCGCTGGGACGCCATTTCCATATTGAAAAATACGGGAATGTCGTGGTCGTCGGCGGCGGCGTAGGCGTGCCGGCCATATTTCCAATAGCGCGCGCACTGCGGGATGCAGGCAACTCGGTCACATCCATAACAGGGTTCAGGACCAGCGAACTTTCAATCCTTGAAAAGGAAATGAAATCGGTATCCGACGCGGTAATTGTTGCGACAAATGACGGTTCCAGCGGCACAAAAGGGCTTGTTACGGATGCGCTCAAGGCGCTTTATGACAAAGGCGGAAAAATCGACCTTGTAGTGGCGGTCGGCCCCGTGGTAATGATGAAGGCCGTATCGGAACTCACAAAACAGCTTGGCATAAAAACTATTGTAAGCCTGAACGCGCTCATGCTTGACGGCACGGGAATGTGCGGTGGCTGCAGGGTCACAATAGGCGATAAGGTAAAATTTTCATGTGTTGACGGCCCCGACTTTGACGGGCACCTGGTTGATTTTAACGAACTTACAAGCAGGCTCTCGGCGTTTAAAGCCGAGGAAAAAATATCGCTCGATCACTGCAAAATACATCTGGCAGGCAGGTAAACATCATGGCAAAAAAAGAACGCCTTAAGGTCCGCCAGCAGGCGGCCGCGGAGAGAACAAAGAATTTTGACGAAGTGCCTTTCGGATATGACGACAGCGAGGCGGCTGACGAGGCATCAAGGTGCCTCCAGTGCAAAAATCCGACATGTATCGAAGGCTGTCCGGTTAACATAAACATAAAGGAATTTATAAGGCAGCTCTCGGCGGGCGACAAAGCCGGCGCGATAAAAACAATAAAACAGTCAAACAGCCTTCCGGCAGTGTGCGGAAGGGTGTGTCCGCAGGAAACGCAGTGCGAGGCAAAGTGTGTGCTGTTAAAAACGGGGCAGCCTATAAATATCGGCGCGCTTGAAAGATACGCCGCGGACTGGGAAGCGGCGAATTTAAAAACAGAGGCGCCGAAAATTAAACCGGTAACCGGCGCTGACGGCAAGCAGATAAAAGTGGCAATAGCGGGGTCCGGACCGGCTGGACTGACTGTTGCGGGAGAACTGGCAAAGCTCGGTTATAAGGCCGTCATTTTTGAGGCGCTTCACCTTGCGGGCGGTGTGCTTGTTTACGGCATACCGGAGTTCAGGCTGCCAAAGGCGATAGTAAAAAGGGAAGTTGAATATTTAAAGCTGCTCGGTGTTGAAATAGAAACGAACGTGCTGGTTGGAAAATCGTACACCATTGACGACCTTTTTGCCGATGGATTCAGCGCGGTATTTATAGGCGTAGGCGCGGGAACGCCCTCTTTTATGAATATACCCGGCGAAAATTATAAGGGGGTTTATTCGTCGAATGAATTCCTTACCAGAATGAACCTTTTGAAAGCGTACAAATTCCCCGAATACGACACACCCGTAAAACTTGGAAAAAAAGTGGCGGTTGTCGGAGCCGGGAACGTCGCCATGGACGCGGCGCGGGTTTCGAAAAGGTTCAAGGGCGTGGAGGAGGTTCATATTATTTACAGGCGGTCCGACAAGGAAATGCCGGCCAGGCGCGAGGAAATCGAGCACGCAAAAGAAGAGGGTATTATCATGGATCTTCTTACAAATCCGGTTCAGGTTTTAGCGGACGAAAACGGCTTTGTTTCAGCAATTAAATGCGTCAAAATGACCCTGTGCGAGCCGGACGCTTCGGGCAGATGCAGTGTGAAGGCGATAGCCGGATCTGAATTTACAATAGAAGTGGACAATGTCATACCCGCTCTCGGAACAAAGGCAAACGAACTATTGACCACGAATGTTAAGGGTTTGAAATTAAACCGGCGGGGTTATATAGAAGCCGATCCTGAAACGGGCGAAACATCAATACCTGGAATTTTTGCCGGCGGAGACATTTCAACGGGGGCGGCAACGGTTATTGCCGCAATGGGCGCCGGAAAAAAATCCGCGGCTGCTATCGACAGATACCTTAAAAAAAATATATCAGCATGACACAAAAGAGCGTTTTTAACAGGTATAATAATAAAGAAAAACGATTATAATCTAATAATTACCGACTATATTATGATGCCCGGTTTTATTCAAAATATTTATTTCACAAGCAATTTGTTGAATTGCTATCAATTTAATAGCAATTAAATAACCGGGGTATTTTTTAACATTATTTTTATAGAATAAATACGATTATTTTTTAACTTGACATTATTTCAACCAAGTTGTATATTTTTAAAAATTAACAGCCTTATTTTTGAAATGTAATTGGAGAGCTCAGACCAGCTCTCTGTTTTAATTTAAATACATGTGAAAAATATCACATAAGTAAAAATACGGAGGTATGGCCAAATGATGCTAGAAAAGCAAGAGATACAGCTTGAAAAGCCCCTGCTTGACTACATGGAAGAATGGAAAGGCAAGCCGGGTAATGAAATCATGGTACTGCACAAGATCCAGGAAGTTTACGGATATGTGCCCAGGAAAGTGGCCATGGAGGTATCAAGGCTGATGTTGATACCTCTTGCAAAGATTTACGGAATAATAACTTTTTACCACCTCTTTAAATTAAAAAAACCCGGCAAGAACCAGATACAGGTATGCCTGGGAACGGCATGCTACCTTAAGGGCGGCAATGACATCATCGAGGAAATCGAGAATATTCTCGGTGTTGCCGTAAACACAACTAGCGACGACGGCAAGTTCTCCCTGGAAATCGTGCGCTGTGTGGGATGCTGCGGACTTGCTCCGGTAATGCTTATTAACGGAAAGACTCACGGCAATGTGGCGAAAAGCGACCTGCCGAAGATACTCGGAGAATACACAAAGGAGGAGGCGCTTAAAAATGGATAAGATGAAAAAAGGCGACCTTGAAAAATTCAGGAAAAATTATAAGGCCGACACAAAGGGCGAAATCATGATATCGATGGGCACCTGCGGCATAGCGGCCGGCGGCGACGCGGTTTATAAAATATTCCAGGAAGAACTGAAAAACAACGGGCTTGAAGAGAGCGTCAGGCTAAAAAAGACCGGTTGTCTGGGAATGTGCTTCTGCGAGCCGAATATGGTGGTGAAAATCGAAGGCATGCCCGAGATACTTTACGGAAATGTGGACGAGAAAGCGGCCCATTCAATTGTATCAGAACATATTATAAAGAAAAACATACTAAACAATTACGTTATATTCATGCCGTCCAAGGATACGGGCAGGAATATATTCAATGACCGGGAGGCATAAGGTGAATAAACAATATATTTTCGTATGGGAGCCGGCCGCATCAAAGGACAGGCCGGTTTACAATACTTTTGTAAAGTTAATCAATGAAAAAAACCTCACGGGGTCTTTTGAGGTAATAAGGAGCCCATTCATAGGCTTCACCACAGACGGGCCGATAGCAAGGGTTATGCCGGACGGAGCCATATATACGAAGTTCAAGGCCGAAGACGCCGGAGCGATAATCGACGCCCACGTGAAAGGCGGCAGGCTGGAAAAATTTCTCCTGTCGTACGACAATAAATTCCTTCCGGTCAAGGAAAAGGACAACACCAGCAAGCAGTTCAAGATAGTACTGCGCAACATCGGCTACCTTGACCCTGAATCCATTGACGAATACATTATGAGGGGCGGATACAAGGCCCTGGAAAAGGCGCTTTTTGTCCTTGATGGGGAAAAGGTCATCGCTGAAATGAAAACATCGGGGCTGCGCGGACGCGGCGGCGCCGGGTTCCCGACAGGGCTGAAATGGGAGCTTACAAGAAAAGAAAAGAACGATATTAAATATGTCATATGCAACGCCGACGAAGGCGATCCGGGCGCGTTCATGAACCGCTCAGTGATGGAAGGCAATCCGCACAGCGTGATTGAGGGGCTGATGATTGCAGCCCGCGCTATCGGGGCCGACCAGACTTTCGTGTATGTGCGCGCCGAGTATCCACTGGCGGTGGAGCGCATGAAGCGGGCAGTGGCCGATGCGGAGCGAGAAGGAATTCTGGGCAACGACGTGTTTGGCACCGGACTTACGTTGAAGTGCGACGTGATGGAAGGC